>CAXIAX010000001.1:0-97441 GCA_964021785.1 uncultured Flavobacteriales bacterium
TCTATATAATTGACTTAGGAGATAACACAACAGAGCCTTATGTAGGTTACCTACAAATCAAGAGATAATATTCTCTAGAGATAAATTAACTAAAGATCAAAAGCCTTCTAGATTTTCTAGAAGGCTTTTTTTATGGATTTTATTTTACATCCAATTAAGAGAAGTTGTATATTTAGGCATGAAAAGAATCTTTTTATTATTTCTTGCGATTTTACTGGTACTATCTCCAGGCAATTATTTAGCTCAAAAATCAAAAAGGGGAAGGACTGTTTCTCCAAAACAAAGACAAAAAGAGTTAAAAAAAGCAGAGAAGAAAAAGAAAAAGGAGATTGCCAAAGCAAAAAAGAATGGACAAAAAAGGCATTTAAAGATTCAGGATAAGAAGGTAAGAAGAAGATTAAAAAGAAATAAAAGACGTTCTAATAGAAAAAAAAGAAAAGGCTAAGTGTACCTTTTTATTGGTGTTAGATGTATTTCTTCTGATTTTTTGACCTTTAAATAATTGAGGATCTTTCTTTATAAAATATTGAGATGTATATTTTTATCAATATTTAAATTTCTTTTCTTTCTCTTGGAAAAAATATCTAATATATTTGACTTAATAATTTGTTAAAAAAACTTAAAAATATTTTATATTTACGACTTGTAACAATTTTAAAGTTTTGAATTAAAATAATAGATGAACTAGGATTTAAGCTTTTAAACTCTAGTAACATTATAAAATAAGAGCAATATGATCAAAAAAATTATTCTAACATTTGTAGCAGTGTTTTCACTTGCTTTCGCTTATTCACAAGCCGGAACAGGACAGCTGAAAGGTACTATAACCGATAAGGCAACTGGAGAAACCTTACCTTTTGTAAATCTAGTTTTGATCCAAAACGGAACACAAAAAGCTGGAGCAGCATCTGATTTGGACGGTAACTTTTTAATTAATTCTATCCAACCAGGTAGCTACGAATTAAAAGTAAGTTTTGTAGGATACAAAAAATTTCAAGTAAATGGTATTCTTATTAAAAGTAACAAGATAACATTTCAAGATGTTTTATTAGAAAACGGAGATGTTACACTGGAAGAGTTTACAGTAATAGACTATGAGGTGCCTTTGATTGATAAAGATGGAGGTTCGTCAGGTGGTACTATGACTAAAGATGAAATTGCTAAAATGCCAGGAAGGTCTGCGGGTTCTATTGCAGCAACTGTAGGTGGTGTACAAACTGATGGAAATGGAGCAATTTCAAGTGTAAGAGGATCTAGATCAGATGCTACTTATTATTACATAGATGGAATAAAAGTTAGAGGATCAAGTAATCTTCCTAAATCTGCAATTCAAGAGGTTGCTGTAATTACAGGTGGAACACCTGCAAGTTATGGTGATGTTACGGGAGGGGTTATTTCTATTACAACAAGAGGGCCATCAAGTTTTTATTTTGGAGGTGTTGAGTATGTTACTTCAGGATATAAAATTGGTGATAACACATATGGTCTTGATCATTATGGATACAATTTATTAGAGGGATTTGTTTCAGGTCCATTATTTATGAAAAAAGATTCTACAGGAAAGAAAACTAAACCTTTGTTGGGATTCTTCGTTTCAGGAAATGCTTCTCATATTGTAGATACTAGACCTTTTGCAATAGATCAATATCAATTGAAACAGGATGTAAAAGATGATATTTTAGCTAGTCCAGTAGTAAGAAACCAATCTAATGGTGTAAATTATAAGACTGAGTATTTAACAATGGATGATTTTGAAAAAATTAAATTTAGACAAAACGCAGCTCAAAAGAATGCTTCTTTATCTGCTAAAGTTGATGTGAATACGGGGCCAAACATTAATTTATCTTTTGGAGGTACATTTGATTGGGCTAATGGAAATACTTATAGTTATGCAAGTTCTTTATTAAATTCAGATAATTTATCAAACGGTACTGCTACAACTTGGAGAGCTTATGGTAAAATGACTCAAAGATTTGCAAACAATATTGCTGAAGAAGGAGAAGGTAGTTCTAAAATTAAAAATGCTTATTATACAGTAATGGTTGATTATTCTAAATCAACAACAAGTACAGAGAATACAAGACATGGTGATAATCTATTTGATTATGGGTATGTTGGGGAATTTGACAGGCAATTTGAAAACAATTATGAATATGATGATGCAACAAACACTTACATCCATAATGGTTTCTTAGAAACTTCATCTGACTTTACAGCTTCTGATAAAAATGCTGATTTAGCTGCAGTAACTAGCCAATTTTATGATTTTAATAATGGTAACGTTACAGCTATTGATCAAGTTCTTCAAGGACAAGCATTAAGAAATGGAGATGTGCCAAGATCAGTTTATGGTTTATTTACTAATGTAGGAGTTCAGCCAGGAGCTTACAATTATGGTGAGTTTGGTCAATTTAGAGTTACAGCATCTGGATCTGCAAATGTTGGAGATCATGCTTTAACACTTGGTTTCGAATATGAGCAGAGATCTGATAGATCATACGCAATTGCACCAATAGGATTATGGACAAGAATGAGACAATTAGCAAATAGCCATATTGGAGAGTTAAACTTAGATAGTTATACTGATGAATACAGAGGGACTTACCTTTACAGAACTTACGACAGATTAATTAGTTCTGAAGCTCAAACATTTTTTGATTACAACTTAAGAAATTCTTTAGGATTGGATCCAAATGGATCTGACTTCATTGTAACAGATGCATTAGACCCATCACAATACAGTGTTGATTTCTTTAGTGCTGATGAATTAACAAATGGAGGTTTCTCTCAAAGTTTTGTTAGTTATTATGGATATGATCACACAGGAAAAAAGATTAATTCTAATCCTAGTCTAGATGACTTCTTTACAGCAAAAGATGAATTTGGAAACTTTAAAAGAGAAGTTGGTGCATTTGAACCAATTTACTTCGCAGGTTTTATAATGGATAAATTTGCTTTTAATGATATTATTTTTAACGTAGGAGTAAGAGTTGATAGGTATGATGCAAATCAATCCGTATTAGAAGATAAATATTTACTAAGACCAGCAAGAACTGCTGCAGAAGTTGCTTCATTACCAGGAGGTATTGAAATTAACCACCCAGATAATATTGGAGATGACTTTATCGTTTATGTAAATGACATTAATTCACCAACAGCAATTAATGGATATAGAAACGGTAATACTTGGTATAATGCAGAAGGTGTTGAGATTACAGATCCAACAACAATCGAATCGCCAAACGGAATCGCACCCTATTTACAAGAAGGAGTTTCTCCAACTGATCAAGTAAATTCTAATGCTTTTTCTGATTACAAGCCATCTATTATTGTAATGCCAAGAATTTCGTTCTCTTTCCCAATTTCGGAAGATGCATTATTCTTTGCTCATTATGATATCTTATCACAAAGACCTACAACAGGAAATAGACTTAATCCTTTAGATTATTTGTATATCGATAATATCTCTGGAGATATAATTAATAACCCAGATTTGAGACCAACAAGAACAATTGATTATGAAGTTGGATTCCAACAAGTATTAAGTAGATCTTCTTCATTGAAAATTGCAGGATTCTATAGAGAACAAAGAGATGAGATTACAGTTGTAAATGTTGCAGGAGCTTATCCTAAAACATACAGTTCATTTGGTAACTTAGATTTTGGAACTGTAAAAGGTGTGACTTTAACATTTGATAAGAGAAAATCTAAAAACCTTTGGATGAAAGTATCTTATACATTACAGTTTGCGGAAGGAACTGGATCAGATGCAAGTTCTTCTCTTAACTTAATTAACTCAGGACAACCAAACTTAAGAGCAATCTTCCCTTATAGTTATGACCAAAGACATGTTGTAACAGGAACAATTGACTTTAGATATGGAGAAGGAAGAGATTACAATGGACTAGTATTAGGAGGAAAGAAAATTTTAGAAAATACAGGAGTTAACTTTACTGCAAACTACTCTTCTGGAAGACCTTATTCAGCTGCAAAGAACTCAGTGCCATTGACAGGAGGAATTTCTTCAATATTAGAAGGAACACCAAATGGATCTAGAAACCCTGGAACATTTAGAGTAGCAATGCAAATTGATAGAAACTTTATGTTGAAGTTTGGAGCGAAAAAACAAAAAACTGCAGCATTAAACGTTTACGTTTTAGTAAACAACTTATTTAACACTAAAAATATATTGGGTGTTTACAGAGCAACAGGTAACCCTGATGATGATGGTTATTTATCAGATGCTCAGTACCAAACAATTATTGCTAGCCAAATTAGTGAGACTTCATTCAGAGAGTATTATGCTTTAAGTATGAACAGTCCATTTAATTATTCTTTACCAAGAACTATTAGACTTGGTGTGAAACTTGATTTTTAAAATATTAGATTATGAAAACTTATAACACAAACAAATATTTCTTACTAGGAGTAGGTTTATTATTTTCTTCTGTACTTACAGCAAGAGAATGGGTTGGAACCACTACTAAAACTAGAAGTGCTATATCGACTAGAGCTGCCGGTTGTGCCCCAGCTAGTCAGAATCGTACTCTAGAATTTAATAATGCTAGTGCCTACATTGAAAATAGTGGGTTATTATGGTACAATAGGTCTCTATCTAGAGCAGCTTATGTAGTGCCTAAAGATGCAGGAACTTCGCCTATATATGCGGGTGGACTTTGGATGGGTGGTGTAGATGCTACTAATCAATTGAAGCTTGCAGCAATTAGGTTTAGATCTGACGGAAATGATTACTGGCCAGGACCACTTTCTGTGAACGCAGGTTCAGGAAATGGAAATGACAAAAAAGATTTTGGAGCAGCAGATATTAATGCAGCAGAGTGTGCAGCTTGGGATAAGTTTTTCGTAATAACGAGACAAGAAGTAGAAACTTTTAGAGCTTGGTACAATTGTTCTCAGGATCCTACTTGTGATGCTTCTGTAGATTTTCCAGGATATGCTATTCCAGCAAGTATTACAGATTGGCCAGCACATGGAGATATTTCTAAAGCTCAAGATTATTACATAGCACCTTTTTATGATAATGATGGTGATGGAGTTTACTCCGTAGCAAATGGAGATTATCCTTACTATGATATCGAAAACGATATTGACTGTAGAAATGATAGACAAGTAACACTTTTTGGTGATTATACTATCTGGTGGATTTTTAATGATAGAGGTAATATTCATACTGAGTCAGGTGGTGAATCAATTGGAATGGAAATTAGAGGTCAAGCTTTCTCATTTGCAACAAATGATGAAATTAATGACATGACATTCTATAACTATGAAATGATTAACCGTTCTACTCAAACATTGTACGATACTTATTTTGGACAAAATGTTGATACAGATTTAGGTTGTGCTCAAGATGATTATGTAGGATGTGATGTTGGTAGAGGATTGGGTTATGCATATAATGCAGATGCAACTGATGATAACTGTTCTAACGGAGCAACACCTTACGGAACTAATCCACCAGCAATTGGTGTTGATTTCTTTGAAGGACCATACCAAGATAATGATAACATTGCGAATCCATTTTTTGTAAATGGATCACCTAACTTCTTAACTGAAGCAGTTCCTGGTAACGGAATTGGATATGGGGATTCTATCGTGGATAATGAAAGATTTGGAATGAGAAGATTTGTTTATTATAACAATTCAGCAACAGGTAACCAAAGTGATCCAGATAACCAAATTGAACATTACAATTACTTGAAAGGTTTATGGAAAGATGGAGTTAAATTCCAATATGGAGGAAATGCATACCCAACTGCTGGTGGAGGAACATCAGTTTCAGGTGTAGATTGTGATTTTATGTTCCCAAGTGATCCTGCTACGGGTGTAAATACAGATCCAGAAGGATGGGGAACAGGTGGAAATACAGCTGTTGCATCAACACCTTGGTCAGAGTCATCTGTGGGTAACCCTGCTGGTGATAGAAGATTTTTACAATCTGCTGGTCCATTTACTTTGGAGCCAGGAGCATTAAACAATATTACTGTTGGAGTTGTATATGGAAGAGGAACAAGTGGTAACCTTTCTTCTATTGCCAAATTAACTGCTGCAGATGATAAAGCACAAAGTTTATTTGATAACTGTTTTGAAATTTTGGAAGGTCCAGATGCACCAAAACTTACTATCCAAGAATTAGACAAAGAATTAATTTTAACTATTGATCCAACTGCTAATGGTTCTGATATAGAGAATTATGCTAAATTGGATCCAACAATTGACACAACTCTTTTGGTAGATAGTTTAAAATCGGTAAACGGAAAGAACAACTATTACACATTTGAAGGATACCAAATTTATCAATTAAAAGATGTTTCTGTTTCTGCTTCTGATATTTATGATGTTGATAAATCGAGATTGGTTGCTCAATATGATATCAAGAACGGAGTAACACAATTAATCAATTATACTGTAGATCCAGTAATGGGAGTAGGTGTTCCAGAATTGTTAGCAAATGGTGCTGACGAAGGAATTAAACATTCATTAAGAGTTACACAAGATTTATTTGCTAAAGCAGATCCAGCACTTATAAACCACAAGACTTATTATTTCTTAATCATTGCTTATGGATATAATAATTTCAAACAATATGATCCAACAGATGCTGGTTCTTTAAATGGACAACAAGTTCCTTACATTGCGAGTAGAAAAGGATATGATGGAGGAGAAATCCAGTCATACCCAGGAATACCTCACAATCCTACACCAGAAGCTGGAGGAACAGTACAAAATGCAAACTATGGAGATGGTGTTGAAATTGTACGTATAGAAGGAATGGGTAATGGAGGAAGAGAATTGGATTTAACTGATGCTTCTAGATTAGATGTTGCAAGAAACTACAGAGTAGATGAATTGACTTATGCTGCAGGAAAAGGGCCAATTGATGTAAAAGTTATTGATCCTTTAAATTTACCTTCTGATAAATACGAAGTGAGATTCATTAAAGATGCTGCTGATGGAATGGATTCAGCTACTTGGGAACTTAAGAGATTAAGTGATGACTCTATAATTACTTCTGACAGAAATATTGCATTAGGAAATGAACAATTGTTTCCAGATTATGGATTTTCAATAAACATTGAGCAATATCTACATGAAGAAAGATTAGTAAAAACAGATCCTGCTACAACAACTGGTTCTGCAGAAGATGGAACAAATTTAATTACATGGAGCTTAACTTATGATGATGAATCTTTAGCTTGGTTATCTGGTTTTCCTGATCAAGATGGAAACTCAGAATATAACTGGATAAGAAGTGGAACGCAAATTAGTGACCCTGCAACTCCAGATGGATTGTATAATGATTACCAAGGTTTAGATGATCAACAGCAGTTTGAAGGAATAAACGGTGGTACTTTTGCACCATTTAGATTGTTAGGTCCTCAAACAATACCTAATTCTCCAGCAGGAGGAAGTGATGCTTCTGGAGCTGTTGTAAATTACAATGGATTGGGTCTATTAAATAGTATTGATGTTGTGTTCACACAAGATAAATCATTATGGACAAGATGTGCAGTTGTAGAAACTCAAGATAATCCTTCATTATCTGAAGGAGGAGTAGATAAATTAGATGTAAGATCTGCCGCTTCTATTGATAAAAATGGTAGACAAGCAGGAGATGCAGGATATAATGCTGCAGAAGGTGACTTGATTAGCACAACTGGTATGGGATGGTTCCCAGGGTATGTTATTGACCTAGAGACTGGAGAAAGACTAAACGTGGTTTACGGAGAAGATTCTTGGTTAGCTGGAGATAATGGAAGAGACATGATGTTTAATCCAACTTCTACTTTTACAGAAGGTTTAGGAAGTTTAGTAGCAGGAGGAAAGCATTATTTATACATTTTTAGAAATAATGATTTAGTATTATCTCCACCAATTTTAGCTAATAATCCAAATCCTACGAAATATTATGACGAAGGAAAAAGTATCTACGATAGACTTACAGGTTCTAATGGATTAGAAAGACTTAGAGTTTGGCGTTCATGTATGTGGGTTGGAATGCCTATGACAGTGCCAGGAAGAACATTCTTAGGGTCAGATGCAATACTTAAATTAAGAGTAGAAACTGATTACGAAAGATATGCTAACAAAGGATATGTTGTGAACGACCCAGCATCAAATGTGGGTAACAGTAGAAACGATTGGTACAATCTTTATAGATTCGATACTGAAACTGTAGCTACAGGGATTGGAGTAACAGATACTGCTGCAACTGCATTGGATATGATTAATGTAGTGCCAAATCCTTATTATGCATATTCTAACTATGAGTCTACAAGATTGGATTCAAGAGTTAAGTTTACTAACTTACCAGAGAAATGTACAATTAGAATTTACAATGTAGGAGGTTCATTAGTTAGAACTTTCTCTAAAGATGATCCAATGACTTCATTAGATTGGGATCTTAAAAACGTAAATAGTGTACCAATTGCAGGAGGTGTATATATCGTGCATGTTGATGTGCCAGGTGTTGGTGAAAAAGTTATAAAATGGTTTGGAGCATTAAGACCACCAGATTTAACAAACTTCTAAACCGAAACATTACAGAGTTATAAATTATAGAAACTATTATAGTATGAAACTAAAATTAACAATATTATCAATCGCAACTTTGTTTTCAATTACCGCAAATGCAGGAAATGAAGATAGAATTGGATCGGCAGGTTCTACTCAATTGCTAATTAACCCTTGGGCAAGATCATCTGCCTGGGCTGGAGCAGGAGGAGCGCACACAAAAGGATTAGGTGCTTTGCAATTGAACGTAGCAGGATTAGCTTTAGCTGATAAAACAGAAATTCAATTTACCAATACAAATTGGATGACTGGTACTGACATAAATATAAATGCGTTCGGTATAGCACAAAGAGTAGGTGAATCTGGTGTACTTGGTATTAGTATGATGACTGTTAATTACGGAGATATTCCAATTACTACAACAGAATTGCCAGAAGGAGGATTAGGAACTTTTTCTCCATCTAGTTTCTTGTTAAACTTAGCTTATGCAAAAGAATTCTCTGCTTCTATTTCAGGGGGAATTAATGTAAAAGTATTAAGTGAAGGTAATGCAAATGCAAGAGCAAATGGTGTCGCATTAGATGCTGGTGTTAGGTACGTAACAGGAGAAAGAGATCAGGTGAAAATAGGATTGTCATTGAAGAATGTAGGACCGCCTATGAAATATAAAGGAGATGGTTTTGCAATAGAAACAGTAAATCCTTTTACAGAGATATCTACAACTACTGAACAAAGAACAGCAAATTTTGAGTTGCCATCATTGATAAATATCTCTGGAGCGTATGACTTCTTAATTAATGAAAATAACGCGTTAACAGCTGCTGCAACATTTACTTCTAACTCTTTTCAAAGGGATCAATTTAGATTAGGTGCTGAGTATTCTTTAACTGCTAAAAAAGTAATTGTTCTACTAAGAGCTGGTTTCGTATATGAAAAAGGTATTTTTTCTGCAGAAGAAACGCAAAATGCTTTATCTGGACCAAGTGCTGGAGTATCTATCGATATGCCTTTTGGTAAAAATGAATCTACAATAGGAGTTGATTATTCATTCAGAACTGCACCAGTATTGGGAGCAATTCACGGAATTGGAATTAGATTAAACCTAGGTAGAGACGCAGAAGATTAATTAGTTTAGAAACTAATTTCATTAAATAATGGGTTTATAAATATTTAGTATATTTGTAAGGAATAATAGAAAAGAGAATCTTATGATTCTCTTTTTTTTCGTTATATAATAAAATAAAAAGTTATGGCAGATATTACTTATTACACAGAGGAAGGATTAAAATCATTGAAAGATGAACTTCGTGAACTAGAAGCTCATGAACGTCCTAGAATATCTCAACAAATTGCAGAAGCAAGAGATAAAGGAGATTTATCTGAGAATGCAGAATATGATGCAGCAAAAGAAGCGCAAGGACTTTTAGAAATGAAGATTTCTAAATTGAAAAATATTATTTCTAATGCGAGAGTATTGGATGCTACTGGTATGGATTTAACCAAAGCACTTATTCTATCAAAAGTAACCTTGAAGAACCTAAGAAACAATATGGAGGTAGAATATACTTTGGTTGCAGAAAGCGAAGCTGACTTAAAAGCAAAAAAGATATCTGTAGATTCTCCTATTGGAAAAGGGATACTAGGACATAGTGTGGGAGATATTGCTGATGTGCAAACTCCAGGAGGCGTAATACAGTTCGAAATTTTAAATATCTCAAGATAATGTCTAGCATATTTACAAAAATCGTAAAAGGAGAATTACCTTGTTACAAAATAGCAGAGAACGATAAGTTCTTGGCTTTTTTGGATGTAAATCCGTTAGTAAAAGGGCATGCCTTGGTGATACCAAAAGAGGAGATAGATTATATCTTTGATTTAGAGGATGAAGTTTTATCGGAAATGATGGTTTTTGCAAAGCAAGTAGCAATTAAAATAGAAAAGGCTATTCCTTGCAAAAGAATTGGAGTGGCTGTGATAGGTTTAGAGGTGCCTCACGCGCACATTCATCTTGTTCCTATGCAATCAGTAGAAGATATTAATTTTACTCAACCTAAGCTTTCATTTACTAAAGAAGAAATGGAAGAAACATTGAATTTGATAATAAGATAATTAATAAGGAATTTTTATTCCAAAATTATTGGCACAAAAAAAAGGCTTGAAGATATCTTCAAGCCTTTTTTATTATCTTTTATTTAAGAATTATTTTGCTAATGCTTCAGCAACTTTCTTTCCTATTTCAGCAGGAGAACTAGCAACACTAATTCCACACTCTGCCATAATTTTCATTTTCGCTTGAGCAGTATCGTCAGCACCTCCAACGATTGCACCAGCATGACCCATTTTTCTTCCTTTAGGAGCAGTTTGTCCAGCAATAAATCCAATAACTGGTTTAGTACTGTTTTCTTTCACCCATCTAGCAGCTTTTGCTTCCATGTCACCTCCTATTTCTCCAATCATTACAATTGCATCAGTTTCAGGATCGTTCATGAACATTTCAACAGCTTCTTGCGTAGTAGTTCCAATAATTGGATCTCCACCAATACCGATTGCAGTAGAAACACCCAATCCAGCTTTTACAACTTGGTCAGCAGCTTCATAAGTCAATGTTCCTGATTTAGAAACAATACCTACTCTACCCTTTTTGAATACAAAACCTGGCATAATTCCAATTTTTGCTTCATCAGCAGTAATTATCCCTGGACAGTTAGGTCCAATCAATCTTGAATTTTTATCAGTTAAATATTCTTTAACTTTTACCATGTCATTAGTAGGAATTCCTTCAGTAATACAAACGATTACTCCAATACCACTATCAGCAGCTTCCATAATTGCATCAGCAGCAAAAGCTGGTGGTACAAAAATAATAGAAACATTTGCTCCTGTTTCTTTTACAGCTTGTTCTACTGTATTAAATACAGGTCTGTCAAGGTGAGATTGTCCTCCTTTTCCTGGAGTAACACCACCAACAACATTGGATCCGTATTCGATCATTTGCCCTGCGTGAAAAGTTCCTTCGGTTCCTGTGAAACCTTGAACTATTATTTTAGAATCTTTGTTAACTAATATACTCATTTGGTTCTTTGTTTTTAGAATAACCAAAAGTAGTTTTTTATCCCTTCTTTTACAAAAAATTTGGTTTTAATATTATAAAAATAACCTACCAACTTATAATTCCCTTCACATTTTGTGAAAAGAACGACTTTTATATAAGGTTCTTATTTTAAAAGTCAATTCTTAATTATAAGTTTTACTTATCCCACAATTAACCCTAAATTTGCATTATGATATTAGATTCTAATGATACAATTTGTGCACTATCTACAGCAAATGGGATGGGTGCGATAGCAGTAATACGTGTTTCGGGTAACGAAACTTTTCCTATAGTTTCTTCCATTTTTTCAAAGGAATTATCCGAAAAGAAAACTCATACAGCTCATTTTGGCGTAATAAAAGAGAAAGGTGAAATAGTGGATGAGGTTTTATTAACTGTTTTCAAAAACCCTCATTCGTTTACGGGAGAAGATGTAATTGAAATTGCTTGTCATGGATCAGTTTATATTCAACAACAAATATTAAAATTATTATTGTCTAAAGGATGTAGACTTGCCAAGCCAGGTGAGTTTTCTATGAGAGCATTTGCTAATGGAAAGTTTGATTTATCTCAAGCAGAAGCAATCGCAGATTTGATTTCATCTACCACAGAAGCTTCTCATAAATTGGCCATGCAGCAAATGCGTGGAGGTTTTTCTGATGAAATTAATGGACTAAGAGAAGAGCTAGTTAATTTTGCTTCGCTTATAGAATTGGAATTAGATTTTAGCGAAGAGGATGTGGAGTTTGCAGATAGAACACAATTGAATGAATTATTACAAAGGATAGAAACTAAGCTGAAAAGCTTAATAGATTCTTTTTCTTTTGGAAACGCAATAAAAAATGGAGTTCCAATTTCAATTATTGGCGCACCCAATTCTGGAAAATCTACTTTGTTGAATAAATTCTTGAAAGAGGAAAAAGCGATAGTATCTAACATTGCGGGAACAACTCGTGATATTGTAGAGGATGAAATTGTAATTGAGGGAATAAAATATCGATTTATTGATACGGCTGGAATTCGTGATACTGAAAATGAGATTGAAAAAATAGGAATTGAAAGAGCGATAGAAAAAGCAGGAAAATCTGCTATTATTCTTTATTTATTTGATGCAAGTGCAGATTTGGAGCAAGTGAAAGCAGAGTTTGATTTATTAAAATCACAATTGATAGATGATTCGATTGATGTAATTTGGGTTGCGAATAAAATAGATTTATTGGAAGATAAAGCTAGATTAAATGGAATGGAGGGTATTCAAATCTCTGCTTCGGAGGGGGAAAATATAGAGGTGTTAACTCAAAAAATAATTGAGATAACAAATTCCAAACAATCTCAAGAACAACAAGTAGTGGTAACCAATGTACGTCACTATGAAGCATTGACCAAAGCCAATGAAGCAATTGTGCAAGTAACAAGTGCATTAAATTTGGGAATTCCTGGAGATTTGGTAGCGATAGATATTCGCCAGGCACTTCATTTTCTTGGGGAGATAACAGGAGAGATATCAACTGATGAATTACTAGGTAATATATTTAGTAAGTTTTGTATTGGAAAGTAATCATCCCTAATAATAACCATCAATATTAGTCTTGTTGAGTTAAGAAAAGGTTACTATTTTTTATATTAAATTGATTTAAGATTAACGTTATAGGTTTTTGATAAAAGTATCTTTGCAAAGTCTAATAAATACCGCAATGAAGTTTATAATTACATTTTTGTTTTCATGTTTTGCCTTTTTATCTGGTACATCACAATGTCTAGAAATTACAAGTATTTTTGTTAATTCTTGTGGTACAGTAGAAGGACAAAATGAGATGTTTACGTTTAAAACGGGTACGAGTGATATTTATGTTCATGATATTACTGTAAACTGGCCAAGTAATAGTTTTCTTAATTGGTGTACTAGTGCAACTACGGCAAGCACTACGGCTTATTTTAACTCTACGGTTGTTTCGGGATGTGGACTTTTAATAGAGCCACTTAACGATACTATTCCTGCGGGATCCAAAGTAATAGTAATTACATCTACCAGTGTTAGTTTAACCAATAATAGTTTTTCTAACCTTGCCGATACTATGTATGTGTTATACCAATGTAGTGGTAATACAGCTGGTCATTTTGGGAATTCACCTTCAGGATCTAGAACTTTAGTAGTTTCGGTAACGGGAACATGCTCAGGTTCTACAAGTGCAAGTTATACGGGTGCTATTCCAAATGTAAATGGCGCAACTGCAGTTTTTGATGCATCAGGAAATGTATCTTATGTGAATAATGGATGTAATGCTCCTGTGGTAACAAGAAACACAGATTGGGATTTTCCGGCAAGGATTTGTAAGGATTATGGAACAATATTATTAGACACAACTTTAAGTTCACTTGCTACTTCAGGAGGTACATGGAGTGGACCAAGAGTTACAGGAAATACCTATAATTCTGGATCTTACTTAGGGTTAGATTCTATAACTTACCAATTGTCTTCTTCCAATTCTTGCTCTAGTTTAGATAGCACAATTGTTTTTACTGTTTATAAACCAAAAGTAGATTCTTTCTCATTTCAATCTTGCACCCCAATATGGGTTAATGGTATTTCTTACTCTTCTGACACTGTATTCTCAGATACGGTTGCAAGTAGTAATCCTTTTCAGTGTGATTCTATGATTTTTGTTCAAATTATCATTGGAAGTTATGTATTAGATTCTAGTTATTTTGCTAGTTGCGATTCTGTATTGGTAGATGGAAATTCATATAAAAATGATACGCTAATAAGAGATACAGTTTCTGGAGCAGGAACTACAAATACTATTGATACTATTTTGCATACTGGATTCGAGAATTCTGAAAGTTGGAACAATCACAGTTCAGGAAACTGGACAGAAACAGATGTAAATGGAATTTGGAGCGGCTCAGGGATGTACGCCAATATGGGAAGTACCAATAATGGAACTAGAAAAATTGGGATGAATGATGTGGGTGATTACATAGAATTACCACTTGTTAATAACCCTACTAGTTTATCTTATTATGATAGAATAAATTCTTCTTCCACAAATTTAAATGTATTTGCAATTCAGTATAATAACGGAACCAGTTGGGTAACGCTTCAGTTAGATACATGTACTCATACTAATTATCAACTTGTAAATGTAGATTTGACTAGCTTAACAGGTCAAACCGGAGTTCAATTAAGAATTTATAGAACTCAGGATAATCGTTCAGGTTATATTGACGACTTAACCGTATATGGTACAACCATAGCCACAACTCAAAGTTGTGATACAATTAAGGTGATAGAAGTAAAAATCTTAAGACCAACTACCTTTACTCAGGTTTCCAGTTCTTGCGATAGTGTAGTGAGTGTAACAGGAAAGATTTTCAAAACAAGTGGAACTTATCAGGATACAATAGTTAATTCTGCAAGGTGTGATTCTATTATTACCTATAATGTAACAATCAATTCGGTAACTTCTTCTACTCAGGTTTCCAGTTCTTGCGATAGTGTAGTGAGTGTAACAGGAAAGATTTTCAAAACAAGTGGAACTTATCAGGATACAATAGTTAATTCTACAGGTTGTGATTCTATTATTACCTATAGTGTAACAATCAATTCGGTAACTTCTTCTACTCAGGTTTTAAATTCTTGTGACAGTGTTGTAAGTGCAACAGGAAAGGTATTTAAATCAAATGGAACTTACCTAGATACAATAATAAATACTTCAGGTTGTGATTCTGTAATTACTTACAATATAACAATAAATTCAGCTACTACTTCTTCTCAATTAGTCACTTCTACAGATAGTATAATTAGTGTAACGGGAAAAATATTTAAGGTTTCGGGAACTTATTTGGATACCATACCTAATTCTAATGGATGTGATTCTATTCTGACTTATAATGTTGTTATTAGTTCAACAACTACGTCAACACAAGTAGTTGCATCTTGCGATAGCATAATTAGTGCAAATGGAAAAGTTTTTAAATCATCAGGGATTTATTCTGACACAATAATTAATGGACATGGTTATGATTCAATAATCACTTATAATGTGACAATAAATACTGCAACATCATCTACGCAAAACTCAGTTTCATGTGATAGTGTAGTGAGTGTAACAGGTAAAATTTACAGAACTTCTGGTGTTTATCAAGATACAATTACAAATGGAAAAGGGTGCGATTCTGTAATTACTTATGCTGTAACTATAAATACCAGAACCTATTCTAATCAAAATTTGGCCTCTTGTAATCAAGTAGTAAGTGCATCAGGTAAAATATTTGCAGCATCTGGTAATTATTTAGATACAATTGTTAATTCTGCAGGTTGTGATTCTATTATTCTATATTCCGTTACTATAAGAAAACCCACATCCTCTATTCAAAATGAAACTTCTTGCGATAGTGTAGTGAGTGCATCAGGCAAAGTATATAAAACAAATGGTAGATACCTAGATACAATCGTTAATTCTGCAGGTTGTGACTCCATACTTATTTATAATGTTTTAATAAATTCTAAAAGAACTTTAGATATAGGAAGTGACACAATTATTTGTGGGAACACTCCATTTTTTCTTTCAGCCCCTGGGTATTCAGATTATGTTTGGAACACTGGAGATACAACTTCTTCGATCCGTGTAAGCACTTCGGGATTGTATACATTATCCGTATATGGATCCAATTGTCCAATTCAGGATTCTGTATTGGTACAGTTTGTCGATTTACCATCAGCAAGTTTTGGGAAAGATACCGCTTTGTTTTGCGGGCAAAACATTGTACTTGTCGCCAATAATTCAATGCCAGGTTTCTATACACTTGTATGGCAAGATGGAAGTACTCAAGATTCTTATCCAGTAAACAGTCCAGGTGTTTATTCGGTATTATATTCTGCTCCAAATGGATTGTGCTCTGTAGAGTACAGTATAAATGTTACATACAATTGTGATTTGTTCATTCCCAATTCTTTTTCTCCAAATGGAGATGGGTTAAATGATGAGTTTGTGCCTTATTCTCATAACGAATTAGACCGTTTCGAGTTACAAATATTTAATAGGTGGGGAGAATTACTATTTACATCAACAAATAGTGCAGAGGGATGGGACGGAACTTTTTTGAATGAAAAAGCGCAGCAAGGAGTTTACATTTGGAAATTGAAATATGATTTCTCTAATGATGCTGCAATCAAAACAGAATTGAAATTTGGTCATGTAAATTTGGTTAGATAATCTCGTGATTAGTCATTTTTTATAGGTTAGAAAATATTTGTTATCTTCATTCCTATAAATTAAAACTATGATTGTAACCAAAGGAATTAGCTTTGCACGAATATTGAAATGGTCGGGAAAATCTATGATAAAGCTAATCGTCATAATGACAGTTGTGGCGTTAATGTATCAATTCGAAATAATAAAATTTCATATTCCTTGGCTTCCAATTTCTGTAATAGGAACTGCAGTAGCATTCTATGTTGGTTTCAAAAACAATCAAGCTTACGATAGAATGTGGGAAGCGAGAAAAATATGGGGAGGAATTGTAAATGACA
The DNA here is from genome assembly GCA_964021785.1 of uncultured Flavobacteriales bacterium. GTDB lineage: Bacteria > Bacteroidota > Bacteroidia > Flavobacteriales_D > CAJJDF01 > CAJJDF01. The sequence continues at coordinate 17,160 of CAXIAX010000001.1, forward strand.
GTAGATCTTGGGGAATGTTAGTCGGTTCTTTTATTTCTAATCAATTTACAGAAAAAAAAATAAGTGAAGATGAGCTGAAATCAATCAAGAAAAGACTTATGTATAGGCATATGGGGTGGATTTATACTCACAGGGAGCAATTACTAATCCCAACATCTTGGGAGCATGCAAGTCAAAAAGGAATGACAAAAACGACTGCCGATTATTACCGAAAAAATTATGGATTAGGACTTCTTGGAGAACAAACAGGGCAAATAGCTTTAAGTAATTTTTTATCACAAGAAGAGGTAAAGAGATTAAAAAAACATAAAAATACGGCTACTCATATCATAAATGAACAGTCGAAAGATTTAGCACAGCTAAAAGAAGCGGGATTGTTAGATAATTTTAGACACATGGAATTATCTAAGATATTGAAAGAGTTTTATAATCATCAAGGGAAAAATGAACGAATAAAAAAGTTTCCTTTACCAAGGCAGTATGCTAACATAAGTCGCTATTTTGTATTTATTTTTGTTGCTTTATTGCCATTTAGTATGATTCCCGAATTGATGAAAGTTGGGAGTTGGGGGCTTTGGTTATCTATTCCAATTACAGCACTTATTGGTTGGGTTTATGTAATGATGGAAATGGTGGGAGATTCTTCCGAGAATCCATTTCAAGGGATGGCAAATGATATTCCAATGTTGTCTTTGTGCAGAACCATAGAGATTGATTTGAGAGAAATGTTGGGAGAAACGGAACTTCCTCCTTCCATAGAATCTGTTAATGGGGTTCTGATGTAGAAAAATGATAACATGCAAAACATCCTTTTTATATGCTCCGCAAACAAAGATAGGTCAAGAACTGCTGAGGACTATTTTACCGAACATTATACGAGCTTAAGTTTTGATTCTGCAGGAACAAATTGGAAGATTTGTAATCAGTTAGGAACTACTTTTGTTTGTCAGGACCAATTGGAATGGGCTGATAAAGTTTATGTGATGGAAACAAAACATTTGAAAAAGATAAACGAGATTTTTGGGAAGGGGTATTTTAATAAAATTGAAGTTTTACAAATCAAAGACGTTTACAAATACAATCAAAAAGAATTAATAGAGTTGTTGAAAGATAAACTTGATTTTTGTAATCGATAAATAATTCATTGTCTTAAATTCGCTTTTCAAAACCGAATTATGCTTAATACAAAAAGAACATTTATAGAGAGAATTTCCTTACAAAAAGTAGGAAGTAAGCAAAGAGAGGAATTAAATTTCTTGGCAACAGAAGAAGTTGCATTAACGGATAAAGAAGATAAAGCGCTAAAGAGTTTTTTCTTAAGTTCGGTAAAAGCATCTGATGAGTTGAGTAAATTTACACATCACATAAGCATGGAGTATAACACCATGTATGATTTAACTAAAAAGTACTTTAATGATGAACAGGATTTTATTCCTTATTCTAATGCCGTTTTAGGGCATTTGTATGAGAATTCTACTCATCCTCAAATAAAAACGGGAGAGTTGTTTGTGGTAGAGTTTCACGACATAGAATTCAATGATATTATTACAACAGCAATTGGAGTTTTTAAAATAGAAAAAAAATTAGAGTTTCTTAATTTCAATCACAGAGAGGATGGAATTGATTTTATCATTGATAAAGGAGTGAAACTGCAAAAAATAGACAAAGGTTGTTTGATAATAAATACAGAAAAAGATGACGGATTGAGGATATTTTCTGTAGATAATAATACCTATGATGCATCTTATTGGAAAAATGACTTTTTGGGAGTAGATGAAGTTCATAATGATTCATTCCAAACGAAACATTACCTGAGTATGATTTCAGATTTTTCGGCAAATTTGGTCGTAGATAATGATACTTTGGCACAAAAGGATTTTATCAACCAAACAATGAAAGTATTCAATGAAAATGAATTCATCAATTCAGATATTTTGAAAGATGAATTGCTGGAACCTTTTGAGATTACAGAGAAATTTGAGGAGTATAAAGAGGAATACAAGCAAATTCATAACCTGGATTTGGAGGCAAGTTTTAATATTGAGCAAACTACCTTAAAGAAGGAAAAGAAAAAAATAAAGTCCGAAATTTCTCTAGACACTAAGATTCAAATAAAAATTGATGCAGACGAAATTGACACAGTAAAAGAAAATATAGAAAGAGGATATGATGAAGAAAAGAAAATGCATTATTATAAAGTGTATTTTAATGAGGAGTTGTAGCTTTTGTATTTAATAATCAGATTGAAAGAGAGGAGCTTATTTGTGAAGATAGACTCCTTTTTTACGAATTGAAACTCCTTTTTTTAATATTTAAACCGTTAGTTAAAATATTAACCCTCATGAAGGGAGAATTTTGTTAAATATTCCGTTATTAATCGCTTAATTTTTAAAACTCTAATTAATTATTAGTAATTTTGTAGCCCAATAAAGATTGGCTCGATTGTTGTATTAATTGAGAAGTTAGCTTTTGATCTGTATAATATTTAAGTATATGTAAATTAGATTGATAGAATTAAATGCTAGCTTTAATTGCAATAAGTTGAAAAAAAGTCCGTTTGAAATCCAAGTGGTCTGATTTATAATAGTTAAAAGATTGTAAGTTAAGGCAACTTAATTTAAAAACGGAACGTATACAAATTGTGAAGAGGAATAATAAAAGGTAAAAAAAGACCGAATGAATAAAACTATAGTACTAATCCCGCATTATAATAATCTAACAGATTTGTGCAAAACATTAAATTCTATCAAACATAAAGATGGAATTGATGTGCTTGTAGTGGATGATGGAAGTGCTATAGATCAAAAGCCAAGTTTAAAAGTTCTAGAAGATGAGTTGAACCCAAGAGTGAATATTGAAATCTTGAGGTTAGAAAACAACTATGGAATTACGGAAGCATTAAATTATGGTTTGGATTACATTCTAAAGCAAAGGAAACATAAGTTTGTTGCAAGGATAGATTGTGGAGACGTTTGCGTATCCAATAGATTTAAAATTCAAGAAGATTACTTAATTAAGAATAAAAATATTGATTTGGTTGGTTCATGGGTGAATTGGATCGATTCAGATTCAGGGGAACAAGTTTTTGCTAAAAAACCACCAGTTTCTCATAAGAAAGTAAAAAAACAAATGACAGTAAGGTGCAGTGTGATTCACCCTTCGTCTATGTATCGTTTATCTGTGGTAGATACATTAGGTAAATACCCTAAGCAATATGAAGCGGCCGAAGATTATGCTTACTTTTTTGATATAGCTAATAATGGAAAAGCAGCTAATATTCCTAAGTTCCTTACTAGTGTAGAGAATAATCCTAAAGGGATTTCTTTGAAGAAAAGAAGACAACAGAGTAAAAGTAAATTAAAAGTGATTCTAGATCATAGCCCTAAAAATTTGAATTTATTATACAGTGTGCCATATAATCTTGTCTTGATGAATATGCCAACTTCCACTGTGTTGAAAATGAAAATGAAAATTTTTAAGAATTAATGGTAATAGTTCATGTAACAGAACCTTTTGCTACCGGAATTAATACTTTTTTACAAGAATTAATTTTTAGCATGCCCGAATATGAACATATCATAATTCATGGAGAGAGGGATGATACAAGAGACATAAACGAAATCAAATTTGAGTATAAAGGGAAAGTGAAGTTCATTAAATGGGAACATGCACACAGAGAAATTAGTATTGTAAAAGATATAAAAGCTTATTTTCATTTGAGAAAAATACTAAAATCTATCGATTTTGATGTGTTACACCTACATTCTTCTAAAGCTGGAGTTTTAGGAAGATGCATAGGCTTGAAAAGAAAATACAAGAATATAGTTTATACACCCAATGCAGCCTCTTTTTTGAGGACAGATATTTCTAAATTAAAAAGGAAAGTATATACTCTTATCGAGAAATTTTCAAATTTATCAGGAGCGCAAATAGTTAGTTCTTCCAATTCGGAATATGTAGCCTATAAAAATATAGGAATACAAAGTAAGATTATTCAAAATGGAGTAACTATATCTAAAGAAAATCAGGAGATAGAATCTCAAGATGGTAATTTCAATATTGTTTTTTGTGGAAAAGTTACTGTACAGAAAAATCCAGAGTTGTTTAATGAAATAGCACTTTTTTATAAGGATATACCTAACGTTAAATTTTACTGGATAGGAGATGGAGAAATGAAGGAATCACTTACTAGTGATAATATTCAAATAACTGGATGGCAGAAAAAGAATTTCATTTATAGTATTTTAGCCAAATCAGATCTTTATTTATCTACTTCATCATGGGAAGGGTTGTCAATTGCAACCATAGAAGCTTCAGCATTTGGTCTGCCATTAGTTTTAAGCAGGTGTGTGGGGAATCAAGATATGGTACTTAAAGATTATAACGGATTTTTATTTAGTTCTAAAGCCGAAGCAATAGAAAGAATAGAAATTTTAAGAAACAACAAAGGTCAAAAAGATCAAATTTCTCAAAATTCAAAAACAAACTACAACAAACAATTTGGTAATTATAGATGTGGATTGGAATATAAAAAATTATACCTTGAGATAACAGATCACAAATAATAAAATCGTAAGAACTTATGAATAGAAAGAAGCTCATATTATGTCTTACTTTGTTGATGATTTTTTTTCATCTTACTTGGACGGTTAATTTCACCAATGTTGCTATTGGTTTGTTAGCATTAAGCATTCTTTTAGATAAAAGAATAGGGATTAAAATAAGAAAGCTAATTAGCACGAGTCAATTCTGGATCTTAATATCACCTTTTGTAGTTTTTAGCTTGTCTGCTCTTTATTCTTCTGATGGTCTTAGAGCTTGGAAAGAGATAGAAATAAAACTTCCATTACTTATTTTTCCCTTTATTTATGGACTTGCACCAATGTCTGAGAAATACAGAGATTTAGTATTTAAGTTTTTCATTTTAATTACAATTTTAATCCCAGTCATTGGATTTATAAGTCAATTAGGTACTTATTTTGAAACAAAGGATTCAGGTTATTTTTATAATGATCATTTAGTACATTATGCAGGAAAAAAGCAAGCAGCTTATTTTGGATTGTATGCTAATTTTGCACTTGTTGGTGTGTTTTATTTTTGGCAAAAGATTAGTATAAAAACTAATCTTCAAAAAATAACTCTAGCATCTGCCTTTTCATTTTTGTTGATTATTCAGTATTTATTAGCCTCAAGAATGGCTTTGTTAATTATGTTCTTGGTTATAGTTGGATTTTTAATAGTCCAAATTTTTACAAATACTTCCAGGAAACAAATATTATCAATGCTAATTGGAGCAGCTTTGGTCTCAATAGGCTTGATTGTTTTATTTCCTAAAGTGATAAAAAGATTTAATAGTATAACACATACAGATTACCAGTTTGATAATACAAATCCAATCAATCATTTTAATGGTGAGATAAAAGCGGAAAATTGGAATGGATTAAATACGAGACTTGCCTTGTGGACTTGTGCTTGGGAGCAAATAGAAGAGAAGCCTTTTTTTGGAACAGGTATTGGTGATGTGCAAAATGATTTAGTGAAAAAGTATCAAGAGAAAAATTTTATTTTTGCTTTAGAAAGTAATTTTAATTCTCATAATCAATATTTGGATATTATGTTATCCAATGGGATTGTCGGGTTCTTTTTGTTTGTATGTTTCATTCTATATATTCTATATTTAGCAATAAAAAACAAGAGTTGGTTTTTAGCGGGAGTTGTAGTAATTGTTGCAATGTCCTGTCTTACAGAAAATATATTGAGCAGGAATCAGGGAGTAGTTGTTTTTATTGTATTTTTGTCAATGTTGCTTTTTTCAGAAAAAGAGACTATTAAAAAGATTTAATAATATGAAGGTTTTATTTAAACATGCAAAGTTGATTTTTATAATTTTTACAATTATAAATGTTGGCTTGACTCTGCTATTTTACAATACAAAATATTTTGATGTAATAATAAAGTTATTCGCAATTGAGTTGGTTATTTTATTGATGTTTATTTCTATTGTTCTTTATAAATGGATAAATGAATTATTTATTAAAATTAAAGAAGAAAATTTCAATTCAAATGTAAAGTTAGAGCAGCTTCAATCTGATTTTAATTCATTTTATTCGATTTTTAAAGAAGCACAATATTCAGATAAGCTGGAGGTGTTGGATAAAGCAATGAATTCGATAGGAAATGAAGTAGTGAGTAACCGTGAAATTATTCAAGAGCAAGCAAGAATAAATCTAGAGAGATTAGAAGCGCAATCGGAGAGCTTAGCTTACCAACTGGTAAAGATTGAAAGCCAAGAGCAAAATAGTTTAAAACAAGAAGGTATACTAGAAAGATTGTCTGTTGAGTTAAAAGAGCAAGTAAATAAGGCCGATAGTCAATTGAAATTATTGGAGGCACAAGCAGTAAAAGTTGCAAGGCAAATAGAACTTTCTGATAATTTAACTAATGAAACAGGAAAGCAATCTACTTATCTTGAGACTCAATCAGATGTTCTAAATAAGCAAATTCAGTATTTGGAAACTCAATTTGTAAGGTTTGATGAGCAAGAACAGTTAATAAAATCACAGTCTGCATCAATAATAGAGCATCAATCAAAAGATAAAGAGGATCAATTAAGTAAGTTTGATTTTCAAGCGAAGTTGATTGAATTACACAATGAAAAAGTAGATAGATATTTGGGGCAATTGACAGAACAGACTAATATGCTAAATGATCAAATGAAGTTTTTGGAAGGTCAATCAATCAGATTTGACGAACAAGAGCAATTAATAAAAACTCAAACCCTTGCAATTATTGAACAACAGTCAAAAGGGAGAGATGTTGAGCTAGGGAAACTTAACGAACAAATGAGTTTGATAGAGGCTCAGAACCAAAAGATAGAGACTCAAAAAGAAATGTTAATCAAACAATTTGATGCAATAAGTAGTCAAAAAAATATTTTGGAAAGTCAATCGGATAAAATTGCTAATCAAACTCAAATCTTGAACTCAAGTAATAATTCGTTTAGTGAGGAACTCAAACAACTGCAAGCACGTACAGTTGAGATTAATAAGCAAACTCAATTGTTAGGAGGGCAGTCAAGTAAACTAAATAGTCAAACAGATGAATTGAGTGGTCAACTTGAAAAATTAGAATTAAGTCGTGTTACTGCACACAGTCAGGTTGAACAACTAGAAAATAATAATAAGTTTATTGAGATTCAATTGAGTAAGCTGGAGGATCAAAATAAGAAATTGAATGATTTCAGTTTGACATTAACTCCTAAAAAGTATGAGGAGAGAAAGTTTTTGGAAAAACAATTAGATAGAACTTACGATAGAATTGATGCCTTGATGTCCATTCATAATTTGTTGAAATTAAATGCTCCTCTGCCAATTATGCATAACTGGAGAGTAAGTTCAGATTATGCACATGAAGTTCTTTCTTGTTTTATTGAAACTAAAGGGACAGTAATTGATATAGGTAGTGGGATTTCAACTTTATTATTTGGGTATGCAGTTAAAAGAAATGGAAATGGTAAAGTGATTTCTTTAGAGCATTCTAAAGAGTATTTTGAAAAAACAAAGGCACTGATTAAGTTACATCAATTAGAAGAATATTGTGAATTATATTATTGTCCTTTAATAGAATATAATATTGAGGGGAAAAAATGGCTTTGGTATGACGTTAAAAATGTTGCATTACCAAATAAGGTATCTTTAATATCTATTGATGGACCTCCAGGAGATACTCAATATTTGGCTAGATATCCAGCTTTAACAATTTTGAAAGAAACCATAGGTAAGGGAACTGTAATATATTTGGATGATGGGAATCGAGAACAAGAACGAGAAATTGCAAAACAATGGACTAAGAAGTTTAATTTAAATACTGTTGAATCAAATGATTATAAAGGTTATTTTAAGATGATTAAAATTTAAAAGAAAATATGATTGAAATAAAGAAAATATTGATTTTATCTAATTTATGTATAGGAGGGGTCGAAACTTTTTCGATTTATTTAGCAAAAGCCTTAAAGCAAAAAGGATATGATGTTATTTTTATAAATCAAGATGAAATAAGTAGAGGAGATGAAAGATTTTCTGAATCATTAGAATTAACTCTTATCAATGATAATATTCCTATTATATCAGTTAAAGATTCGTTTAATGAAAAATATTTCTCATCAAATTCTAGGTATATAATTCCTTTTTATGCGACTAAATATTTAGAAGCATTTTATAGTAATGTTTTGAAAAACAATTTGCTTCCAGTTCTTTATGGTTATATCCATAGTGATGGAGCATATTATTATGATAATGCATTCCTATATGAATCAATAACTTCAAATTTTATTTGTGTTTCAGAATCTATTGAAGTGAATCTTTCAGAAATTTTAAATGAAAAAGAGAAGTTGACATACAAAAAATGTCCGTTACTTTTAAAGGCTGATGCTCAAAACAATTCAAATCAATCCAATCACCTTAAATTATTATTTGTTGGTAGAATTAATGATGAACCGAAAGGAGTTTTTAAATTAGTTGAAATAGCTAGTTATTTAGAAGAAAATGGAGTGCCTTTTGTTATGGATATAGTAGGAAATGGGCTTGACATTGAAGAGCTAAAAGAACGTTTTTTAAAAGCAAAAATAACATCAAAAATAACCTTCGTTACTGATGCAAATACGCCAGAGAAAGTAGTGCCTTACTACGAGTTTGCTGATGTTTTATTGATTCTTTCCAGTTATGAAGGAGGGCCTTTAGTGTTATATGAGGCAATGGAGTTTGGAACTATCCCCGTTGGATTCAATGTTGGCGTGATGAATCAATTAATCGAAAATGGGATTAATGGCTATGTGTTTGAACATAACCAATTTAATCTTTTGTTAAAGCAGATTAAAATTTTGTCAAAAAATAAAAATAAATCAAAGATAAAGAAAAAGGCAATAAATACCGTTAGGAATTTAAATATGGGTATGGATGACTACATAAGCTTTGTAGAGGAATTATTTACTCAAAAAACGCAAAAGCAATATGCAGATGTGGCAATTCGTAAAACGAATTCAAAGATAAAGTGGAAAGACAATGATTTACAGTCTTGGATTTCTAGAATACTTAGCGAGAGTACATTGAAGAGGAATCATATTTTTCATTATTTATTTTTAACCCAAAATAATATTGAATTAAAAAAACAATTGGAGGTTCAAAAACATTATCAAAGTGTATATGATGATATGCCTATGTTTTGGAAAAAGTTAGGGTCAATAATAAGAAAATTTAAGAGTCTATGAAAATAAGTATAATTATACCGGTTTATAATGTAGAAAAATACATTGTTGATTGCTTGAGTAGTATTTATGAAGTCGAAAATCAATCGGATTTTGAGATAATAATTGTAGATGATTGTTCTCCTGATAATTCAGTAAGTCTCGTTAGAAATTTTATTAAGGAAGTGAATGTTGACAATATTAAAATTGTAAAGCACGAAATAAATAAAGGGTTAGGAGCGGCTAGAAATACAGGGGTACTGCATGCTAAGAATCCATATGTTTGGTTTTTAGATTCTGATGATGCAATAGATCCTGTGCAATTCACTCAATTAATTGAAAGTACTTCAGAAGATTTTGATGTTCTTCTAATGGGAGTTGCAGAGTGTGATGCTAATTTAAATTTCAAAAAAGAATATTTGAAGTATGATGAGTTTGTTGTGGATGATTACTCCTTACAGTATAAAAATAAAAAGTTAAAGCAATTAGATGTTGTAGCTTGGAATAAAATAATTAAAAGAGATTTATTTATATTAAATTCCTCACTTACTTTTGGAGAAGGCGTTCTTAATGAGGATGAAGTATTTTCTTTATTGTTATGTAAATATGCAAAAAAAGTAATCTTTAAGGAGGAATTAGTTTACTTATATAGAATTAGAGAAAATAGTATAACAACATCAACAATAAGTAATCAGTTTTTTGATTCTTGGGAAGTTAATTTTAAACAAGCCCTACTTTTTTTTCACGACTATAAGTTAGAGTTTTGGCAGGATTGGTTTTTAGAAAAAATTCAAATTTTTAATAGAAAATACAGTTTTTCGCCAGAACAATTAGTAATTCTGAAAAAATTGTTGACTCCATACTATTCCATGTATCCAGAAAGATTGTGGAATAACAATTGGAGATTTAGAGAAAATACAACCTTTTTTGAGGACTGGTTCAATATCTATGAATTGAAAATTGAAGAGACTCCATTAGTTTCAGTTATAATACCAACCTATAAAAGACCTGAAAACTTAATAAGAGCATTGCAATCAGTTCTAAATCAAAGCTATAAAAATATTGAGGTAATCATTATTAATGATACAGGAAATGTTGATGATTATCAGAGTAAATATCATGACTTATTACTTCCATTTTTAAATAAGGTGACTTATGTTCAATTAACCCAAAATATGGGGGGGGGAGCAGCAAGAAATATTGGAATAAATGAAGCGAATGGTAAATATATTTCTTTTTTAGATGATGATGATTCTTATTGTGTAGATAGGATTAAGAATGCAGTGAATGAAATTCAAAAATACTCGGTTGATGAAGTTTGGGGGGTGTACTGTGGATATAAAAATAATGAAAGTGGTAGTGTAAATAATGAGTTTTATTCAGGAGATTTAACATATGATATATTAAATTTAAATTATGCTGAATTTTCATTAAATACAGATACTGTTCTGATTAAAAAGGAATTTTTAATGTCTTATGATATCCGATTTAACCCGAAATTGAGAAGGCATCAAGATTTAGATTTGTTTTTAAAGTTATTCAGGCATGGCTATGTAATTGGTTACAAAAACATTGATGTTATAATTAGACCTGAAAAAACTGAAATTGGTAATTGGTTAAATGATGAGGTTATGCACTCAACAAAAAGATATTTTTTACATCAGCATAAAGATGTTGTAGAAACGTTTTTAAATCAAATTCAAGAGGAAATATATAACATTCAATGGAACAATGTTCTTCATTATTATTTAGGAAATGAAAAGATTGAAAGATTTAAAAATTTTGTGGTAAAGTCGAAATTTAACGAAGTTGATTCGCATGAATATTTTTTTCTAGTTCATCTAATTAATAAGTTGGAAATTGCTGAACCTGAAGAGAGTAAAGAGCTTATTCAAAAACAAGATAAAGCTAAACGAGAGATGAAATTAGATAATGAAACTCTTAACTCTAAGGTTCAAGACTTGGCCTTATTAAATAAAGAGCTTAATTTAAAAGTTGAAGATTTATTAAGTCAAAAAAATTGGTATGAAAACACCTACGAAAAGATGCCTATGTGGTGGAAAAAAATGGGTGCATTAGTAAGAAAAATAAAGAATTGAAATTTATCTTAGCCATAACGACCTATAATCGACTAGATTTTTTATCTAGTTGTATTAGATCCTGGAATGAAACTAGGTCTCAGAAAGCAAACTGGGAAATTATTGTGGCAGATGATGGCTCTGAGGATGGAACCATAGAGTATGTAGAATCTTTAAAACTAGAAAATACCAAAATTACCCTTTTAAGAAATTATAGAATTGGTGTTCATCAGCAAATGAATACAATCATAGAACTATTAGAAGTAAAAGAGTTTGATTTTTGTTTTAAAATAGATGACGACATTAAATTTTTAAAATCAGGTTGGGATATGCTTTATTACGACCATTATTTAAAAACTGGTCAGGATCATCTAGTCTTTTTTGAAAAAAAATGGGAGAAGAAACAACATTTAAAAAACAAGGTAAATTCAGATAAAGGAGAAGGGAATGTTTCTTTGCTTAACGTTCATGGATTCTTTTATACACTTACAAAAGATATAGTTAAAAAGGTGGGTTATTTTGACTATCGAGAGTTTTATTTTCGAGGAATGGGTCATGTAGATTATACAGCAAGATGCTGTAGGGCTGGATTTAACAATATACATACACCTTTTGATGTAAAAAACAGTAATGAGTTTATATCTGCATATCATGAAGAATACTCTTCAGCAATTAAGCATGATTGGGTAAGTTATTATGATGAGTTTTTTCGAATGAAAAAAGTAGATAAAATTTTAGAAGAAGATAGAGTTTATATCGGAAAAAGTGAGGTTAATTTAAAAGCATATTTTTTGTTTAAAGATAGGCTCATAAATGCAATGTCCAATAAGCTTGATAAATTTGAAGAAGAAAAGGCAGAAATAGTTAATTGGTATGAAAATCAGTATAATGATGTGCCGAAATGGTATTTGAAACTAGGTAAAATATTTAAGTTGAAATTACTGATTAAAAAAGGATTGATAAAATAATGAATTATTGGCTATTAACTACTGAGTTTCCGCCCATTCATGGAGGAGGAATAAGCACTTATTGTTGGCATACAGCCAAGATGATGATTCAGCATGGCCATCAAGTAACGGTCTTTGTAAATGATTATTCTGTAAAAAGCATTCAACATGAATCTCCTCAAAATAATTTAACTTTAGTAAGATTTAATCCTGTTTTGGTTTCAAAAGGCAAGGCATTGGGGACAAATGCAAGATTAAGTTTGGAGTTTGCAAATGTTGTTGAACAAGAAATGAAACAGAAAGGAGTTCCTGATGTTTTGGAAACTCAAGACTACGCAGGAATTGGATATTACACTTTGCAAAAAAAACAATTGCTTTATCCTCTTTTTAGAGATCTGAAAGTGGTGATGACCATGCATGCTCCTAGTTTTTTGTATTTTGAATTTAATCAAGTTCCTTTATATAAATTTCCCGAATATTGGATAGGTGAAATGGAGAAAGCATCCATTAGGATGGCAGATTTGGTTATTTCCCCATCTAATTATTTGATTGAAGAATTAAATTCAAGGATGAACTTGAAAGAGAAGAACCCCATTCGAATTTTTAATCCTTATGTAAGTGAGATTGCAAGAGGAGAAGTTCCTGTATATGAGGAAGGAGATCTTGTTTTCTTTGGAAAATTAACTCCGCAAAAAGGAGTATTAGAAATGCTTTCTTATTTGAAAAAAATGTGGGATAACGGTTTCGATAAAACCATTTCTATCATTGGAGGTGGAGCTCATTATTTTTATCCGGTTCAAGAAGATATGTCTCTGTATGTCAAAAAAATATATGCAGCTTATATAAAAAAAGGATTGATAAAATTTGAAGGGAATATGCCTCCAAATGAATTGAATGAAAGGCTTAGAAAAGCACACGTAGTTATCACGCCCAGTATTGTAGATAACTTGCCTTATGCTGTCTTGGAAGCAATGGCAATGGGTAAAATTGTTTTGTCGTCTTCTAACGGAGGGCATACCGAGGTAATGGAAACCGGGGAGAATAGTTTTGTGTTTCATCATGAAATTAAGAATAGTTTTGAGTCTACCTTAACTAACATTTTATCTAAACCTAGGCAAGAGTTAACGGAAATTGGAAAAAAGGCTCAAGAGTCTGTTTTTACTGCAACCAATTATGAAACAGTTTATACCCAAAAGCAGATTGAATTAGCTAAGCTAGTTGCTAATAAAGAGAAAAAGGTTGAGTTTGATTTTATTGAAATAATAAATAAAAAGGAAACAGTAGAAAGCATAAAAGAATCAACCAAAGATTTATTAAGTATAGTCATTCCTTATTACAACATGGGCGCTTACATAGAAGAAACTTTGGATTCTTTGATGAAAGTCCAACAAGTAAAACTTGAAATTATTATAATAAATGATGGGTCTACCGATCAGGCAAGCCGCAGTAAACTAGAGGAAATTGAAAAGAAATACCCTGTAACTATTTTTCATAAAGAAAATGAAGGGTTATCCATAGCAAGAAATTATGGAGCGGATAGAACTAATGGAGAATTTATGGCTTTTCTAGATGCAGATGATACAGTGGAGCCATCTTATTATTCTAAAGCTTTAGAAGTATTGAAACAATACAATAATGTAAGTTTTGTAGGGTGTTGGGCTCAGTATTTTGAAAACAGTAAGGATATTTGGCCAACGTTCAATCCAGAACCACCTTATTTGTTGGTTCATAACATGATAAATAGTAGTGCTTTAGTTTATAAGAAACAAGATTTTATTTCTTTTGGAAAGAATGATGCTAAGTTTATCTACGGAATGGAAGATTACGACAGTGTGATTTCTATGGTGAAAAAAGGAGCAAGAGGAGTTTCTTTGCCAGAAACTTGGTGGAATTATAGAATAAGAAATAATTCTATGGCTCAGTCCTTTACTAAGGACAAAGAGCTATATTTGTACAGATTAATAAGTGAAAAACATAAGCAATTTTTTGCATCATACGCAGATAGAATTTCCAATTTGCTAAATTATAATGGATCAGGGATTTCATTTGATAATCCCACAAGAGATAGAAGTAAATTTGATAGTGCCAAATATGGGAAGTTAACAAATAGCATTGTTCGAATATTGAAAAGTAACAAGTGGTTAAGAAATATTGCAAAAAAAATATACCGAAAAATTTATAACAATTAAATGGGAAATAAATTAGCGTTAAAACAAACCGACAACAGATTAGAGCGAATTTGGTTGTTGGCAAAAATAGAATTTAAACTTCGTTATTATGAGAATAAATTAGGTTTACTCTGGGCATTAATTCAGCCAATGAGTCAGTTGGTAATTTATTATATTTCATTTACTTATATAATGAAAAGTAATGTGCCTAATTTTGCTATTTATTTGTTTGCAGGAATTATTATGTGGCAATTTTATAATGAAGCTACTGGAGGTTTGTTAAAAATATTACGGACAAAAAAATACCTATACGAATATTCAAACATGTCTAAATTAGAGATTTACCTTGCTAGTTTGATAAGTATAACTTTAGGTTTTTTGTTTAATTTTTCAATCCTATTACTCATTTTATTATTCGGAGGAATTGGATGGAGTTGGACCTTGATTTTTGTTCCTATCATATTAATTCTATTAATGGTTTTTTGCTTGGGACTGGCATTAATATTGTCAAATATATATGTGATAGCTAAAGATGTAAATCAAATATGGCCTCTGGTATCTTTGTTTTTAATGTGGTTGTCGCCTGTATTTATTGATGTAAGATTATTGGAAAGCAATTTGCCACTGATTAAATATTTTAACCCAATGTTTGGGTTAATGAAAAACTTTAGAGAAGTGGTGATGTATCACAATCCACCTGATTTTTGGTTGCTGTTAATTTCATTATTTCACGCCCTTCTTTTTTTCGGAATAGGATGGTTATTATTAAAAAAAATTGGAGGAAAAGCTTCAGAAATTTTATAAACTATGGAAGAGAAAGAAATTTCAATTGAACTGAAAAACGTAAACAAAACTTTTTATGTTTTCGATAAAAATTACCTAACGGTAAAGGATAGGTTGTTTAATCTTCATAAAAAGAATAAGCAAAGAAAAATTTTTGGACTAAAAAATATAAATTTTGAAATTTATAAAGGAGAGTGTATAGGGATAATAGGGCGAAATGGGTGTGGGAAATCTACACTTACCAAAGTTATGTCTGGTTCATACAGAGCAGACAAGGGAAGTACCGTAAATAGGAATGGTTCTCATTTGTTACTCAATTTAGGAGTAGGATTTAGTCATGAGTTAACTGCTAGGGAGAATATTTATGTAAATGGATCTACTTTAGGTCTTAGGGTGGCAGAAATTGACAAGATTTTTCAAGATATTATTGATTTTTCTGAACTTCATGATTTTGTTGATACAAAAATTAAGTTTTTCTCTTCGGGTATGGTTCAAAGATTATCCTTTTCTATTGCTTTGTATGCCAATGCAGATATTATGTTTTTGGATGAAGTATTTGCAGTAGGAGATGAAAAATTTAAAGAGAAAGCTACAAAAGTATTGGAAGATAACTGGATAAAGGGAAGGACAGCAGTCATTGTTTCTCATAGTAGTGCGCTTATTGAAAAATATTGCAATAGGGTTATGCTAATGCATAAAGGTGAAATTCTTTATTTTGGAGATCCAAAAATAGCAGTAGAGAAATATAGAGCTTTGGATTAAAGAATAAGTTTTGGTTAAGATAGAAGTGAAATTACAGTTTAAATTATGAAAATACTAATAACAGGAGGAGCAGGGTATATAGGCTCACATACGATTTTGGAAACACTTGAAAATACCGATTGGGAGATAATTTCAATCGATAACTTTTCTAATTCTACGCAAGAAACTTACGATAGAATTAAAGAAATTAGTGGAAAAGAAATTAAGAGTTACGAAGTAGATTTGAAGGATTTGTCGGCTACAGAAAAAGTATTTGAAGAGAATCCAGATATTGAAGGGATAATTCATTTTGCAGCTTTTAAAGCAGTAGGAGAATCTGTAATTAAACCGCTTGATTATTATGATAACAATATAAATTCTTTGAGGAACATATTGGTTTGTCAACAAAAATACGGAGTTAAGAATTTTATCTTTTCTTCTTCTTGTTCTGTTTATGGAAATATAGAGCAATTGCCAGTGACAGAAGCTACACCTTTCTCTAAGGCAGAATCACCTTACGCATCAACTAAGCAAATAGGGGAGGTAATGATTGAAGATCATTTGAAATCTACAAAAAATTTCTCTTCTATTAGTTTAAGATATTTTAATCCTGTAGGGGCACATGAATCTGGAAAAAATGGAGAGTTGCCAATAGGTTTGCCTAATAATTTGGTGCCTTTTATTACTCAAACAGCAATTGGTAAATTAAAACAATTGACTGTTTTTGGTGGAGATTATAACACTATAGACGGAACTTGCGTAAGAGATTATATCCATGTAAGTGATATTGCCAATGCACATATTTTAGGAATGAAACGTTTGTTAGCCTTTTCAAATAATAAGAATGAAGTAATAAATATCGGCTCTGGTGTAGGTAGTAGTGTTTTGGAGATTATCAATGCATTTGAAGAGTCTACAGGAGAAAAACTGAATTACACAATAGGAGAAAGAAGAGATGGAGATATTGAGGCTGTTTACGCCAATATGGATAAAGCCAATTCATTGCTAGGATGGAAGCCAACAAGAAGTTTAAATGAAATGATGTCTTCGGCTTGGAAGTGGCAACAATATTTGGGACAACAATAAAATCGAACTTATTGATAGAAGAACTTGAAAGCTTTAGGTAATCGGTTTTAGATTGGATTTTAACTTGTGATATCATTCACACGTGAATTGATAGATGGAGAATGTTTAATTCGCCAAAGTAGCCCCATAAAGAGGATGATTTGTTTTAGGCTTTTATGTTCTAAACAAATAAATTACTGCATTTTTTAGTATTTTGGGATAACAAAATTAATCAACCTCTTATGAATGAAGTTTCGCCAGCAGCCGCTTATACTTTAAAGTTTATTAACCAGACTAATAAATCTATTTTTTTAACGGGTAAAGCAGGGACAGGAAAAACCACTTTGCTCAAAGAAATTATAGCAACAACTCACAAAAATACTGTAGTTGTAGCACCCACTGGAATTGCTGCTCTTAATGCTGGAGGAGTTACTATTCACTCGCTTTTTCAACTTCCTTTTGGCGGGTTTATCCCAGATACTACCGATCCACAATTTGCCGATTCTTTCAAATTGGAATCAAAAAGCACGCTTGGTAGGCATTTTAAGATGAGTGCTGTGAAAAGAAATGTAATCAAAAGTATGGAGCTATTGATTATTGATGAGGTAAGTATGTTACGAGCAGATTTATTGGATGCCATAGACTTCATGATGCAAACCGTACGCAAAAACAGAAGGCCTTTTGGAGGGGCACAAGTGTTATTTATTGGTGATTTATTGCAATTACCTCCTATTGTAAAACCTCAAGAATGGAGATTCTTAAGTAAATATTACCAAGGTAAATATTTCTTTCATTCGCATGTAATTAGTCAAAATCCGCCTTTGTATATTGA
Source organism: uncultured Flavobacteriales bacterium (assembly GCA_964021785.1). Classification (GTDB taxonomy): domain Bacteria; phylum Bacteroidota; class Bacteroidia; order Flavobacteriales_D; family CAJJDF01; genus CAJJDF01. The sequence goes on from CAXIAX010000001.1 coordinate 35,015, forward strand.
GTTGGATAAAATTTTTAGGCAAACGGATAATCAGTTTATTGAGGTACTCAATAATTTACGAAACAATACCATTACAACAGACGATTTAAAGATATTGAACCAATTTGTTAATCCAGATTTTGATTTGAAAAAAAATCCTGGTTTTATTACTTTAACCACACACAATGCCAGTGCCGATACTATCAATAATAAAGCTTTAAGTGAGTTGGAGGGAGAAAGTTTTACTTTTAAAGCTCAAGTTATTGATGATTTTCCCGATAGAATATTTCCTGTAGATGAAAAGCTGGAGTTGAAAGTAGGAGCCCAAGTAATGTTTATTAAAAATGATTTATCCTTCGAGAAAAATTATTACAATGGTAAAATGGGGGTGGTAAAACAGCTTGGAGAAAAAGAAATTATCGTTCATTTTCCTGAAGAGGATAAAACGATTGAGGTAGAGCGATATGAGTGGCAAAACATAAAATACAAAGTAAATGATAACAGTAAGGAAATAGAAGAGCAAATAATGGGAACGTTCACCCATTTTCCTTTAAAATTGGCTTGGGCAATCACGGTTCACAAAAGTCAAGGGCTTACTTTTGAGAAGGCAGCTTTGGATGTTTCTAGGGTTTTTCAGCCAGGGCAAGCTTATGTGGCTCTGTCAAGATTGCGTTCACTAAAAGGACTCGTGTTGTTGGCCCCAATACAAATGAATGGGTTGAAAAATGATGCAGACGTAATGCTCTATTCAAAGCAAAAAGCAAGTGATGATGGCATAAAAACTGCTTTGCAAGAAGAAACAAGAAATTATCTATTTCAATACCTTCACTCTACTTTCGATTGGAAATATGTAACTCAAGAATGGCGAAACCACAGATTTAGTTATAAGGCAGAAGATTCTAAATCGCCTAAGGCAAAATTTGCAAGTTGGGCAGAAGAACAAGCTATAAAAATGGAAAGTTTGAGTGTTCCTGCACAAAATTTCACCAGACAATTGAATAAGTTGTTTGCAAAAGAACCTTTCGATATCCAGTTTATTAATGAAAGATTTGAAGCGGCTTACAACTATTTTTTCAAAGAGTTGGATGCATTAGTTGATGAGTTGTTACAGAAAATAGACGAAGTAAAACGCATCAAAAAAGTAAAGACTTTTTTCAGTGAGTTACATGAGTTGGAAGAGCTGCAAACAAGCACAATGATACGATTGATGAAGGCAAAACTATTGGTAGAAACAATAGTCTCGAACAAAGAAATTACAAAAGAAAATCTTACTTCGGATGAAATAGTGTTGTATAAAACCAATAAATTAAAAAGAATAAAAGAGATAAATATCGAAAAATTTGGAGAAGTAGAGGAGCCAGAATCCTTGTATGAGGAACCCAAAGCTAAAAAAGATAAAAAAAAGAAAAAGCCTACGATTGAAATTACGTTAGAGTTATGGCAAGTAAATCAATCGGTTCCCGAAACGGCCAAAGTGAGAAAGCTTAGCGAAGGAACCATTTTGAGTCATTTGGTAAAATTGATACAGCAGGGTTATATTGATTTAAAAGATGTGCTACCCCAAGATAGAATACTAGAATTGGCTGAGGTTTTTGAAAACTACTCGGGAGAAACTCTTTCAGAGTTAAAACAAACTGTAGGTGATACATTTACCTATGAAGAATTGAGGTTGTATAGAACGCAGGTTACTGAAGACTAAGTAAGTTGTTCTAAAAGATCCACTAGTTGAATTTGGATATAAATTAAGGTAATTCTTGTTACAGTTTTCTGAAAACCTTGCAAAGGCTAGTTCAATAGCAGTAATTTATTTACGTCATAGAAACAGTATTTGCTAATTACGAAATAATGTAAATGTGCTCGAAATAACTTTTAAAGTTAATCTATGACCCCTGACACAATCTGTCATTCTATGCAACTACTTTTGGATATTATTAATTCAAAAAACAAATACACAATGAAAGATGCAATCGCATGGTTCGAAATCCCAGTAACTGATTTCGCTAGAGCTCAAAAATTTTATGCAGCTGTAACAGGAAGAGAAGTAAAGTCTATGCCAATGCCAGGTATAGAATACGGAGTTCTTGAGTATGATCATCCAGGAGGAGGTGTAGGAGGAGGGATTGTGAAAATGGAAGGTTTTGAACCCTCTGCAAGTGGACCACTTCTTTATTTGCCAGGAGGTGAAGATTTAACCGAAGCATTAGCTAGAGTAGAGCCTGCTGGAGGAAAAGTAATTTTGCCAAAAACCGACATTGGAGAGAACGGTTTTATGGCTCACTTTATGGATACTGAAGGAAATAGAATTGCCTTGCATTCAGAAAAATAAATAGTCATTTTTAAATGCGAATCTCAATTTGGTTTGTCAACCGGAGCGAGATTCGCTATTTTTGTTTAGAATGACCCAATTAGCTCGTATCATAAATATTCTTACTCTGTTAAAATCCAAAAGGATTGTAACAGCAACAGAGCTTGCTCTAAAGTATGAAGTAAGTGTAAGAACAATTTATAGAGATGTAAAAAAGCTTGAGGAGTCAGGTGTTCCGGTTATTACAATAGAAGGCAAAGGATATACCCTAATGGATGGATATACTGTAGCTCCTGTTCAGTTTACCGAGAAACAAGCCAATGCATTGATTACTGCGCAACATTTGGTGAAACAATCCAATGATTCATCCTTTACTCAGAATTTTGAAGAAGCATTAACCAAAATAAAATCAGTATTTCGAGATTCTATTCAAGAGCAAAGCGAGTTTCTAGACAGTAAAATTCATGTTTTTGATAGGTATTTAGAAAAAGTATCAAGTAATGCATTGTCAGAAATTCAGTTGGCAATCATCAATCTCAATTTTGTAGAAATAAATTACCGCAAAGCAGACGACCCCAATATTACGTTTCGTAAAATAGAACCGTGTGCCATATTTTCATCTGCAAACAAGTGGATTTTAATTTCTTGGTGTCATTTGAGAAACGATTATCGCGCCTTTCGAATAGATAGAATTCAGCATTTTAAGATACTAAATGAGAAGTTTGAAGACCGTAAATTTACCATAGAAAAGTATTTCGAATACTGTAGAGAAACCGGTAAAAAACCTTAAACCATGGCAGAACTATTAAAAAATATTTATAATGATTTATTCTTTCAGAGGCTGGGAGAATCGATAGAAAAAGTTGTTCCTGCTTTTGAAAAAGAGAAGTTTACAAAAGAGATTTTTAATAAGGGATGGGCAGAAAAAGAACTGAAACAAAGAATGAGACATGTTACATTAACTCTTCATTCTCAGTTATCATCAGATTATAAAGAAAACATAAAGGTTTTACTCGAGCTAATCCCAGTATTACTGGATGATGGATTTAAGAAAGATGGGTTAGAATTTATTTTTTTGCCAGATTATGTAGAGGTTTTTGGTCAAGATGATTTTGAAACATCCATGTTTGCAATTAAAGAAATCACTCAATTTGTTACCTGTGAGTTTGCTATACGTCCGTTTATTATTGAACACCAAATAGCAGTTATTTCTCATTTGTACAATTGGTCCAATCATCCCAATGAAGATGTGAGGAGGTTGGCATCTGAAGGATGTAGACCCAGGTTACCTTGGTCTGTTGCTTTGCCTTATTTAAAGAAGAACCCAATCACGATTCTTCCAATTCTTGATAACCTAAAAAATGACCCTTCGGAATATGTGAGAAGAAGTGTGGCAAATAGCCTGAACGATATTGCGAAAGATAACCCGCAAATTGTGGTGAAATTGGCAAAGAGATGGAAGGGGAAAACAGAACAAACGGATAAGCTAATAAAACATGCTTGCAGAAGTTTACTTAAGGAAGGAAACCCAGAACTGATGGAGCTATTTGGATTTGGATCAATTGCTGAGGTAGGAATTGAAAATTTTGAAATTGCTACACCACAAGTAAAAATAGGAGACTATCTGAATTTTGCTTTTAATTTAGCCAACAAAAGCGAACAGAAATCCTTGTTGCGATTGGAATATGGATTATACTTCAAAAAAGCGAATGGGAGTTTGTCGAAAAAAGTATTTAAAATTAGTGAAAAGGAATACGAAGGAAAAACTACGTCTCTAATCTCCAGAAAACAATCTTTCAAGTTAATTACTACAAGAAAATTTCATTTGGGTGAGCATAGGATTGCACTCATTATTAATGGAAAAGAATTGGAGTCGTATAGTTTTGAATTGATAAATTAAAAACCTGCTGCTTTTTCAAAGTTTCCGTTTCGTTTCATAGTCTTGAAAGCCCTCTGAAAATCTTTGTCAGGATTAAATTCTTCGGTAAGTAGCATTAAGCTACCCATGTTCAATCCCATAGAAATAGAGGTGAATCCAAATCCAGTTATAATTCCGTTATCCAATAGGATAAACGAAATTTCGGATTTTTTTCTTCCTGGTGCAGTATAAATTCCCGACTCTTGGGTGTAGCCATATTGCGCCTCAAATTGTTCGATTCTTAGGTTGTAATCGTCTGAACTTTCTTCGCCAATACAACCACCATTGCAATTGTGCAATTGAAACTGAAAACACGAACCTACGCGATTCACGTTTTCCAATCCGTTTAGTTTTTGGCAAAGTTGGAAATTCTCAATCGTATTCAGAATAAAATCTTTGGCTTCTCTTCTAGAACCAAATTCTATTACAGTGTCACTGTTTTGGTTTACTTCTTGTAGCTCCAATTTATGAAACTCTTCGTCTCTGTTTATCGAAATTCCAAAAGGATATTTTGTCTTTTTTTGAGCTCGATTGTGAATAGGTCTGTGAGCTTTTATTTCCATAGTTTCGTACAACAAAGCCATGGTTTCGTTTCCAGTCAATTTAAATTCTATGGTATGAATTGTTTCCATGATAGTAATTCCTTTTTTAGTAGAGAAATTACGCATGTGACTTTGCACTCTTTTTTTTATGTTGATGCTTTTACCAACATAAATTATTTTACCATCAAAATCCTTAAAATAATAAACCCCAGCTTTGCTCGGCAGTTTTTTTATTTCAAGTTTTTCGGCAAGGCTATTTACTGTGTCCAAGTCTTCTTGAACCCTCATTATCTTATGAAAAACCTCTACAGTTGCCATTGTATCTGCCATGGCTCTGTGGGCATTGTTTAGCGTGATTCCAAGCGATTTTGTTAGTTTACCTAAGCTGTATGAAGGCAATCCAGGAAAAGCTTTTCGCGATAGCCTTACCGTACACATGTTTTCGCTTTCATAGGAATAACCTAAGCTTTTAAACTCTTGTCGTACAAAACCATAATCAAAATTTACATTGTGTGCTACAAATATTCTTCCTTCTAGGTAACTCAAAATAGTTTTAGCTACTTCAAAAAATTTAGGGGAGTGAGCCACCATTTCATTACTAATCCCGGTAAGTGCAGTAATATTATACGGAATGTTTTGTTCTGGATAAAGTAACGTTTCGTATTGGTCAATAATTTTTTCACCATCTGTAATTACAATCGCAATCTCAGTTATCTTGCTAGTTGTTGGACTTCCTCCTGTGGTTTCTATGTCTACTATTGCGTATTCCAAGTTTCACGTTTTTTATAAAAGTATTATTTAAAAGGTAATATATTAATATTAATCAGCTAAAATAATCAGTAAATTTAACCTTACCTTTAGTAGTAACCTTTTTTAGTCAGATGAAAACCATTTCCATAGCTTGTAAGAAAGTCCTTTGTTTTGTTGGGATGATTGTATTATTAAACAATTGCAACAAAGAATTAGATATTAGCTCGGAGCTTTTACCAGGTAATTTTGAAACAGAAAATGTAATTGTTTTAATAATTGATGGTCCACGTTTTTCTGAAACTTGGGGAGATGAAACCAAATTATTGACTCCTTATTTACAAACCAACCTAAGACAGAAAGGAGTTGTAAATAGTAATTTTTACAATTTTGGAAACACACAAACAATCTCGGGACATACAGCTATCACAACAGGTGTGTATGAAGAGATGAATAATAATGGATTGCAATATCCAGAGAATCCTTCTTTTTTACAACATTGGTTAAGTGTAACCAAAGCGAGCCCTAATAAGGCATATGTTGTTAGCTCAAAAGAAAAACTGAAAGTATTGGCCAACTGTTCTAGCGTAGATTGGAGGAATACCTATTTGCCTTCTATTGATGCCGAAGATAGAGAGGATGAACAAACATTTAATAGAGTGAAGAGTGTGATTACAGAGCATCATCCCAATTTATTATTTATAAACTTAAAAGGGGTAGATGTATCTGGACATAATGGAGATTGGAATGGGTATTTGGAGAATATTACAAAGTGCGACAGTATGCTTAATGAGTTGGTTCAGATAATAGATAACGATTCTATTTATAAAGATAAAACAACCTTAATTATGACCAATGACCACGGTAGACATTCAGATGGAATATCGGACGGGTACAAAAATCATGGGGATAATTGCTTGGGATGTGTTCATATTAATTTCTTCGCCTACGGACCAGATTTTAAACAGAATCAAGTGTTTCATAATGTAAGAGAACAACTGGATATTGTACCTACAATTAGTCATTTGATGGGAATGCAGCTTAATCAAGCAGACGGACATGTGATGCACGAAATTTTTAAATAATGAAAAAGATAAAATTAATAGTAATAGGAGTGTTGGTTAGTTATTTTGGATTTGGACAAGATAAGAAATTCACCTTTGGGGTAGATTTAATGCCAACTTATAGCATAATAAGTAGATCAACTAGATCCGAATTACAACTGGGAATTAGTGCTTACCGCAATAGGCATCAGTTGCGATTAGCTCCCGTTATGCATTTACAGTCTAGTGAAGCATCCAATAATCCCAATAAACCTTCATTTTCTGGAGCTTCTTTGTCGTATTATTACAATATTCCATCCGAGAGTAAGTGGTTTGATTTGTATTTCAAATATGAGTTTACCATGCAGTATTATGAAAACGAATGGGTAGGTAATTTTTATGATTTCACAGATAATCAATACAAGGAATATATAAATGAATCGAATGAATATTTTTCAGGAAATTCGGTTGCTTACGGATTAACCTTAAATGTGACAAAACATATTTATGCGAAAACAGAAATGGCTGCAGGGTTTTATCTTTCCAATATAACAGGAGAATTTGAATCGGAAATTCGACCAAGTACCAACACAAGAATTGATTTTAGAGGCTATGATGCAAATGGATTTTTTGCGAAAGTATCTGGAGCAATTGGGTATAAGTTTTAAGAGGCTAAAGTTCCATTTTAAACTGGTCATCTTTTAGTTCCCAGTCAATAGTTTCTAGTCCGTTTTTAGCTAAATAATCATTCGTTTTGCTAAAAGGTTTAGACCCCAAAAAACCTCTGTGAGCAGAAAATGGTGAGGGGTGAGAAGAAGTGATTATGCAATGTTTAGTCTCATCAATCAAATTCGCTTTTTGTTCAGCAAATTTTCCCCAGAGTACAAATACAACAGAATCTTTCTTGTCGGAGATGGTTTTTATTACCGAATCGGTAAATTCTTCCCATCCTTGTTTTTGGTGACTTGCAGGCGTAGATTTACGCACAGTTAGTGTAGCGTTCAATAATAAAACACCTTGTTTTGCCCAAGCAGTCAAATCTCCTTTTGCAGGAATAGAAATTGTTAAGTCTGAAGCTAATTCTTTAAAAATATTTCGTAGTGAAGGTGGGATTTTAATTCCTTCGGGAACAGAAAAACTTAGTCCATGAGCTTGGCCTTTTCCGTGGTAAGGATCTTGCCCAAGTATTACAACTTTTGTTTCAGAAAAAGAACAAACTTCAAATGCTTTAAAGATGTCTTTTTCTGGAGGGAAACAAACCTCAGATTTATACTCGTGATTTACAAACAAAGATAAAAGGCCAAAGTATTCCTTGCGGAATTCTTTGGCCAAAATTTCTTTCCAATCATTGGTAAGTTCCACTTTCATTAAACTTATCCGTTATATCCGTATTCCCCTAGTTTGTTGTCTTTTTCTTTCCAGTCTTTGTCCACTTTCACGTACAAATCAAGAAATACTTTTTTACCAATAAACTCTTCAATGTCTTTTCTTGCTTCAGTACCCACTTCGGTCAATTTACTTCCTTGGTGACCAATGATAATCCCTTTCTGAGTCTCTCTGTTCACCATAATCAAAGCTCTAATTCTTGTAATAAGCTTTTTAGAAGAACCCATGGTAGGCACATCTTCTTTGTACTCTTCTACGACAACCTCGCAAGAATACGGTACTTCTTTGTTGTAAGTAGTAAATATTTTTTCTCTAATAATTTCCGAGATAAAGAATTTCATTGGCTTATCAGTCAATTCATCTTTTGGGAAATAAGCAGGAGACTCTGGCAATAGCTCTCTTATTTTATTAATCACAAACTCTGTATTTACTTTTTCTAATGCAGAAATTGGTAAAATTTGAGCTCCAGGCATTAATTTAGACCATAATTCAACTTTTTCTTCCACAATCGTCATGTCTCTTGCAAGGTCAATCTTATTGATAAGAACAAATTTTGGAACATCCATTTTCTGAATTTTTTCCAAAGTCTCAGCATGATTCATAGAATCTTCAAAAATATCCGTCACCATCAAAATAATATCTGCATCACGAAGCGAATCGTTCACAAAATTCATCATTTTTTCGTGCAGTTTGTATTTAGGTTCCAGTACCCCAGGAGTATCAGAATATACAATCTGAAAATCATTTCCACTCACAATTCCTCTAATTCTGTGACGAGTAGTTTGATGTTTTGAAGTGATAATAGACATTTTTGCCCCTACCAATCCATTCATCAAAGTAGATTTTCCTACGTTTGGACTACCTACAATATTTACAAAACCTGCTTTGTGTGCCATATTTTTCTTATAATTTATGTACAAAGAAACGAAGAATTTTAGATACTTTTCTATACAAAGTAGTTTAACTGTAATTTGGGCGTTTCCCTCCTTGGGTCGGGTCGGGCTTTTCGCACTCGCTATCCCGATAAAAATCGGGAGGAGCTCATACAATTGCTACAATCCCTAACGCAACATTCTACAAAATAATTATAGGTTTTTGAAGCCTGTAATATTTCAGAGTGAAAAATCAATTTTCTGCAAAAACTATTCGCTAATTTTCTTACATTTGAAACATGTTATTTAACGAAGTAATAGGACAAGAAGGGATAAAAGAAAATCTAATACAAACAGTTGTAAATGATAGGATAAGTCATGCGCAAATGTTTCAAGGGAATCTGGGTTCAGGTTCTTTTTCATTGGCATTGGCCTATGCCCAATTTGTTTTTTGCTCCAATAAACAAGAAAACGACTCCTGTGGAGTTTGTCCATCTTGCTTAAAAATAAATACCCTTACTCATCCCGATTTGCATTTTTCTTTCCCTGTTCAGATTTTGGGAAACAAGAAAAAATCAGATGATTTCATAACCGAGTTTCGTGAAATGATGATTACTAATCCTTACTCTACAGAGCAAGATTGGTATGGAAAAAATGATAACGAAAACAAAAAAGGAATCATTGGAGTAGATGAGAGTAAAGAATTATTCAAGAAATTGAGTCTTAAATCTTACGAAGGAGGATACAAAGTAGCTATCATTTGGTTGGCAGAGAACATGAATATTGCAGCAGCCAACAAATTGCTTAAATTGATTGAAGAGCCACCAGAAAAAACATTGATATTTTTGGTTGTAGAAGATTTAGAAAAAATATTGGCAACAATAATATCTAGAGCTCAAATTATCCGACTTAAATCCCTTTCCGAAGAACAAATAACAAGACAATTAGTGAATTTTCATGGAGTAGATGAAGCTAAAGCAACAGAAGTTTCTACTTATGTAAATGGAGATTTTGCCTTGGCACTTCACGAAGTTTCTACTCTTGATAATTCTCAAGCCTTTTTCGAGTTGTTTGTAGCCTGGATGAGACTTTGTTTCAAAAAAGACGTAGGTGGAGCAGTTGCTTTTTCTACCAATGCACAAAAATTAGGAAAAGAGAAGCAAAAGGCATTTTTACTGTTTGTACTCAATGTGTTTCAAAAAAGTTTAATAGGAAATTTTGCAGGAATCGAAAACGTGAAAACAACACCTTCACACAAAGATTTTATAGCGAAATTTATGCTCTATGTGCACGAAAGAAACATAGAAGCATTGCACACAGAAATGTCCGAAGCACACTATCATATCGATAGAAATGCAAATCCTAAAATATTATTCCTAGATCTTTCGTTTACTCTTTTCAAGCTGATTAAAAAATAACTGAGATTTTAATTTTCTTTAGCGTGAATATTCAATATATTTGATACTTATATATTGGGGCAAGACTGCGAACGCATCACCCTCATTATTACTATTATTAACTTTCAAGAGTAAGATTTTTTCTTGCTTTTATACAAATACAAAATTACAAATGGGATGTTCATCATGCTCAAATAATACTTCTGGTGTGCCAAAAGGCTGTAAAAGCAATGGTTCATGTGGAACAGGAGGTTGCGATAAAATGACTGTTTTCGATTGGTTAGAAAACATGCAAATACCTACCGGAGAAAAACCGTTTAATGTCATTGAAGTGAGATTCAAAAACGACAGAAAAGAATATTTTAATAACAATACCAAACTTTCTCTTTACACAGGAGATATCATTACTGTAGAAGCTACAAGCGGTTACGACTTAGGTGTAGTTTCGCTTACAGGAGAATTGGTGAAATTACAATTGAGTAAAAAGAAAATTACTGATTTAAGAAGTTTGCCAGGTGTAATTAAAAAAGCCGATACTAAGCAAATAGACAAGTGGCACGAATCAAGAGAAGAGGAAAAGAGAATTATGCCTAGAGCAAGAACTCTTGCTATTGAGGAGAAATTGAAAATGAAAATCAGTGATATCGAGTTTCAAGGAGATATGTCTAAGGCAACTTTCTATTACACTGCAGAGCAAAGAGTAGATTTTAGAGAATTAATCAAGAGATTTTCATCAGAGTTTAAAGTAAGAATCGAGATGAAGCAAATTGGAATGCGACAAGAAGCAGGAAAATTAGGAGGAATTGGATCTTGTGGTCGTGAACTATGTTGTTCTACTTGGCTTACAGATTTTCGTTCGGTAAATACTGCAGCAGCTCGTTACCAACAATTATCACTTAACCCGCAAAAACTTGCAGGACAGTGTGGTAAATTAAAATGTTGTTTGAATTTTGAGTTAGACGCTTATATGGAATTAATGAAAACATTCCCTAAAGCAAACACAACTCTACAAACACAAAGCGGAAGAGCTCGTCACATGAAAACAGATGTTTTTAGAAAAATGATGTGGTTCTCGGTAGAAACTAAAGACAGAAACAATGATTTTATTGGTCTTTCGGTAGAAAGAGTACACGAAGTTATTGCTATGAACAAAGCAGGTGAGAAACCAGTTAGTTTAAAAGAATTTGAAGAATTAGAAGTTGTTGTCGAAGAAAATTATGCAGCCGTAAATGATCAAGATAGCTTGACAAGGTTTGATAATAATTTTAATAAGAAAGGGAAAGGAAAGAAGAAAAGAAACAACAACAATCGTAATAAAAATAACAACAGAAACAGAAAGACAAATGACAAGAGTCAGCCGAAAAAATAGTCTTATTGCATTAGGAGTTATTATAGCTTCAGCACTTTTTACTTCTTGTAGCAATGAAGATATCTATTTTCAGAAATACACAGAAGTAGAAAATGCAACTTGGAACATGGATGATGCTATCGCCTATGATTTTGAGGTAAGCGATACAACCGCTATTTATAACTTTCTGTTTAATCTTAGGAATACAAACAACTACGAATTCAGTAATTTATTTGTCGATTGGGAGTTGCAATCACCAGATGGTAGAGTAAAAACAGAAACAGCAGAGTTTGTGTTGGCAAAGCCAAATGGGCAATGGTTGGGTAAATCCATAAGTGGAACGATAATAGAAAATAGTATGTTGTTTCTTAAGAAAAAATTGCCTGTTTCTGGAAAATACACATTTACCTTTACTCAAGGAATGAGAGAGGGATCATTGAATAATATCAAAGACGTAGGTCTTAAAATTATAAAAACGAATGAGCAAAGCAACTAAAAAAACTCCACCCAAAAAGAGGAAATTATTAGTCCGATTAATTTGGCTAGCATTTCTTGGTCCGTTTGTAGGACTATTGTTAATGTTAACCTTGGCCTATTTTAGTGATATGCCAGATATTTCTGATTTGGATAACCCAAAGAGTAATTTGGCGTCTCAAATTATAACTGCAGATGGAGCAGTGATAGGAGAGTACTACCTTCAGAACAGAACAAATGTTGATTTTCATGAAATTAATAAAAATGTTATTGATGCCTTAGTTGCCACAGAGGACGAACGTTTTTATTCTCACTCGGGAGTAGATGCAGAAGCCTTGGCAAGAGCTGCAAAAGGAATGGGGAAAGATGGAGGAGGAAGTACACTAACTCAGCAATTGGCTCTTAATCTTTACGGAAGTAGAGCAGGTAGTTTCTTTGGTAGAGTAAGACAAAAATTTGGAGAGTGGATTATTGCAGTGAAGCTGGAAAAAAGATACACCAAAGAAGAGATTATGACTATGTATTTGAACAAAGTCGATTTCTTGAACCAAGGTGTAGGAATACATTCTGCAGCTAAAGTTTATTTTAGTAAAGCACCCTCTGAGCTTAATATACAAGAAGCAGCAATGCTAGTAGGTATGGTGAAAAATCCTAATGGATATAACCCAAAACGATTTCCAGAAAGAGCAAAGAAAAGAAGAGAGGTAGTATTGAAGCAAATGCTGAATAACGATAAAATCTCAAGAGAACAATACGATTCTATTAGAGTTTTACCTTTGGGGTTAAACCTTACTTCGGTAGATCATAAAGAAGGAATAGCTCCTTATTTTAGAGAAACACTAAGAGCAGATTTAAATAAGCTTTTAGCTGAGAAAGATGAAAAAGGCGACTTTGTGTATTTGAACAAAGAAACAGGAAAGCAATACAGTATTCTTAAAGATGGACTTAAGATTTATACGACCATAGATTCTCGTATGCAGAAACATGCAGAGTGGGCAGTAATGGAGCATTTGAAAACTCATTTGCAGCCAGAGCTGGATAAAAGATTGAAATGGAAAAAGACCTATCCAAGATATCCTTTTGTTAGAGCTATTGATGAAAAAGAAGCTAAACAAATATTTGATAGAGCAAAGAAACAAACTATGCTTTACAAAACGCTTACAGGAAAAGCTTGTGCAGTATGCGAAAGACCAGGGACAAAGAAAAAGAAAGGGAAGTACGTTTGTACTTATAATCCTAATCATGTTAATCCGACTTATACAGAGGCTGAAATAGATACTATTTTCAATACACCAGTACAGACTCAAGTTTTTGATTGGGCAGCAGAAGGGTATGAAAAAGATACTCTGATTTCTCCAATGAATAAAATAAAATACTTAAAAAGTATATTGAGAGCTGGAATGATGTCTATGGATCCTAAAACTGGATTTGTAAAAGCATGGGTAGGAGGGCCTAACTTTAAGTATTTTCAGTATGATATGGTAAGAACAGGAAGAAGACAAGTAGGTTCGGTTTTTAAACCTATTGTTTATGCTTCGGCTATTGATGCAGGGGTAGTAACTCCTTGTACAGAATTTATGCATATTGAGCATTGTTGTCCTATTCCTGATAATCCAAATAGACAATGGTGTCCTAAAAGTGGATATAAATTGGATGGATTACCAATGCGTGTAAAATACGGATTGGCTAGTTCTGATAATCCTATTACTGCTGCAGTTATGGGAAAAATTGGACCTAAACAAGTAAGAGATAATGCTATCAAAATGGGGATAGATGGTAAACACGTGAACGAATATCCTTCTATTGCTCTAGGTGCTGTAGATTTATCGGTATACGAAATGGTGGGTGCCTTAAGTACATTTGCCAATGATGGAGTTTTTATTAAACCAATGATTATTACAAGAATTGAAGATAAAAATGGAGCTGTAATCTTTGAAGCGCAACCAGAAACCGAGCAAGTGTTTGATGCCAATGTATCGGCTACTATGATTAAAATGATGACAGGTGTAGTTGCTGGAGTTCAGAGTCCTTACAGAAAAAGAGTAGGAGGGACTTCTATGAGATTGAGAGCTTCTTACAGAAAATATGGAGGAATAACTACTCAAGTTGCAGGGAAAACAGGGACAACACAAAGCAACAGTGATGGTTGGTTTGTTGGGCTTACACCTGATTTAGCTACTGGAGTTTGGGTAGGAGGAGAAGATAGAGGTGTTAGATTTACAAGTACTGCACTTGGTCAGGGTGCTAATACAGGTTTACCTATTTTTGGGTATTACATGAATAAAGTTTACAAAGACCCAGAGTTACACGTGTCTAAGGCAAATTTTTCGGTACCTGATAATTACATTGATGATTATACCAAATGTAATGACCAAGAAAGTGCTGAGCCAATTAATTACAATGATTTTTCGAATAGTGGATTAGATTTTGAATAATAACAATTATGAATAAAACAGTAAAAAACGTACAAGAAGCAACCGAAGGAATAAAAGATGGAATGACTCTTATGTTAGGAGGATTTGGTCTTTGTGGGATTCCAGAAAACTCTATTTCGGAATTGGTAAAGATGAATGTTACTGAATTGACTTGTATTTCTAACAATGCAGGAGTAGATGATTTTGGATTGGGACTTTTATTACAAAAGAAACAAATCAAAAAAATGATTTCTTCTTATGTTGGTGAAAATGATGAATTTGAAAGACAAATGCTAAGTGGAGAACTAGAAGTAGATTTAATTCCTCAAGGTTCTTTGGCAGAAAGATGTAGAGCAGGAGGTGCAGGGATTCCAGCATTTTTTACTCCAGCAGGATACGGAACTGAAGTGGCAGAAGGAAAAGAAGTAAGAGAATTTAACGGAAAGCCTCACATTTTAGAATCGGCATTAACAGCAGATTATGCAATCGTAAAAGCTTGGAAAGGGGATACAGCAGGGAACTTAGTTTTTAAAGGAACTGCACGTAATTTTAATCCAATGATGGCAATGGCAGGGAAAATTACTATTGCTGAGGTAGAGGAATTAGTAGAGGCAGGAGAATTAAATCCTAACGAAATTCATACTCCAGGAATATTTGTACAAAGAGTATTTCAAGGAGAAGGATACGAAAAAAGAATTGAGCAAAGAACGGTAAGAACTAAATCTTAATTTGGTTTTTAATACAAACAAAATATCGCTTTTTGCAGTTCTAGCAATTGTCGTTTATCTTGTTTCTTATCCATTTCTAAACGGATGGCCCAATCCTTTTGTTTGGGATACTTTTGGGTATTACCTATATCTCCCAATGGCGTTTATTCACCAAGATTTGGGAATGCAAGATTTTTCGGTAATAGAAAATCTAAGGCAAGAACAATTTATTTCTTCTACTTTATATCAAATAAATAGAACAGAAACAGGGAACTGGTTGATTCGCTACCCCTCGGGATTGGCAGTTTTACTCTCTCCCTTTTATTTAATAGGACATTGGGTTGCTAAATTGGGAGGTTTCTCCCAAAATGGCTTTTCATTGCCTTATCAAATCTCTATAGTTTCGGGCTGTTTATTCTACATTTCGTCTTCCCTTTTTTTACTAAGAAAAATACTGCTTCATTGGTTTGCCGATAAAGTAGTTGCACTTACCCTTGTAGTTATTTGTTTGGGTACAAATTACCTTCATCAAGCTACTGTAAATACTGCAATGCCACATGCTTTGTTGTTCTTTGTTTACACCCTTATTATTTTATTTACTATAAAATGGCACGAGAACAAAAGCATTAAAAACTCATTGTTGTTGGGAGCTACAATTGGTCTTGCAACCATTTGTCGTCCTATAGAAATTATTAGTGTGCTTATTCCTGTTTTTTGGGGAGTATCAAACTGGAGAACTTTCAAGAATAAAATAATAAACATAGCCAAATTTCATTTATCCAAATTACTCTTGGCGATAGTCGCGGGAGTGGCAGTTGTTTTTATCCAAATGCTGTACTGGAAAATCTATACAGGTCACTATGTTTACAATTCTTATCAAAACCCCGGAGAAGGCCTAGATTTATTGTTTCCCCATCTTGTTGAGGTTTTGTTTAGTTTCAAAAAAGGATGGTTGGTGTATACTCCAGTTGTAGTTTTTGCTTTTATAGGTTTCTATTTTCTTAAAAAGAAAAAACCAGAACTGTTTTGGTCGGTTACGGTTTTCACAATTCTCAATTTATATTTAGTATCAAGCTGGACTTGCTGGTGGTATGCTCAGAGTTTTGGGCAAAGAGCATTAGTGCAATCTTATGCTGTTTTGGCAATTCCCTTGGCCTATTTTATTCAGGCATTTTTTAATTTTAATTCAGTAAAAAAAATAATCACAGGAGCTATTTTATTCTTTTTAGTTGGGCTTAATCTATTTCAAATTTATCAATCCAATAAAGGGCTAATTCATGGCGATAGAATGACATTTGATTCTTATGTAGCTGTATTTGGTAAAACCAATTTCGATAAAGAAAAATTAGAGCCTTTGCTTTCTTATAATAGAGATTTAAGTTTTGAGCAGGCAAATAAAAACTATGAGTTTGTATCCAAAGAATTGTATTCAGAAAATTTTGAAAACAGAAAAATAGGAAAAGGAATAGAAAGTGAAGGAGGTAATACACAATTAAGATTAGGGCAAGAAACTAAGGAAACGTATTTTGATTTATGGAAAAATCCATATTGCGAGATTACCGAGCAAGAACAAACTTGGATTAAAGTTTCTTTTAGAGCCAAGGTTACCGATTCTAATTCGGTGGTGAGGCTGGTGATGAATATAATGCGAAACAAAAACGAAGAGAATTATGGATATGTGGCAGAATCACTAGTAAAGCACAAAAATTTTGAAATAAATAAATGGAAAAATTACACTTATTATTATCTTACACCACACATTAGAAATAGGAGAGATATTTTTCAATCTTATTTTTGGTACGAACGAGGAGGGGATGTTTTTGTAGATGATATTAAGATTTCAAACTATCAAGAAAAATAAATTAGATCAGTATGTTAGATAAAACAGGAATAGCAAAAAGAATAGCGCAAGAGTTACAGAATGGATGGTACGTAAATTTAGGAATTGGGATTCCTACTTTGGTTGCCAATTACATTCCCGAAGGAATAGACGTAGAGTTTCAGTCGGAAAACGGAATTTTGGGAATGGGACCTTTTCCATTTGATGGAGAAGAAGATGCCGATTTGATTAATGCCGGAAAACAAACGATTACTGCATTGCCAGGAGCTGTTTATTTCGATTCTGCTACGAGTTTTGCTATGATTAGAGGGCAACATGTTCAGCTTACTGTATTGGGAGCTATGGAGGTGTCGCAAAGTGGAGATATTGCTAACTGGAAAATTCCAGGTAAAATGGTAAAAGGAATGGGTGGAGCTATGGATTTAGTTGCATCTGCCGATAATATTATTGTAGCAATGATGCATACCAATAGAAAAGGTGAATCTAAATTGCTTAAAAATTGCTCACTTCCACTTACGGGTGTAGGGTGTGTAAAAAAGATTGTGACTAACCTAGCTGTGCTAGAAGTAACAGAAAATGGTTTTAAACTAATAGAAAGAGCTCCTGGAGTTTCTGTAGATGAAATAAAAGCAGCAACCGAAGGAAACTTAATCATTGAAGGGGATATTCCTGAAATGGTTTTGTAAAAAAAAGAAACTAATTTACTTTCTCGGTTATTAGTTCGTCTTTCTGTGTTTCGCCACAGAAGAGAACTATTTTACGAGTGTAAAGTAAAACATACTATAAAAAAAAAGAGCCTTTCATTAATTAATGAAAGGCTCTTTTGGTAAGTGGTATTTTCTTTTTGTTATTGTTTAATGAATTTGTAAGCTTCGTTATTTACATAGATTACATAAGTTCCTGCAGCAAATCTAGATACATCTATTCTGTCAGAAAACTGAACAGATTTTGTTCCAGGAGTATTTTGATAAAGTACTTTTCCTAATAAGTCTATTACTTTAAGATTCAATTCGCTAGATCTATTAAAATCTACATCAATATTCACGTAATCGTTTGTTGGATTTGGGTAAATATTTATTTTACTTATTTTATTTACTTCTTCAATGCTAGTGAAATAACATTTCCAATCTATATCAAATCCGGCTAATTGTAATCCATTATCAGCATAAAATTCTAGCGTTAAAGATCCTCCTGTAGAACTGATTGTACTTGGCGGTGGGTTTAAGTTACAATATTTTCCAATCAGATTAGAGTTTACACTGGGTCCGTCATATATTTTTAAGTAATCATAGATACAATTGGTATCTGCTTCTACTTCAAACGAATTGATAATAAAAGTAACATTATTTGCTCCTAGCGGAGATACGGTAATATTGGTAGTTTGGTTTGCAGAGTAGTTTCCTGAAAGTCCTCCATTATCTATTATTTTACCTTCGCAAGAAACTCTCGTTTGTGCAGTTCCTCCATTTGGTAGTATTACTGTACAGATGTTTTTTACATTAATTGTTTGGTAAATAGTGTCGTTTCCGTTTGCATTAGTTGCAATTAATCGAGTAGTGTAACTTCCTGAGTTAGCATAAGAAACAAGAGGGTTTGCAGCTGTAGATGTAGCGGGCGATCCTCCAGGGAACGACCAGCTAAAGCTAGTTGTGTTTACACTGTTGTTGGTGTAAGTAACGCTTTCGTTCTCGCATATGGAAGTATCGCTAGAAGTAAATAGAGCCAAAGGAAGTGGCGAAGTATATTGTGTACAGCTCCAGTTTAGTATAAATCCTTGTTCTTCTACTCCTTGGTCCGAATGAAATTTTATGTAAAGATTACCAGCCGAAGAAGTAACCGAAGCAGGAGGAGGGTTGTTGTTGCAATATCTTCCTATTAGTGGTGCAGATGTGCTTGTTCCGTCATATACTTCCAAATAATCATAATTACAAATTGTTCCACCTTGGTCTCCTGATTCTACATCAAATTGAGCAAAATTTAGAGTTACGCTAGTAGCTAAAGTAGGCGAGATAGTAAAGTATGAATTCTGTAGGTTAGAGTAATCTCCAGCAGTTCCTCCATCATCTATCAAAGTACCTATACATGCCGAAGAGCTAAAGTTCGAGTTTTTTGACATTATATCTGGGCAAATTGCAGTAGTATCTATAGTAATGTATGTTGTTTTTAATATTGTATCTTCTCCACATGCACCACCATTTGCATATAATTCTACAGAGTATGGTCCATATCCTGTGTATGTATGAGTAGGGTTTAGTGCTGTGCTCGAGCTACCGTCTCCAAAATCCCAAATAAAGGCAGTTGCATTATTACTTGTATTGGTAAATGTAACGGTATGTGGTAATTTACATCCTGCAGTATCATAAGAAGTGAAATCACTTTGCACTCCTGCAACATAAGCAGTTCCTACTCCCACAGCATGCCAAGCATTTGTTGTAGCAATTACTGCTGGCGAGCAAGCTCCATACAAATCTATAGCAGATTGTATGGCAAAATTACGTGCATCATTGTGATCAGAGCTAGGAGTTAAATAAGTTGTTAGGTTTCTGAAAGCAATTCTTGAAGCTGTATCAAAACCAAGTGGCGAAACCGAATAAGCATTTCCTAAGTCGTTAGTTCCTGTTCCTCCATTCACCATCAAATAAAACCAGAAATTTTGTACACCACTGTTTGTGTGTACTCCTCCAAAATCTAAAGTTCCAGTGTAGTAATTTGTTCCTCCATAAGTATCAGGGTCACCTTTTGCATTGGGGTTAGACATAGATCTAAAATAATCGTTCGAATTCAGGTAAATTTCATCTCCCATAAGCCAGTTTGCTTGTGCAGGTCTTGCCCAATAATCAATACATACTCCAAAAATATCACTAAATGATTCGTTCAGTGCACCCGATTCATTTTGGTAAGTAAGGTTGGCCGTGTTGGTTGTTAATCCATGAGAAATTTCGTGTCCCGCAATTGCTAAGGTAGTAAGTGGAGATGTGTTTGTTCCGTTTCCGTCTCCGTAAGTCATATAATTACCGTTCCAAAATGCATTTACATAATTGTTATCGTAATGAATGTAGCTTATTAGTTTAAAACCAGCTCCATCTATACTGTTTCTTGCGTGTACATTCCAAAAATAATCGTAAGTCATTTCTGCTCCCCAGTGTGCATCTAGTGCATATTGGTCGCCATTAGCTGTAGAAGTCCAGTTGTTGTTACTGTCAGTAAAATCAACTGCAGCTCCGTAGTTAATTCCATTGTTACAGTCGTAAGTTTCTATTCCTAGTCCTCTTCCAGTTTCTCTTAATCTGTAATTGGTAGGCGAAGTAGAATCTGTAGTGATTACTTGCGCGCCACTATATCCTGTGTTTGCCAATCCTGGTACATCAGCATGTTTTATAATTTTGTTTTGAAACAATACTTTACCAGATAAAGCATCTACAAAATACTCTGCTCTACTTACTGGAGAGTGAGCATAAATATTGAATTTGTAAGTTAGGTATAACCCAGATTCGTTAGCAAAATAAACTAATTCTCCTTTTGGGTAATAAGTTGCTTTAGGGTTGTTCTCCATTGTTTTAATGTGAGCTTCTTCTTCAGCAATTTGCCATTTATAAGTTTTTGCGTTTATGGTATTCAATGCTTTTTTAAGAGCAATTTTTTCTGTCAATACAGCCGTATTTATAGAGGGTAGTTTTCCTTCTAAGTTTCCACTAATAGATGTTATTATTCCGTTTTTTACGTGGGCAGTAACAACATTAAATTCCAAAGGAATGTTGTTAATTACTTGCTGAAATTTAATGTGGGTATATCCAATTTGATCTTCATTTCTGCTTTTTTCAACTAAAGTGAAGGTGTTTTTCGAAAATTGGTTTAAAAATGAACTTAAATCCTCCAGTGCTGGTGAAAAACCTGTTCTAAATTCAATGAATTTAGGAATAGAAGATTTTTCGGATTCAATAACTTGAAGTGCATTTTCTAGTATGGGCTCATTAAAGTTTTCAGAATTGGGTAATTGTGAGTAGCCAATAGAGCCTATGACTAGTAGGATTAAAAGTAATGATTTTTTCATTTATTGTTATTTGTTAAGAACGGTATGCAGTAAATGTACTGACTTTATTTTTTAGATGCACAAAAAATAAACGGACTAAAATAGTCCGTTTATTTCTGCATCTATGTCATTTATTATTTTTCCTAAATCTTCAGGATTTTCTTTAAAGTTGTTGTTGTCTACATCTACTATGATTACTTTTCCTTTGCTATAAGTGCTAATCCAAGCCTCATATCTTTCGTTCAATCTTTTCAAGTAATCAATTCTAATGCTTTCTTCATATTCTCTTCCTCTTTGCGATATTTGATTTACCAAGGTAGGAACACTAGCTCTTAGGTGAATCAATAAATCTGGTGCAGAAATAAATTTTTCCATCAAAGAAAATAGAGAGAAATAGTTTTCAAAATCTTTGGTGCTCATTAATCCCATTTTGTGCAAGTTAGGTGCAAAAATGAAAGCATCTTCGTAAATTGTTCTGTCTTGAATTACAGTTTTTTCACTGTTTTTTATTTCTTGAATTTGAGTAAAACGACTGTTCAAATAAAATATCTGAAGATTAAAAGACCATCTCTGCATGTCTTCATAAAAATCATTCAAATAAGGATTATTTTCCACATCTTCAAAGTGAGTATCCCACTTATAATGTTTGGCAAGTAAGTTTGTTAATGTTGTTTTTCCCGCCCCTATATTTCCGGATATTGCTACGTGCATAAAAGTCGTTTATTTTCAGTTTGTCGAAAATAGCAAAAAAGCCCCTTAAAAGGAAATAAAACGACAGCTATTTCAAGGATGAAAAACAAGAGTTCTGTTAATTGAAATCGCAATTAAACCATATCTTTGTGTGTGAATAAATCAAAGGTAAGTTTTAAAGAAATTAGAATATTGGCTATTCCTGCAATTTTTGCTGGAATCGCAGAGCCAATAATAGGATTGGTAGATACAGCTGTAATCGGAAATTTAGGAGAAAACTCCGAAATATCACAAGCAGCAGTAGGTTTGGGGTCAGGGTTTTATGTGCTGCTTTTGTGGTCGCTCTCTCAAATTCGTACTTCAGTTTCTTCCATAATTTCTAGGTACATGGGTGCAGGGAATTTAGAAGAGGTGAAAACTCTGGTGCCACAAACAGTGTTGTTTGGTGCAACTCTAGGATTAATTCTTGGAGGATTGTCCTATGTGTTTGCCGAAGAAATATTTTTGCAATTTTATGGAGTGGATCCAGGCCAAACTCAATTGTTGGCTAATTCGGTTGCTTATTTCAAAATACGAATCGTGGGCCTTCCTATTTCTTTGGTTGTGTTTACGGTATTTGGCGTATTTAGAGGGATTCAAAATACCATGTGGATAATGAAAGCCAGTGTTGCTGGTGCTATCGTGAATGTGATTTTAGATTATATTTTGGTGTTTGGTATTGGTGATTTTACACCCAATATGGGAATAGAAGGCGTGGCTTGGGCTTCTGTTTTTTCTCAAGTGACTATGCTCTTGATAATAACTGTAATAGTAAAGCGAAAAACAATTTTTACCCTCTTGCCAAAATTCAAAAAAGTGAACCATGAGTTTAGGAATATGTTAATCATGTCGGCCAATATGCTGATAAGAACAATTGCCCTAAATACCGCTTTCTTTTTGGCAAATAGGTATGCTACTTCTTACGGAGAATATTACTTGGCGGCTCACACTATTCTTATAAATTTATGGGTGTTTTCTTTCTTTTTTATTGATGGATTTTCTAATGCAGGAAATGCTATTTCTGGAAAATTATTGGGGCAAAAAGATTTTAAATCTCTCACTATTTTAATGAAAGATTTGATAAAGTACAACCTCATTGTTTCGCTATTTCTTGCGTTAGTTTTTGTAGCGCTTTATCCTATTATTGGAAGAGTTTTTAGTAATAATGAAGAGGTTATTGGGCATTTTTATTCGGTATATTGGTTAATAATTATGGCTCAGTTTATCAGTGGAATTACCTTTACTTATGATGGCGTGTTCAAAGGATTGGGAGAGACGGTATACTTACGTAATACACTTATTGTTGCCACAGGATTAGTCTTTTTCCCTATTATTTTTGGATTAGATTTTATTGGATTTAAACTCTACGCAATTTGGATAGCTTTCCTTTTCTGGAATGCATTTAGAGGAGTTTCTTTAATCTATAAATTTAGATCCAAATACAGAACTGTTTAGGTAATTATACTTAATAGTTGTAACTATTTTCTATATTTATCGTATCAAAAATTAAAAAACACACATCTATGAAGATAAATTTTGTAAAAGGATTGTTGCTTGCAGCAACATTGGGAGTTGGATTAAGTTCTTGTTCTGTCGCCACCAAAACAGTAGAAGCAGAAGTAGCTACACAAACTTTATTGTTTGAAGATATATATGAAGGCGGAAACGAAAAGTCTATTACATTGAACGTAGCAGAAATGTTGGGGGATGTAGATATTACCAAAATAGAAGGAGCAACTATACAATCTATCTTGGTTTCTAAAAAAGATTCTCTAGGATTATCAGAAATTAACGAAGCAAAAGTACAATTATTAGGAGAGAGTGAAGACTTGACAATGGTAACTGTAGGAGTTTCAGGAGAGATAAAAGAAGGGTCTCAAGAAATAGAGTTAAGTATATTAGATGAAGTAGAAATTGCTAAGTATTTGAAAGAAGAAAATGTAACTCTAGTATTAGATTTAACTTATATTAAAGATCAAGAGGTGCCGCAAAATTATGAAGTTGGCATCAAATTTGATTTAGAAATGAATGAACAAAAATAAAAACCTATGAAAATGAGAAGAAATATACTAATTGCACTTGTAGCATTATTTACTATGAGTTTTGTATCAACTACTACAGTCTCTGAAGAAGACAGAGTAATGGGAGTGTGGATGGAAAGTACAGGGAAAGCAAAAGTGAAAATATCGAAAATTGGAAGTAAATATTTCGGTAAAATTGTTTGGCTAAAAGAACCAACAGATCCAGAGACTAAATTGCCAAAAACAGATAAAAATAATCCAAATGCAGAATTACAAGGTGTAAAATTGAAAGGATTAAGAATCTTTAAAGATTTCGTTTATACTGGAGATGGAGTTTGGGAAAAAGGAACAATTTATGACTCTAGAAAAGGTAAAACTTACGATTGTAAGATTACAATGATAGATGATAATACTCTTGAAATTAGAGGGTTTATTGGAATTTCATTAATTGGAAGAACGGATACTTGGACTAGACAATAGAGTTAACACTATAAAAACCAAAAAAAAAGAGTTACACGAAAGTGTAGCTCTTTTTTTTGTTCTAAATTTTGCCGCACAGAAGGCAGGAATAAAGTGATGTTGAATTATTTTACTTCAATCACAAATTCATCTCTAGGTATTCTTACTTTTTTCATTGGTTTAATCCAGTCTCTCGCTTCGTCTGCATATCCTACATACATTAGCGACACACTTTTTAATCCTAGTTTTTCTAGTTCCAATACTTCGTCCACAACTTTAGTATCAAATCCTTCTGCAGGACAAGAATCTACTTTCAATTCTGCTGCTTCCGCTAAGGCTAATCCTAGTCCAATGTATGATTGTCTAGAAGTATGAGCAAAATTAGCTTCATCTGGCGTATTTAGATAAATCTCTTTCAATTTGTCCGTATAGCTATTAAATCTTCCTTTTTCTAAGCCTCTTTCTTCTGTTGTGAAATCGTATACTTTGTCTATCCTTTCGGCTGTATAAGTATCCCAAGCTGCAAAAACTAATACGTGTGAACATTCTTGCATGCTCTCTGGATTTAACGCTCCTTTTACCAATTTTTCTTTTACTTCTTGGTTAGAAACCAAGATTACTCTGAATTGCTGAAGACCAGAAGAAGTTGGAGCAAGTCTTGCTGCTTCAATAATTTTTTCAATCTTTTCTTCGCTAACTTTTTTAGTTGGGTCAAAAGCTTTTACAGAGTGTCTCCAATTAAGGTTTTCTATTAATGACATGATTTATCTTTTTATTTAGTTATTTGTTGTGTTTAATGTTACTTCCATGTTTCCTCTTGTTGCATTAGAATAAGGGCAAACTTGGTGTGCTTTTTCTGTCAAAGCCTTAGCTTCTTCTAGACTTACTTCTGGTATGTTTACATCTAGTGTTGCTGCCAATCCAAAACCTCCATTTTCGTTTTTACCAATACTAATATTTGCTGTTACAGCAGTAGTTCCCGTTTTTATTTTTGATTGTTGAATCACTAAGTTTAAAGCACTGTCAAAACAAGCTGAATAACCTGCTGCGAAAAGCATTTCTGGATTTGGGTGATCATTATCTGCTCCTCCCAATGCTTTTGGATGTCTTACTTCAAGGTCCAAAATTCCGTTTTCACTTTTTACATGTCCATTTCTTCCTCCTGTTGCTGTTGCTCCAATTGTATATATTGCTTTCATCTCTATTTATTTATTTGTGTTATTATTTGATCTATTATTCTTTTTAAATCTTGTAGTTCTTCTGTAGTTACATTTAAGGATTCTTGTATTTTACTAGGAATACCCTCTGCTTGTTCTTGTTTTTTTATCCCCTCTTTCGTTAGTGAAATCGAGACTACACGTTCGTCTGATTTTTTTCTATTTCTTTCTATCAGTTTCTTCTGTTCCAACCTTTTTAGCAAAGGAGTAAGAGTTCCACTGTCAAGATTTAAGTCTGCTCCAATTTCCGAAACATTTTGTTCGCCTTTTTCCCACAATACGAGCATTACCAAATATTGAGAATAGGTTAAGTCCAATTCTTTCAATATGGGACGATAATGGTTGATTACCTCCTTAGATAAATTGTAAATAGGGAAGCAAACTTGATTAGATAATTTTAAATGGTCAGACATGTGATGTTGTATTGCTATACAAATTTAGCACAAAATTAAATTGCACACAACTTAATTGTGCAAATTTTCAGTATTCTTTTTGTAGGTTGTATGTTAAAATGTGTTATTTAGCTTTAAACGACCTGAATTTCAACTATTTCTTTAGGACAATTATATCTCATGGGAAGAGTGTCTCCTAGTCCTTTACTAATAATTACGGTAGAATTTTCTATCTTTTTTCGGTCAATACAATGCTTATAGAAAAAACTTCCTGGGTATAATTTTCCTGATTTGGATTTCCAAAAAATAAACTGTCCTCCATGCAGATGACCACACAAAACCAAATTGATGTCGTCTAATTTGGTAGAATTTATTTTTCTTGGATTGTGGATTAAACGAATGTTTGTTCGATTCTTTTTTCCTTCTTGTACAATTCCATTTTCTGGATAAATGGTGTAATCATACCCTCTTTTAGATTTGTATTGAAACGATTGAGTTTTTAAATAAGTGCAATTGTCTAAGTCTCCTAATTTTTTCAGAAAATGGCTTCCATAAAGATTATCGTGATTTCCTTCAATAAACACTACGGGACAACATACAGCAAGCCTTGGTAATAATGAAAAAAGTAGATTGAAGCCTTTTGGGGTATCGAAATAATCTCCCGTCATAAGAATAAGGTCTGGTTGCCCACTTTCTGTAGATTCGGCTATTCGGTTGGCTGTCTTTTTGCTAAACTTAAAATGAAAGTCGCTAAGGTGAAATATTTTTAAAGATTCCTTTCCGTTATGAATTGACACTATTTCTTTTCGGATGTTAATTTTCATAACTTAAATATTACCAAAGAAAAGAATGACAAACCCGGTTAAGGTGATTAATGGCTGTGTATTGCTTGTTTGTGTATTGAAGTAATATAATCTCTTTATCCGGAACGTAAGAAAGGCAAAAACAAGCATGGTCACTATATCAATAGGATCGAATGTGCCATCCGTAAGTTTTGTTAATTGCGCAAACTCAATAATAAGCCCTATGATAATTGGGAGGTAAGCTAGCTGAATTTTTCTAGAAAATAGAGGTAATTTATAATCGCCAGAGCAGAACGTTAAAGCCATTACCCAGAGTCCTGCAGGTAAATTGTAGATGATAAAATTATTTAAAGGAAAGGAACTGTTTATGTTCAGTTTTATATCATTTAAGCTAGGGAATTTTGCAAAAATGTATTGGTTAAGAATAATTTCTTCGGGTCTGTAAATCACATAAACGAAGAGGCAAATTATCGTCAGAATCGTTGGAAGGAAATATGATACAGCTTTTTTTGCAAAAATTTTGTCTGTCATTTTCTTGAGTTATATAGAATGATGTGAATTTGTTCTATTTATATCAAATGTAATAATTATTACGGTTTGTTTTTAAGTAAACGCCTTTTGTTCGCCAATTTAAAATTGGCCAAGAGTAAACTTAGTTATTCTATAAAGTATAGTAAATTTGCAAAAAATAACATCACATGAAAATCATTTTATCCTTCCTGATTTCGGCAGTTAGTATTGCTTCTTTTTCGCAAATCGTGAACATTGAAAACAAACGATTTAATGATGATAAGCAAGGTTTTAGTGGAGGTGTAGAGCTAAATTTTGACTTCACTATGAACTCCAATCAATTGCTAAAAATTGGAGATGAGGTGCAAGTGAGTTATTTAAAAAAGAAACATCAGTTTTTATTAATAACGGACCATGCTTTTATAAAATCTGGAGACAATGATTTTGAAAATAGAGGTTTCCAGCATTTTAGATATATTCATAAGTTTAAGGACTCGGGTAAGCTTAGTTTTGAAGCTTTTCAGCAGATTCAATTCAATAAAATTCAAAAAATAGATTTACGATTAATTGGAGGAGCAGGGCTGCGATTGAATTTGATAAATGAAGCAAAATATCAGCTCTTTTTTGGAACAGGTTTTATGGCAGAGCACGAAGAGCTTATTGGAGTTGGTATATCTCAAGACGTTTTATCTACATCTTACCTCTCTTTTGGCGCTCGTTTTAACGATAATATAGGTTTTAGCACTATTGCTTATATTCAGCCCAAATTGATAAGTTTAGGTGATTATAGGTTTGCAAATGAAACTTCGCTCAGGTTTACTATCAATAAGTATTTGAATTATAAGATTGTTTATTCTGTAATTCATGATAACCGAGAGATTCCTGGGGCAAGAAAAACCAATTACACGATAGAAAATGCATTGGAAGTTAGGTTCTAAATTACAATCTTAATTTAAGAGTTTTCAGGTTTCCAAATTACGGGTAATCTCCAGTCGTATTTTACCGAGAGTAATCTAAATAATGTAATTGTAGCAATACAAATAATTTCATCTAACATAGATGGCATTGTGATGTTTTGCAAGAGTAAATATATTATTCCTCCAAGAATACAGGTGGTTGCGTATATTTCTTTGTGAAATATAAGAGGAATAGTGTTTAGAGAAATGTCTCTTATTACACCTCCAAAGCAAGCTGTAATTGTTCCTAATAATATGCTTATTGCAGGATTTAATCCCAGTGAAATTCCGGTTTGAACTCCTAGTACAGTAAAGAATCCTAAACCAATGGAATCGAAAAACAAAAGCGTTTTTTGATTGTTTTGAATCACACTTGTAAAAAGCAATGCTGCAGTAGTGCTAATTGCAACAACTATACCTGAGCTTAAGTCTAGCATCCATTTTACGGGTAATTCTCCCACAAGTATATCGCGTAATGTTCCTCCTCCCAATGCGGTAATGAAAGCAATGATATAAATTCCTAAGAGGTCTAGTTTTTTATCAATAGCAGCAAAAGCTCCGGCAATACTAAAAGCCGCAATTCCTAATATGTCAATAACCTTCAGTAGGTCCATAAGTTTATTGATTTTAGATTAAAAATAAGGAGAGTAATGAGTTTACAAAGCTGTGTAAACTTTATAAGTTAATTTGTTTTAGTAAAATTTATGTCCAAGCTTTATTTTGGTCAGGTTTCACAAAGGTTTTGTTTGTTTCTTCCACAAAAGCAAGAATTTCTTCTTTTCCTGTTTTCTTTTCTGCAGAGGTTAAAAAATATTGAGGTAAAAAGCTCCATTTTTCACTCATCTTTTCTAAATAAGTCTCAATGTTACCTTCTATATCTCTTGGGTCTAGTTTATCCATTTTGGTAAACACCATTACAAAAGGAATGTTGTTTTCTCCTAGCCACTCCATAAATTCATCATCAGCTTTTAACACATTGTGACGAGAATCCAATAACACAAATACACACATTAAGTTCTCTCTAGTTCTTAAGTAGTTTCTTGTGAAGTTTTGCCATTTCATTCTCAAATGATTTGGAGTTTTTGTAAAACCGTATCCTGGTAAATCCACTAAGTACCATTCGTCATTTATCACAAAATGATTTATAAGTTGTGTTTTTCCTGGAGTAGAGGATGTTTTTGCAAGTTTTTTGTTGTTGCAAATAGAGTTTATCAAAGATGATTTACCC
Source organism: uncultured Flavobacteriales bacterium (assembly GCA_964021785.1). Lineage (GTDB taxonomy): Bacteria > Bacteroidota > Bacteroidia > Flavobacteriales_D > CAJJDF01 > CAJJDF01. The sequence goes on from CAXIAX010000001.1 coordinate 64,332, forward strand.
ACGTTTGATCTACCAATAAAAGCATACTCAGGAATTTCTGGTTTTGGGCACAGGTCAATTCTCGTGTTACTTATTACAAATTCTGCAGTTTTTACTTTCATGGTTATGGGTCGTATTTACACAAAGTTAAAACTATTATTTTCCTTTATTTAATTGAAGTCTGTTTTTTATTAAGTTACTTTTTAAAATGTGCTTTTTTTGGTAGCTTAGATTGCAAATTAAAATAAAAGGTTTATGAAGTTTTTGGTTTTGTTAATGGTGTTTTGCATGTCTCAATATTCTTTTAGTCAATCAGATAATGGGTATTTGGCAAAAACGCTAGAGGTGGGAACCTCATTCACTTATATCTGGAATGACTACAACCAGCCAGCAGGAGAATTTCTTTACAGTGAATTAACTTGGAATATGAATGTGAAAATGAAATTGCACAATCGATTTTGGTTGGGAGTACAAGTTGCACCAATTTATGCTTGGACTCGTGACAAGGGACAAATTACAAATGAATTTTATCATTGGTATGGATTGGTGGCTCAATGTGATGTAGTGTCTAGAAAGAAATTTCAGTTTTATGTGGAGACTCAGTTAAATCGTTCCAATTTATTGATTCTTAAAGAGTACAACACAAAGCAAGCCGGGATTTATTACCTTGGTTTTGGAGTAGGAGCCAATATTTTATTAAATGAAAAAGGGAGACAGGATTTATTTTTAGAAATTGGATTTAACAATTCTTTTATTTTGAATAGAATAGAGGATAAATCCTATTACACACAATATATCGTAGGATTAAATTACAGAATGGGAAAAAAGTAAGCGAATTACAGTAAATTTTATAAAATAAAGCCTAGTTACAATTTGTAGCTAGGCTTTTTTATTTTCGCTTTTTTTTTGTAAAAAAAAGACTTGCCACTTTCCAGAATATTGCTCTAAAAAGTCCCACTTTTTGTCAATAGTGAACAATTCATTGTTAATATAATGGTAATCTCTCCCACCGCAATTTCATTAAGTTTGATACGGCTGTAAGTCAATAAAATCAACATTTCCTTTATTTATCGAAACATTTTTAGTTCCTTTACGTTATAAAGTTATCCACAAAGTGGTATAAAGTGGAGAAATGTGGGATATATTAAATATCTTTGCTAATTAACAATAACTAATGTCATACTTAGGAGAATACATATGTAAACTGGACGCCAAAGGCAGGCTCACGGTTCCTTCTGGTCTAAAAAAACAATTAGACAATGAAGGGCGTGAAGGCTTTGTGTTGAACCGTGGGTTCGAAGGTTGTCTGGGTTTGTATCCCCATAAGGATTGGCAAAAGGTTGAGGAAAAGCTAAGTGAGCTGAATTTATTCGCTATCAAAAACAGACAGTTTGTGCGTCAGTTTCAAAACGGAGCAACAAAACTCGATATGGATGGAAATGGAAGAGTACTTCTTCCAAAAGATCTTCAAGAGTTTGCAGGTATTTCAAAAGAGGTAGTTCTCTTTGCGTATGCCGACCGAATTGAAATTTGGGACAAAACTAAGTATGACGATTTGATGAACGAAGAAATTGGTGACTTTGCTGAACTTGCCCAAGAGGTTATGAGTGATAGCAAAGAGGATGAAAAAAGATAGCAAATATCATATCCCCGTTCTTTTAAATAGTTCGGTTGAAGGATTGAACATAGTACCAGGTGGAGTTTACGTAGATGTAACTTTTGGTGGTGGAGGTCATTCAAGAAGAATTCTTGAATTACTTGATGAAAACGGAAAACTTTTCGCTTTTGATCAAGATGCCGAAGCGCATGAAAACTCAATTGACGATTCTCGTTTTACTTTGATAGACCAAAATTTTGCGTTTATCAAAAATTACCTTGCCTTTCATGGAATAGAGAAAGTGGATGGAATCTTGGCAGATTTAGGAGTTTCTTCTCATCAGTTTGATTCTGGTGAAAGAGGTTTTTCTATTCGCTATGAAGGTGATTTAGATATGCGAATGAATCAAAGTCAAGAGTTATCAGCAAAACGTGTAGTAAATGATTACGAAGAAGATAATCTTGAATTTATTTTCAAGACCTATGGCGAGATTAGAAACGCTAGGTTGGTTGCGAAAAAAATAATAGAAGCAAGAGAATTAAATCCTATCGAAACTACAACTCAACTGATTGATATAATAAAGTTGCTGACTACAAGAAAAAAAGAGAATCAGTTTCTTGCTCAGGTGTTTCAAGCAATAAGAATTGAAGTGAACCAAGAGTTAGAAGTGTTGAAACAATTTTTGGAAGGAGCGAGAGATGTGTTGAAGCCTGAAGGGAGATTGGTGGTTATTTCTTACCATTCTTTGGAGGATAGGTTGGTGAAAAATTTCATCAAGAAAGGAAAATTTGAAGGAGAGATAGAAAAGGATTTTTACGGAAACCCTTTAGTAGATATGAAAGATATATCGAGAAAAGCAATTGTTGCTGATGCAGAAGAGTTGAAGGTGAACTCAAGATCGCGAAGCGCAAAAATGAGAATAGCAGAGAAACTGTAGCATGGCCGAAAAAAGAATAAACATACTGAAACCAATTACTGATGTCTTATCAGGGAATTTCTTTGGGAAAGAGTTTGTTCAAAAGAACATTGGTTTTGTGGTGTATCTCACTTTTTTGGTGATGTTATATATAGCGTACGGATACTATGCGGATGGTTTGATGAAAAGGGCCTCCGAATTAGAAAATATGGAAGAATTGAATTCTAAAGATAATTCTACAACTAAAGAGTTGAATCAAATTAGTCTTCAGTCAAACGTGTTGAAGTTATTAAAAAATACAGGAATAGAGGAGTTGAAACAAGCTCCAATAATTATAAAAGAAAAAAAGGAAGGTGAGTAGTGAAAAAATTATATCAGGGAGAATTTACGCAGTCTATATGGCTGTGTTTGTATTCGCTTTGCTTATAGTTTACAAAATATTTTCTATTCAAATGACTGTAAAGCCTGCTAATAACCCTTATGTGTCAAGTATTTCTAAGGTGGAGATAAATGCATCAAGAGGAAATATTTTTGCAGATGACAAAGAAAAGAGTGCTTTGGCAATCTCGGTTCCAATTTATGAGTTGAGAATGGATTTGGTAGCTGTGAAAAAGGAGCTTTTTGAGAGTAAGGTAGATTCTTTGGCAATGATGCTTTCTAGAGTGTTTGGGAATAAATCTGAGGCGGAGTACAGAAAAGAGTTGATAGATGCAAAAAGAACTAAAAGGAGGTATCATTTATTGAAAAAAAATGTGTCTTACAATGAGTTGCAAGCGATAGTTAAAGCCCCAATTTTAAGAAAAGGGCAATTTAGAGGGGGTAGGATTATCTTGAAACAAAACAAAAGAGAAAAGCCTTTTGGGATGTTGGCACAGAGAACAGTGGGGTATATTAATGATGATGGTAACGGAGTAGGGTTAGAAGATGCCTATCAAGAAAAATTGAAAGGAGAACAAGGTCTTCAGTACATGAAAAATGTGGGAGGAGGAAATAAAATTCCTTTGACAGATGATTACTTGATTAAACCAGAAAACGGGAAGGATATTTATACAACTATAGATGTAAATCTGCAAGATGTGGCAGAGAAAGCATTGATGGCTCAATTGGTTTCTCAGAATGCGCAACACGGATGTGCTGTGCTTATGGAGGTTGAAACTGGACATATAAAGGCAATAGCAAATATCTCTAGAGATAGGAAGGGAAATTACCGTGAGATATATAATCACGCAATAGGGACTTCGTCTGAGCCGGGATCTACATTTAAACTAGCCTCAATAATGGTAGCTATGGAGGATGGGATTGTAGATATAAATGACAAGGTAGATACAAGAGACGGTACAATAAAGTACTACGACAGAACAATGAGAGATGCACATGAAGGAGGAGATGGAATTATACCAGTTTGGAAAGCATTTGCTTTGTCTTCTAATGTTGGGATTTCTTATGTGATAAATGAAAATTATAAAAAGAGTCAAACAAAATTCTTGAAAGGGATTAAAAGATTAGGACTTGGAGAGAAAATAGGATTTAATATTAAAGGAGAAGGAAAACCATATGTAAAAACAACTGCAGATACAACTTGGTCGGGGATTTCTATTCCTTGGATGTCTATTGGGTATGAAACGAGATTTACGCCAATGCAAATTTTAACTTTTTACAATGCAGTAGCAAATGGGGGTGTTATGGTTAAGCCTCAGTTTGTAAAAGAGATAAGAGACGGGAGTGTAGTTACTTATAAAAGTAAAGTGGAGGTTTTGAATAGCAGTATTTGTTCTAAAAAAACAATTAAAAATGCACAGTATTTATTAGAGAAGGTAGTATCTGAAGGAACAGCTAGCAACCTGAAAAACTTAGATTTTAAGATTGCTGGTAAAACAGGAACGACACAAGTAGGTTATGGGAAGTCAGATTCTGAAACAGCTTCTAAAGTGAGACATCAAGCTTCTTTTTGCGGGTATTTTCCTGCAGATAACCCAAAGTACTCTTGTATTGTTGTAGTTGCTGCACCTACCAAAAGTATTTATGGGAACGTAGTTTCAGGAACTGTATTTAAGGAAATAGCAGAGAAAGTTTACGCTACTGATATAGCAATGGCTAGAACTAAGGATAAGTTAGAAAAGAAAAATATGCCTGCTTCAAAAAGTGGGAATCAAGATGATTTGAAATTGGTGTTTAACGCAATGAATGTTCCAATCGATTTTCAAAATAAAGACTCAAAGTGGACTTCAACTTTTGCTAAAGCAGATAAGGTTACTCTGGGAAAAAAAGAATTGAGTAGTGTGCCAAATACTTTAGGAATGGGGTTGAAAGATGCTGTTTATTTATTGGAGAGCGAAGGTTTTTCTGTAAAAGTAAATGGAAAGGGAGTGGTGAAAAGCCAATCTCAATTAGGAGGAAGTAAGAAAGTAATGGTACTGAATTTAGGATAAAAAAGAATTAAGAAAAGAAATGAAATTTTTAAAAGACATATTGTACAAAGTAAGATTGACGGGGGTTATTGGGTCTACCAATTCTTCGGTTAGTTCTATTGCTTTTGATTCACGTAAAGTGGAGCGAAATGGTCTTTTTATTGCCGTAAAAGGAGGTGCTGTTGATGGACATGAATTTATTGAGAAAGCATTGGAAATGGGAGCGAAAGCAATCGTTTGCGAAAAAATGCCTAACAATATTATTTCTGGAGTTACTTATATCGAAGTAGAAAACTCTGCAGAGTCTTTGGGTTTAATTGCATCAAATTTTTACGAGAACCCATCTAATAAATTAAAATTAGTAGGGGTTACAGGAACAAACGGTAAAACAACAACTACTTCTTTGTTGTTTGAATTGTTTACCAATTTAGGATATAAAGTAGGATTAATTTCTACTGTAATCTATAGAATAGGGGAGAAAGAAATAAAAGCAACACACACTACACCAGATGCAATAAAGCTGAATGAGTTGTTTTCACAAATGGTAGAAGAAGGATGTGACTTTTGCTTTATGGAAGTAAGTTCTCATGCAATTCACCAAGGAAGAATAAATGGAGTAGAGTTTACAGGAGGTGTTTTTACAAACATCACTCACGATCATTTAGACTACCACAATACTTTTAAAGAATACATCAATGTAAAGAAAAAATTCTTTGATGGATTGTCTCCAGAGGCATTTGCAATTACCAATACAGACGATAAGAATGGAATGGTAATGATGCAAAACTGCAAAGCTGAGGTGTTTACTTTGGCGATAAAAGGAGACGCAGATTACAAAGCAAGAGTAATTGAAAATCAGTTCACAGGATTGCAATTGAAAATCAATGACAAAGATTTGTGGGTAAAATTAATTGGAGACTTCAATGCCTATAATATTCTTTCTGTTTATGCAGTGGCAATTCAGTTGGGAGAAGATGAGCTAGATGTGCTAACTCAAATTAGTGCTTTGAATAATGTGGAAGGAAGATTTGAGTACATCAAGACGAAACACAATGTGGTTGGTATTGTTGATTATGCTCACACTCCAGATGCATTAAAAAATGTATTGAAAACGATAGCCAATATAAGAACAGGAAACGAAAAAGTGATTACTGTAGTTGGTTGTGGAGGAGATAGAGATAAGACAAAAAGACCAATTATGGCAAATATCGCTTGTAAACTAAGCGATAAAGTGATTCTTACTTCTGATAATCCAAGAACAGAGAACCCAGGAACAATTCTGGAGGAAATGCAAAAAGGAGTAGAGCCATTAGATTATAAAAAGACAATTACAATAGCCGATAGAAAAGAGGCGATAAAAACAGCTTCGGCCTTGGCAGAAGAAAATGATATCATTTTGGTAGCAGGAAAAGGACACGAAAATTATCAAGAAATAAATGGAGAGAGATTTCCTTTTGATGACCTAGAAATACTGACAGAAACCCTTAAAATCCTAGATAAATAATGTTATACTACTTATTCACATATTTACAAGAAATTGATTTTCCAGGAGCGGGATTATTCAATTATATCTCATTTAGAGCAGCAATGGCTATTGTTACTTCTCTTATCGTGTCTTTAGTTTTTGGAAAAAAATTAATTAACGTTTTAAGAAAAAAACAAGTTGGTGAGTCTGTTAGAGATTTGGGGCTTGACGGGCAAATAGAAAAAGCAGGAACTCCTACAATGGGAGGGCTTATTATTATTGCCGCTATTCTTATTCCAACTTTGTTGTTTGCTAGGCTAGATAATATTTACATCATTATTATGCTTTTCACTACAATAGGTCTGGGTACAATAGGATTTATTGACGATTACATCAAAGTATTTAAAAAGAACAAAGCAGGATTAGCTGGAAAATTCAAAGTTGTAGGACAAATCTTAATTGGATTGGTTGTGGCATGTATGTTATTCTTCAATGAAAACGTAACGATAAAAGAGAAAGTTGAAAATGAATATGTAGCAGGTTTTGTAGAGAAACTAGGAGATGATTTTGTGAGTTTAAGAGCTGACAAAGATTCTACAGCTACTTTTTCTTGGGTAGAGTCTCACTCAACAAAAACAACTTTACCATTTGTAAAAAACAATGAGTTTAACTACCAGTGGTTTTTGGGTTGGATGGATAATGACGGGAGATCTAAATGGGCATGGTTAATCTTTGTTCCTGCAGTTATTGTGATTGTAACAGCAGTATCAAATGGGGCTAACATGACGGATGGTATTGATGGACTAGCAACAGGAACTTCGGCAATTGTGGGAGTTACGTTAGCAATTTTTGCTTATGTATCGGGTAATATAATTTTCTCCGATTACCTCAATGTAATGTTTATACCAAACTCTGGCGAGCTAGTGATATTCATTAGTGCTTTTGTAGGGGCTTGTATTGGTTTCTTATGGTACAATGCTTATCCGGCACAAGTATTTATGGGAGATACGGGAAGTTTAGCTATCGGAGGAATTATAGCTGTTTTTGCAATAGCTATTAGAAAAGAATTGTTGATTCCGGTACTGTGTGGAATCTTCTTAGCAGAGAATTTGTCGGTAATGATTCAGGTGGCTTATTTCAAGTACACCAAAAAGAAAACTGGAGAAGGGAAAAGAGTCTTTTTAATGGCTCCGCTTCATCACCATTACCAAAAGAAAGGAATGCACGAATCTAAGATTGTATCTAGGTTCTGGATAGTAGGAATAATGTTGGCAATTGTAACGATTGTGACTTTGAAATTAAGATAAGAGCAAAGAATAAAGAAAAGTCAGTCTGAGCGGAATCGAAGACTAACACGAGAATAATAAACTAAGGACTAATTACTAGTCACCAATGACTAAGAAAAATGAGTACAAACAAAAATATAGCAATACTTGGATCTGGCGAAAGCGGGGTTGGAGCAGCTGTGCTTGCAAAAAAGCAAGGTTTTAATGTGTTTGTGTCTGATTTTGGAATGATAAAAGAAAAGTATAAAGCAGTATTAAATAAAGAAAATATAGAGTGGGAAGAGGGAACTCATACGCTAGATAGAATCTTGAATGCTGTAGAAATAATAAAGAGTCCTGGGATTCCAGATAAGGTAGATGTAGTTCAGCAAGCTTTGAATAAATCTATTCCTGTGATTTCAGAAATTGAATTTGCAAGTAGGTATACCAATGCCAAGTTGATTTGTATTACTGGATCTAATGGTAAAACTACAACTACTATGCTTACTTATCATATTCTGAACAAAGCAGGATTGAATGTGGGGATGGCGGGAAATATTGGCGATAGTTTTGCATTGCAAGTGGCTACCAAAGACTACGATTATTATGTACTAGAGTTAAGCAGTTTTCAATTGGATGGAACAGATAAGTTTAGAGCAGATATAGCTATCCTGCTGAATATAACTCCGGACCATTTAGATAGATACGATTACAAATTTGAGAATTATGTGCACTCAAAGTTTAAGATAACGAATAACCAAACAGAAGAAGATTTTTTCATCTATTGCAAGGATGATAAAGCGATAAAAGAAGCATTTGCAAATTACGAATTGGCTGCTAAGCAATTGCCTTTTTCTATAAAAGAAGAGGTGAGCGAAGGAGCTTTTTTGAACCAGAACGAAGAAATAATATTTAACACAAAAAACCAACCCCAAACTATGTCAATACACGATTTAGCGTTAAACGGAAAGCATAATATTTACAACTCAATGGCTGCCGGAATTGCTTCCAAAGTACTTGATTTGAGAAAAGAAATAGTAAGAGAGAGTCTTACGGATTTTCAAAATGTAGAACACAGATTAGAGCATATTTGTTATGTAAATGGAATTGAATTCATCAATGACAGTAAGGCAACAAATGTAAATGCTGTGTGGTATGCATTAGAAAGTATTAACAAACCTATTGTATGGATTGCAGGAGGTGTAGATAAAGGAAATGAATACGAAGAATTACTTGAATTGGTAAAAGATAAAGTAAAAGCTTTAGTGTGCATGGGAGTAGATAACTCTAAGCTTGTGAATGCATTTGGAAATGTAATAGATGTATATGAAACATCAACAGCAAGAGAAGCAGTGAAATTAAGTTACAAGTTGGCAGCTAAAGGAGATTTAGTTTTATTGTCGCCAGGTTGTGCAAGTTTCGATTTGTTTGAAAACTACGAAGAAAGAGGTGTAGAATTTAGAAAAGCAGTAAGAGAATTATAAATTAAGATGCAAGTCTTTAGTCCTTAGTCATCAGTAGAAATGCATACGACTAAATACTAATTACTAACGACTGATAACAATGAATAACATTTTTAGCAAATATCTAACCGGAGATAAGGTGATTTGGGTGATAACAATATTGTTGTCTCTCTTTTCATTGCTAATCGTGTACAGTTCTACTTCGCAGTTGTCGTATAAATTTAGAGGAGGAAATACAGAGGCTTATATCTTAAAACATGCATTAATCCTCGGGGGTGGATTTTTGCTAATGGTTTATATACATAAGTTTAAAATAAATTACTTCTCGCGCTTGTCGCAAATTGGGATTATAGTTTCGGTTATATTACTGATGTTGGTATTAGTTATGCCAAATGGAGGTAAAGCTGCTTCAAGATGGTTGTTTGGTTTTCAACCGTCCGATATAGCAAAGATTTCTTTGATAGTGTACTTGGCCAGGCAATTGTCTGTAAACAAGGAGCAGTTAAAGAATTTTAAAGTATTGGCTTGGAGAGTTATGCTGCCTATAGGTATGATTTGTGGACTTATTTTACCAGCCGATTTATCTACTGCGTTAATGTTATTTGCAGTGAGTATGGTATTGGTGTTTGTTTCTAATGTGTCATTAAAGCACATAGGAGCAATATTTGGAATAGCAATTGCAGGATTTTGTTTCTTGTTGTTGTTGGGAACAGTATTTCCTAAGATGTTGCCAAGGGCAAGTACCTGGACTTCTAGGATTGCTGCTTATGTAGGAGGAGATGAAGCAGAGAATGCGGCAGATAAGAACTACCAAACTGATATTGCAAAAGCAGGGATAGCTTTAGGAGGAATTCAGGGAGTAGGGCCTAGTAAAAGTACAGTGAAGAATATATTACCATCTGCTTGGGCCGATTTTATTTTTGCCATTTTCATAGAAGAATATGGTTCTATATTAGGCGGGTTAACTTTGATATTATTGTATTTAATTATACTCTATCGAGTCATTGTCATAGCCAAAAGTTCCACGAGTGATTTTGGATCTTACTTGGCATTTGGATTAGGGTTTAGTATCGTATTCCAAGCATTTTTAAATATGGGAGTAAGCGTAAATTTACTGCCTGTTACAGGTCAGCCCTTACCAATGATTAGTATGGGAGGAACCTCAATTTTGTTTACTTCAATTTCATTAGCCTTGATCTTGAGTGTGAGCAAAGATATAGTTACAAACGAACCAGATAAAAAGAACGCAGAACATGCAAGCTAATAAATTTATCATATCAGGAGGAGGAACTGGAGGACACATATATCCTGCCATTGCCATTGCTAATGCAATAAAAGAAAAACAGCCTAATGCTGAAATTCTTTTTGTTGGGGCAAATGGTAAGATGGAAATGGAGAAAGTGCCAAAAGCAGGATATGAAATTATTGGATTAGATATTGCTGGTTTGCAAAGAAAATTGACGGTAAAGAATCTTTCTTTTCCTTTCAAGCTTTTTAAAAGTTTGAAGAGAGCAAAACAAATAGTGAAGGATTTTAATCCAGATGTGGCGATAGGAGTTGGGGGGTATGCAAGTGGACCTTTATTAAGACAAGCAGGGAAATTGGGAATACCAACTTTGTTGCAAGAACAAAATTCTTACCCAGGAATTACCAATAAATTATTGGCAAGAAAGGCAAAGAAAATTTGTGTGGCTTATGATAAGATGGAACGCTTTTTTGAAGAGAGTAAAATTGTTTTTACAGGAAACCCTGTAAGAAAAGAGATATTGAATATTGGAGGTAAAAAAGAAAAAGGTTTAGCTCATTTTGGATTAGAAGAAGGGAAGAAAACTCTATTAATTATAGGAGGAAGTCTTGGAGCAAGAACTGTGAATAATAGCATAAAGAATGCGGCAGAAAGGCTAAATGAAAATGGAATTCAAGTATTGTGGCAAACAGGAAAATATTACCACAGTGAAATGAAATCCTTTGTAGAGGAAAAGGGATATGATAATATAAAAGTACACGATTTCATTTATGAAATGGATTTAGCATATGCTACAGCCGATTTGGTTGTGTCAAGAGCAGGAGCTTTGTCTATCTCGGAGTTGTGTTTGGTAGGCAAGCCAACAATACTGGTGCCTTCGCCTAATGTGAGTGAAGACCACCAAACAAAAAATGCAATGGCACTTGTAAATCACAATGCGGCTGTATTGGTAACGGATGCAGATGCGCCAGAAATATTGGGGCAAGAGGTGGTGGAGTTGATAAATAATAAAGAAAAACTGACTAAGTTAAGTGTGAATATAATAAGTTTTGGTCGCCCAAATGCAGCCGAAACTATTGCAAACGAAGTGATAAAATTGATAGGAAAATAATGAAGTTGAATCAAGTACATACCGTTTATTTCATTGGGATAGGAGGAATTGGGATGAGTGCGTTGGCACGTTATTTCAACTCCAAGGATATTCCTGTGTATGGGTATGACTTAACTTCTACTAGCCTTACAGAAGAAATGGAGAGTAATGGAATGATAATTTCTTACTTGGATGATGTAATGGTAATTCCTGAGAATATAAAGCAAGATAAAGAGTCTACTTTGGTGATTTATACGCCAGCTATTCCTAAGAATAGTGAGATGTTTAATTATTTCAAAGACAATGGATTTACTTTAATGAAAAGAGCAGAAGTGCTTGGTATGATTACCAAAAGTTTCAAAACTATTGCTGTAGCAGGAACTCATGGTAAAACAACAACTTCTTCTATGATTGCAGTGGTGATGGAAAAGTCTAAGCTAAAATGCAATGCTTTTCTTGGAGGGATTTTAACCAATTACAATTCTAATATTGTGTTAGATTCTTCTTCGGATTGGGTAGTGGTAGAGGCAGATGAATATGATCGTTCTTTCTTAACTCTAGTTCCTAATGTGGCAGTTGTTACATCCACAGATGCAGATCATTTGGATATTTATGGAGATTCAGACTCTATGAATGAGTCATTCCAAGAATTTGTAAATAAGGTGAATGTAAAGGGGAAAGTGTTTTTGCAAGAGGAGGTTTCTTTGGAATTTGAAAACAAAGAAAAATATTCATTGAATAATGAAAACTCTAAGTATTTCGCAAAAAATATTTCTGTAGATAACGGAAATTTTGTGTTTGATGCAGTTACACCATCAGGAGAAATAAAAGAAATAAAGCTTGGAATAAGCGGATTACATAATATTGAAAATGCAATGGCAACCATTGCTGTTTGTCAAGAAATAGGATTAGAGGATATTGAGATAAAGAGAGGGTTAGAGGAGTATAAAGGAGTAAAAAGAAGATTTGAGTATCAAATAAAAGAAAGTGAGTTGGTGTTTATAGATGATTATGCACATCACCCTACAGAGATAAAAGCATTGGTAAGTTCGGTAAGAGAATTGTATCCATCAAAAAAAATAACTGGAATTTTTCAGCCACATTTATTCTCAAGAACAAAGGATTTTGCAGACGAGTTTGCGGCAGAGTTGGCTCAGTTGGACGAAGTAGTTGTGTTGGATGTTTACCCAGCAAGAGAGCTTCCGATAGAAGGAATAGATGCAGAATTTTTATTGAATAAAATAGAAAGCAAGAATAAAAGGAAAGAGACAAAAGAGACTGTGTTGGACTCTTTGGATAAAAATAAGCTAGAGGTATTGCTTACAATAGGAGCGGGCGATATCAATACATTGGTAGCTCCAATAAAAGAAAAATTAATTCAACAATAATGCCTTTAAAAAGACATTGATAAAAGAAGGATGAAAAAAGTAATTAACATAGCTGTTTGGGCTCTATTTGTAATAGGGGTGCTACTGCTGTTGAGTTTTACTTACGGTAAGAAAAAGAATAGGGTGTGTGAAAGTGTAAACTATGATATCGATTTGTTGTCTGGCAATCATTTTGTGACCCCAGCAAGATTGGATGGGATTTTATCCAAAATTGGTTTTAAGGTTGGGGAAGATAAATTCGAAGATATTGATACTAAAAAATTAGAGAAAAAGTTACTTGGATTATCTAGTGTAGAAACGGTAGAAGTGTTCAAGAATATGAATGGGACACTAGAAATAGCAGTGACACAAAGAAAACCAGTAGCAAGAGTATTTAATAGAAGTGGCTACACTTTATATTTAGATGATAAGGGGAGAGCTATGCAGACTTCTGATTTTTACACGGCAAGAGTACTCGTAGTAAATGGATATGTGAACCTAAAAGCGGGAGAGACAGTGGAGGCAATTGCTGAAAATGATTCGCTTAAAGGGTTAACATTTATAGATGAATTGTATGAAGTAGCAACATACATAGAAAACGACAAATTTTTGAAAGCTCAAATTGAGCAAATTTATGTCGAAAAAAATAAGGAGATAACATTGATACCTAAGGTCGGGAATCAAGAAATTATATTTGGGAAGGTAGAGGATGTAGATACAAAATTCAAGAAATTGAAATTGTTCTATCAAGAAGGAATAAACCCAACTAGTTTAAATTTATATAAGACCATTAACTTAAAATTCAATAACCAAATAGTTTGCAAAAAAAATAAATAATATGGACACATCAGAAATCATTGTAGGATTAGACATTGGTACAACTAAGATTGCTTGTATCGTAGGAAGAAAGAACGAACACGGAAAAATTGAAGTGATTGGTATGGGTAAATCAGAATCTCTTGGGGTTACAAGAGGAGTGGTTGCTAATATCGAAAAAACTGTACAGTCTATTAAGGCTGCAGTAGAGCAAGCTGAGCTTAAGTCTGGTGTAGAAATAAAGGTTGTGAACGTAGGGATTGCAGGTCAACATATTAAGAGTTTGCAACACAGAGGGATGATTACAAGAAGTAGTCATGAAGATGAAATCTCACAAGAAGACATCAACTCTTTGGTAGATGATATGTACAAATTGGTGATGATGCCAGGAGAAGAAATTATTCACGTTTTACCGCAAGATTACATTGTGGATAGAGAACAAGGAATATTGGATCCTATTGGTATGGCAGGGGTTCAGTTGGAAGCAAATTTCCATATTATTACTGGGCAAATTGCTGCAGGTAAAAACATCTACAGATGTGTAGAGAAGGCAGGGCTAGAAGTTGCAGACATTATTTTGGAACCTTTGGCATCTGCTGAAGCGGTATTGAGTCAAGAAGAAAAAGAAGCAGGAGTTGCTTTAGTTGATATAGGGGGTGGTACTACAGATATTGCAATCTTTCACGAAGGAATTATCAGACATACAGCTGTAATTCCATTTGGAGGAAATGTAATTACTGATGATATCAAAGAAGGTACAACTATCATGAAACGTCAAGCTGAGTTATTGAAACAGAAATACGGGACTGCTTTTGCAAACAAGAGTCAAGAAAATGAGATAGTATGTATTCCTGGATTAAGAGGAAGAGAGCCGAAAGAAATTTCTATCAAGAACCTTTCTAATATTATCCAAGCAAGAATGGAAGAGATTATTGAGCATATCCATTTTGAGATTAAAAACTCAGGATTTGAAAAAAAATTAATTGGAGGGGTAGTAATCACTGGAGGTGGTTCTCAATTAAAATACCTTTCCCAATTATTTGAATACGTAACAGGAATGAACAGTAGAGTAGGTTATCCAAATGAGCACGTAAGTAAAGGGGTTCAGGATGATATTACTAGTCCATTGTTCGCAACAGGAATTGGACTTGTGATGAAAGGATATGAAACACAAAGAGTAGAGCCAAAAGCTGAAACAGTGAAGAGAGATACTTCATTTATGAAACCAAATTTCTTTGATAAAATCAAAAGATTTTTTGACGAAGAGATTAAGTAAGAAGACAACAACAAGAATAAACAACAAAAACCAATAGATATGGAATTTAACATGCCAAACAACAACAAAACTAACATCATCAAAGTGATTGGTGTTGGAGGTGGTGGTAGTAATGCCGTTAACCACATGTACGAACTTGGGATTAAGGATGTAGATTTTATCGTGTGTAACACGGATAGACAAGCCTTAGACGTAAGCAGTGTACCAACAAAAATTCAGTTAGGAGAAACATTAACTGGAGGAAGAGGAGCAGGATCTATCCCAGATGTGGGAAGAAATGCTGCTATAGAAAATATTGACGAAATTAAAGAATACCTTTCAGATAGTACCAATATGGTATTTATTACTGCCGGAATGGGTGGTGGAACTGGAACGGGAGCTGGACCTGTAGTTGCAAAAATTGCTAAAGATATGGGGATTCTTACTGTAGGAATCGTAACAGTGCCATTTAGTTTTGAAGGAAAAAGAAGAAGAGAACAAGCAGAAGCAGGAATCAAAGAAATGAGAGACTCTGTAGATACACTTTTAATTATCAATAACGAGAAATTAAGAGACATGTATGGAAACTTGACAATCAGAAATGCTTATGCACAAGCTGATCAAGTTTTGGCATCTGCTGCTAAAGGAATTGCAGAAGTAATTTCTAAAATTGGATTCATTAACGTGGATTTAAATGATGTGAATACAGTAATGAAAGACAGTGGAGTTGCTATTATGGGAACTGCATCTGCTGAAGGTGAAAACAGAGCTATTGAAGCTGCTGAGAAAGCATTATCTTCTCCGTTATTGAACGATAATGATATTACAGGGGCTAAGCAAGTACTATTGAACATTACTTTTGGTGATGTTGAATTAACCATGGACGAAATGAGTGAAATCACTGATTTTATTGTAGATGCTGCAGGAGGATCTGCCGAAATGATTATGGGACAAGGGTATGACGAAACTTTGGGAGACAAAGTTTGTGTTACCATTATTGCTACAGGATTTCAATCTAATACTTCTGTAGATACTGGAGTTACTCCAGAAGCTCCAGAAAAAACGTATTTGGATTTAGGGAATGAGGAGTCTACAATGATTTCTAAGCCTATTACTTCTCCAACTCAAAGTTTTGAAGCTAAAGCTGCACCTGCTGCAGAAAGTGAAGAGGTAATGCCTTATCTTAAGTCGGAAGTGAAGCCTGTTGTAACTCCTACAGAACCTGCTAATGAGGTGAAAGAGGAAATGAACATGGAGCGTATCATGAAAGAAGAGCAAGCGACATTCAATTTTGATAATTCTCAGCCGATAGAAATTAAGGAAGAAATTCCAATGCCTTCGCCAATTGCAATGCAAGAACCTAAGAAGGAGGAGAGAATTATACATTATTTAGAAGATGACTTGGAAGAAGAAACTCCAATGAATGAAGTGAATAATGCTCCTATAAACAATACTCCTGTGAATAAAACTGTTGAAACAAACACTGTAGAAGAAATTTCTAGAGAGCAACAACAGCAAATGAACGAAGGAAGGAGAGAGAGAATTCAAGAGTTAAGCATGAAGTTAAGAACTCCATTTGGATTATCTGAATTAGAGAACGAGCCTGCTTATATCAGAAGAAAAATAAAATTAGAAGATACTCCTCATTCATCAGAAAGCGAAGTGTCTAGATTTACACTAAGCGAGGAAGAAGGGCAAGATGGAAAAACTTCAGGATCTATCAGAAGTAATAATTCATTCTTACACGATAACGTAGATTAAGGTGTAGTGAACAGTAACTAGTGAAAAGTGAATAGTTAGAAATGGGAGAGATTAAATCATATAAGGATTTATTAATTTGGCAAAAAGGCATAAAGCTGGTTAAGTTGACTTATTTGATTTGTAAAGATTTTCCAAAAGATGAAGTGTTTGGTTTGCAAAGTCAGATTAAAAGATCTTCGGTTTCTATTCCTTCGAACATTGCTGAAGGTTATGGGCGAAATACCTCTCAAAGTTTTATTCAATTTTTGAGAATTGCTCGTGGTTCATTACTCGAATTGGAAACTCAATTGATAATTGCAAAGGAGTTGGACTTTGTGGATGTTGATAGTTTTTAAGAAATGAGTGCTTTAATTACAGAAGAAAGCAAAATGATAAATGGATTCATTAAATCCATGGAAAATAAGAAATAACTAATAGGGTTTGTTGTTTAATCCTATTGGTTTTATTGATAATAAATTATAAAACGAGACTAGTAACTAATCACTTTTTACTAATCACTAATTACCGGAATAACATGACATTAACAGAACAAATAAACGGAGATATAAAAACAGCTATGAAAGCCCGTGAAAAGGAAAAATTAGCTGCTTTAAGAGCAATAAAATCAGCTTTGTTACTAGAAGCTTCTAAAGATGGAAGTGGAGAAGTAAGCGAAGAAGCTGAAATGAAAATACTACAAAAATTACACAAGCAAAGGAAAGATGCTGCGGCTCTTTACGAAGAACAAGATCGTCCTGATTTATTGGAAGATGAAGTTTTTCAGGCAGGTGTAATAGAAGCTTATTTACCGGCTCAAATGAGCGAAGAGGAAATAGGAGAGGTAGTGAAAGCAATCATAGCTAAAACTGGAGCTTCTTCTCCTGCAGACATGGGAAAAGTAATGGGAGCTGCTATGGGACAATTAGCTGGTAAAGCTGATGGTAAAATAATATCTATGTTGGTAAAGAAATATCTAGTGGGTTAAGAGAGATTAACCTTGTTGTTTATTAAAAAAAAATCCCCTTCTGTTGTTGTTGACAGAAGGGGATTTTTTTGTTTATTTTCTTTCCCAAAAAGTATAGTGACGATTAGAGTTACCACTGTAAGAACCAATGATTCTGTCGGTTTCAATGTCGGAATACATAATGAGTTGGTTCGAATTTATATAGCAACTAGGAGTCAATTCAATTTTTTCGGATTTCAAATAGAATGTTGGTCTTGTCACGGTAAATGAAGATAAGGTTGTGTCTTGGGTATTACATCCGTATTTAATGGTCTTTTTATTTAACCAAGCCATGTTTGTTGTAGCATCTTTATCAAAATTTATTAAATACTTTTCTTTTCCAGAACTTGTGCTTAAAAAAGCTTTGCCGTTTTTCTTAATAATTAATGTGATTTCATTATTACAATCTTCGATTTGTACAGTGTCTGTTCTGCAATAAGAAGAACCTTTGTCATAAAATATTTTACTTTTAAATTTCCATTCTCCTACAAAAATGGATAAGTCATCACTTATTCTTTCTTTTCTACAAGAGAATAAGATTAGTGATAAAAGCGATATGTAAAGGAGTTGTTTCATAGCTTTCTTATTTTATTTTTTCAAATACAATCCTAATTGTAGATTCTCTAGTTTGATTTTCATTAGTAATAACAAACATTCTTTTGTCTCTGTATTCAAAATTCCATGTGCCAGAGTAATAATTGCCATTTCGTGTAGAGTCTTGTGTTTGGTAAAAATAAGGGTCAATTTTATTTAAAGTATCGCAAGAAACTGCTTTTGAAAATGATATTTCATCCTCTGAATAGGATATTCCCATTGGGATAGTTTCATTGCAAGGATGTGTGTTTCTGGTTGCAAACAATTGTGAGTAACCTTTAAATATATTAATAGAAGTGTTTATAAAAGAATCTTCGCCTTCAATTACAACTCCATCTTTTTTATATTCGGTCATTTCCCAGTTTCCCAGTAATCTTTCTCGGTCATTAAATTCTTTATTACAAGAGATTGCAATAATTAGGATGAGTAGGATTGAGTAGTATTTCATGAGGTTAGGTGTTAGTTTTTGAGGTTGAAATTACCTTGAGTGATAGGTCCTTTCTTATTCTTAATTTGGAAACAAGCGCCAATGCTAACTACATTCAGTCCATCTCCATGGTATTTGCTAGACCCTGATTTTACATGTAGGATTTTAGAATAACTAATGGATAGCCAATTAAAGTTTAAGCTGGCACCAAAACCGTAATACACTTTATCCAAAACAGAGCTGTAGCCAAGTTTCAAATCTGGGATAAATCGAATTACAAAATTTTCGTCACTATCATCTAATATAAAACCTCTATAACCAAAACTAGCGTTAAAATGATTGTAGGCAGTAAAATATTCTATTCCGTATTCAAATGATTTAGTTTCGTAAAAAAGCCCAAAATCTAAACCTGCAAAACCACCAGTCTTTGCATATTTATCTCCATTATAAACGCCATAGCTTCTTTTCTTGTTCGAAACATCAAGATTAGCATCCAATCTAATCGAGTTAAGGAAGTTGTTTTGCCCAAAGGACAGATGGCTTCCTAAAACAAAGAAAAGCGCTAAGATTAAGTATGATTTTATATTCTTATTGATCATAATTTTTGTCTTTTATTTTTTCAAATAGGATCTCAATGTCGTCATTAGATTGACTAGAAAAATTATTTAATTTCAATACTCTTTTTGAAAAATAATTAATGTCCCAATTGTTTTGTAACGTAGCTATTTTGTAGTAAAAAAGTGGATCTATCGCATTTAGATGATTGCAATGTCCTTTTACTTCAAATGATAGAGTTGATTCGTCAAAATTGAAATTAACATCAAAAAATACAGTAGAATCATTGCAATAATCACCAGAAGAAAATGACCCGAATGAATAAGGAATGTAGTCATTTTCTTGAATTAGAAGATTGTTCCTAGTAAAATTTAATTTGCCAATTAAATCTTCGCCATTTTTCACATACCTTGTTATTTCCCAATTTCAATAGAGGTTTTGTTTAATTCTGTGCTCAGAAATACCAGCTTTCTTACAAGCGTAAAAAGTTAAAAAAATAAGTGAGCAAAGGATTAGTTTTTTCATTTCAGTTGGTTCTATGAAATGAATATAGTTTAAATTGTAACGAAAATCAAGCGTAAGTCGTTTTAAAAAAGAAAGTTAAGTGGTTTTACTTAGGGGTTGATTAATTGGTATAATAAATCTTAACTTCTACCTCTTGGGTCTTTAGATTTACTTTTCCAATTTTAATTCGTACAATATTAACTCCAGTTTGAGTAGCTAGTTCTGCTAGAAATAACTCTCTATTCTCGGGTTTTATATGGGCAATATTCCCATAAACCAATTCCATTGAAGAGGGTTTGGAGATTGTTTTTCCTTTCAAAAACAATTCCATAAAATACAATACAGTAATTGCTGCTGTATTGATAAATACTATTTCATAAATACTCATTTTCTTAGAGAAAGCATTGATCATAGATAGTCCTATAAAAACAAAAAGGTAACTCATTTCTTTAATAGGAATAGCATCTGTACGGAATCGTATAATCCCCAAAAGGGCAAAAAGACCAATGGCAACTCCTGTATTGAATTTGAATGCTTTAAGCGCAAAGCAAAGAAAGAAAACAACAGATGCAATTAAAAGGTAGGTGAATAGAAATTGTTTCTTCTTGGCATTAAACGGGTAGTATATTAATCGCCCAATAACAGTTGTGATTAATAAATTGAATGCAAATAGGACTACTAGCTTATAAAAATCTTCATCAAAAATCTCTATTCCAAAAACTTTGTTGGATTGCAGTAATATTGTATTGTATAGTTCCATTGGTGTTTATTTAAATTCTTTGACGACTATAAAATTAATTTCCTTTTGCAAATTAGAAAATAATAAAAGAGTTAACTTTTATTAGGATAATTTCCCTCTCAGCTGTTTCATAAATTTTGAAGCGTATACAAAATCTCCAATTTCTTTGTTGTCGGTAGTAACGATAGAACGTTTGTCGCCAGTCCACCAGTTTTGTCCTTCATGAATGTACATAATATTTTCTCCTATTTCCATTACGGAGTTCATGTCATGAGTAATTACTACGGTTGTAATGTCGTATTCTTTTGTTAAGTCATAAATCAAGTTATCTATCACTATAGATGTTTTAGGATCTAATCCAGAGTTGGGTTCGTCACAAAATAAGTATTGCGGGTTAAGAGCTATCGCTCTCGCAATGGCAACCCTTTTTTGCATACCACCACTAATTTCTGAAGGATACAGGTGATTTGTGTTTTCTAGTTCCACTCTTTTTAAACAGAAATTTACTCTATCTAGCATTTCTTCTTTGCTCATGTTAGAAAACATCTTCAAAGGAAACATTACGTTTTCTTCTACATTGCTAGAATCAAATAAGGCACTTCCTTGAAAAAGCATTCCAATTTGTGTTCTTATGTGTTTTCTTTCGGCTTTATTCATGCTGGAGAAATTCTCTCCGCCATATATTACTTCTCCAGAATCTACTTCGTATAAACCAACTATACATTTGGTAAGAACTGATTTTCCGGATCCACTTTGCCCAATAATACAATTGGTTTTTCCTTTTTCAAATTCAAACGAAATGTCTTTTAAGATTTCAGTTCCGTTAAACCCTTTTTTTATGTTATTTACAATTATACTCATGATTATAACAATAGGAAATAAGTGATTATTAAATTGATAAGCAATATAGTCATACTACTTGCTACTACAGATTTTGTTCCTGATTTACCTACTTCTAATGCTCCTCCACTTGGATTTACATAATACCCAAAATAAGAAGGAATAGTAGCGATAAAGAAAGCGAAAAACAATGTTTTTATAAGAGAATAAGTAATACTGAAGGGGTCGAAATAGTACTGGAGCCCCATTATATATTTCTCTAGTGTGATAATTCCTGTTTGTGTTCCAATAAGTCCTCCACCTATTAGTCCCAGTCCCATGCTTATTAGTACAATAAAAGGGAAGATAAATAACGAAGCTAATATTTTTGGCAATACCAAGTGATTAATAGAGTTTACTCCCATCACTTCTAGCGCATCAATTTGTTCTGTTAGTCTCATGGTTCCAATTTCCGAAGCAATGTTGGACCCTACTTTTCCCGCCAAGATTAAACAGATCATGGTAGAAGAAAACTCTAAAATCATAGATTGTCTTGTGGCAAACCCAACTGTGTAAGCAGGGATTAAAGGGGAATCGATATTGGCTGCAGTTTGAATTACCATTACTGCACCCATAAACAAAGATAGCAAAGCGACTATGCTTAATGAGCTAATTCCTATGGTGTTAATTTCTATTACAATGTTTTTTCTAAGCACAGACCATTTCTCAGGCTTCTTAAAAGCTTGTCCAATCATCAAAATAAAACGGCCAATATGTTCAAATAAATTCAAATCTCTTATCTTTAAGGCACTAAAATACCCTTATTTTTAGTTTCTATCAAAATAGGCAAGGCCTTTTTACAGTTTACTTATAACCAATGGGGGTTTGATAAGTATTAAATTACCGGAAAAATGAAAAAACAACATCTAATAAAAACACTTTTTGCAACTGCTTTAATTTTGGCTTTATCTTCTTGTGTAACGAAGAAAAAAAAGAAATGCGATACTTGTCCTAGTTGGGGTAGTATTGAAATGGAAAAATAAGGTTTAGTTGTTTAAAAATATGCTTTCGAATTTACGGGTTAAATAATGCCATTAATCTCAGTTAAATAAAAGTGAAAATACATATTTCTTCTATTTCACAGTAAATAATTGTTAATTGTTAATTTATCCCTTGTAATTCTGTTACTTTTGTATAAAATTATAATACCGTGTCAAAATCAAATTTCATAGATTACGTTAAAATCTGTTGCCGTTCTGGCCATGGAGGTGCAGGAAGTGCTCACTTTTATAGAGATAAAATCACTGCAAAAGGAGGTCCTGATGGAGGTGATGGAGGAAGAGGTGGTCACGTTATTTTGAGAGGAAGTAGCCAATTGTGGACTTTAATTCACCTAAAATTTTCGCGTCACGTAATTGCTGGGCATGGAGATGTAGGTAGAGGAAAGCACCAAACTGGTAGTGAAGGGATAGATAAAATTGTTGAAGTGCCTTTGGGAACTTTGATAAAAGATGGAGAAACTGAAAAAGTTTTATTTGAAATTACCGAGCATGGTCAAGAAGTAATTTTGACAAAAGGAGGAAAAGGAGGAAGAGGAAATGATCATTTCAAATCTTCTACCAATCAATCGCCAAGGTATGCACAGCCTGGAGAGCCAGGAAAAGAAGAGTGGAAAATATTAGAACTTAAAGTTCTTGCAGATGTAGGTTTGGTAGGGTTTCCTAATGCAGGGAAATCTACATTACTTTCTGTAGTTTCTGCTGCAAAACCAAAAATTGCTAATTACGAGTTTACTACGTTAGTTCCAAATTTAGGAATTGTAGAGTATAGAAATCACAAGTCATTTGTGATGGCAGATATTCCAGGAATTATTGAAGGAGCAAATGAAGGAAAAGGATTAGGACATAGGTTTTTACGTCATATAGAACGTAATGCTTTGTTACTGTTTATGGTTCCTGCCGATAGTAAAGACATCAAAAAAGAATTTGAAATTTTGATGAATGAGCTAGGTACTTATAATTCGGAATTATTGGATAAAGACAGAGTGCTAGCAATTACAAAATCTGATATGTTGGATGATGAATTGAAAGAAGAAATTAAAGCAGAATTACCAGAAGGAATCGAAACGGTATTCATATCGGCTGTAGCTCAACAAGGAATTACAGAGCTGAAAGATTTGTTGTGGAAATATATTAGTGAAGATAGATAAGAGACATCTTCTTGTATTGAGATAAATCCCAACTAATTTTTTTAGTTGGGATTTATCATGAGAATTAGTTTCAATTGAAAACAGAATAATGAAAAAAGCATACTATTTATCTACTTGTGATACTTGTCAAAGAATAATGAAAGAACTTGATGTTTTTTCGGGATGGGAATTACAGGACATTAAAAAAGAAAAAATAACTATTGAGCAGCTTGAGCAAATGAGAAGCATGACTGATAGTTATGAAAGCCTTTTGAATAAAAGAGCAAGAAAATTAGCTGAGTTTAGAGGACAAGAATGGACGGAAGAAAAACTTAAGTCTATGATTCTAGAAGAATATACATTTCTAAAAAGACCAGTATTTATTCTGGATGACGAAATTTTTATTGGTAACAGTAAAAAAGTAGTAGAATCTTTAAAAACCAAATTAGGTGCCTAAAAAAATAATCGCACACTTAGCTCTGTTGGCTGTAAATTTAATTTACGGAAGTAGCCACTTTATTGCTAAGCTTGTGATGCCAGATTATTTGAAACCCAATACATTTATTTTGTTTAGAGTTTTGGGAGCAACAATATTGTTTTGGACACTTCGTGCTTTTATAAAAGAAAAAGTAGAAAGAAAGGATTTGATAAAAATTGCAATCGCAGGTTTTTTTGGAGTCGCATTAAATCAATTGCTGTTTTTTCAGGGATTGAGTATTACTTCAGCCATAGATTCGGCCATAATAATGGTTACTTCACCTGTTATTGTTACACTTCTTTCGTTTTTTATTCTCAAAACAAGCCTTACTACCAATAAAGTAATAGGAATTTCGGCTGGGCTTATTGGAGCCATTTTATTAATCTATTTGGGGAGTGAGGGGAACACAGGCTCATCCATGATAGGGAATTTATTTATTTTAGGAAACGCAACCAGCTATTCCCTGTATTTGGTATTGGTAAAGCCTTTGCTTAATAAATACAAGCCAATAACGGTCATTACTTACATGTTTACTTTTGCGTTATTCATTGTGTTGCCTTTTGGAATACAAGATATAAATGATTTTAGTTTTGAGTTTCCTTCCTATGTATTTCTAGCTATAGGATTTGTGGTGTTGTTCACTACATTTTGCACCTATTTGTTCAATATTTTTGCAGTAAAAGTATTGTCGCCAACTATAGCAAGCGCTTATATTTACCTGCAACCTGTTTTTGCAATGCTCATAGGGTTTTTTATTGCATTAAGCGACCCTACAAGTAGTCACATGGGAATTTTTACTTGGCAAAAAATGAGCTGTACTTTGCTTATTTTTGTTGGAGTGTTTCTTACCAGTAGAACAAAGAAAGCTATCTCTTAGCTCTCGATTTAATTAAAAATAAAAGTACCTTTACATACTAAATAAAAGAAGACTATGATTCAATCAATGACGGGTTACGGTAAAGCAACCGGAACATATAAAGACAAAAAAATTACAATCGAAATAAAATCACTTAACAGTAAGTATTTTGATTTGAATTTAAGAATGCCAAGTTTTTACAGAGAAAATGAACTGACTTTGCAGAAAATGTTGTCTAAGTTGATTGTGAGAGGAAAGGTAGATTTTTCTATTTATGTGGAGTTACCTCCAAAGTCTAATTCAACAAAAATAAATCACGAAGTAGTAACTACTTATTTCAATGATTTAAAATCATTATCAAACTCATTGGGAGTAAATGATGATGCTAAGCTAATGGAGATGGCTATGAAAATGCCAGAAGTTTATAGCCAAGAAAGAGAGGAGCTAGACGAAGAAGAGTGGAAATCGGTAGAAGTAATGATTGAGGAAGCTGTTGTTAATTTTCAAGAGTTTAGAAAAAGAGAAGGAGAGGCACTACATAATGAGTTTTCTGGTAACATTGGCCGCATAGGTGAGTTACTAACTGAAGTTGAAAAATACGAAGGAGAAAGAATTGAAACGGTAAAAGCAAGATTAAAATCTAACTTGGAAGAGAAGATGGATAATCCTCAAATTGATCAAAACAGATTTGAGCAAGAATTAATCTATTTTATCGAAAAATATGATGTTACTGAAGAGAAAGTAAGGTTATCTGGTCATTTGTCTTATTTTATGGATGTGATGAAAAACGATACATCTGAAGGGAAGAAACTAGGATTTATAGCACAAGAAATAGGAAGAGAAGTGAATACTTTAGGTTCTAAAGCAAATCACCAAGAGATTCAAAAAATTGTGGTAGAAATGAAAGATCAGTTGGAGAAATTGAAAGAGCAAGTATTGAATACTCTTTAATCTTTTTTTGAGAAATTTAGGTTGTATTTTATTCCAAGTCCAAGTTGGAAAGGATAATTTGTCCTAATTCCCTTGCCTTGGTAAATATCTACCGCTAAGGTTGTGAAGAAAGAAAGGCCAAATTCTGTATCATATTTATAAAATAATAATCCGCCAAAATAGATGTTTTCGTGTGGAGTATTGATAGGATAGTAAGTTTCAAAAGGGCTTTCAACATAAGAATAAGAAGAGGTTGTTTGTCCGTATCTAATTGTTATACCAAATGCATTATCAAATGTAGCAGAGAATGAACCGTATAATTTGTCATAATTTCCGTTAGCTGATTCTAATGTGTAATAAGCTCCAGAGGCAAGAAATTGATTCCATCCAAAATTCCCTTTTCCTATTCCAAATTCAGTTTCAAAATTAAATCTATCAAAGTTTAAATATCCTCCAATTCCGTATTGGTAATTATGGTGATAATTTTTTGGTTTACCGCCTATTCTGTTGATTGCTCCATGAATAAATAAGTGATTTATTGGAGAGTATGCTAACGAAACATTGAGTCCAGTGGGGGAAAATGCGGTAATTGCCGAAATTTCATTTCCCTTATCAAAATCTTTTGGTGGAGTTATTGAGGAATTGTGCACGGTAGAGCAACTACTCAAAGTAATTGCAAGAAACAAAATTGAGAGAAATCGCATTGTTATGAGTTTTATTTGTCACAATGTAAGTATTTTAAAATTGAAATTACATTCTGATTCTCACAATCTCAGCCTCTAAGGTTGCTTTTATAGCACTGTCGCTTGAGCTAAGTGGCAATTGAGCTGGACTCATAAGGTTTGGGTTTTCAAATTCATTAATAGATAAATTATACAAAGCCTCAGTCCCATCATTAAACATGATGTATTTGTGAGTTGCGTTACGAATTGTATAATCAGTATTGGTATTTGAAGTGTTTCCCACTTCGGAATAAATGTAATTTCTTGTCCCTTTATTTTGATCAGAAAACGTATTCTTAAAACTTTTACTGTCGTTAATTTCTGTCGTTCCGGTTCCAGTAATATCAGCAATAGTGGCAAACATATCTACGGTTCCAGTAAAAGCATCTTCTGTTTCGTTATGTCTATTTACACCAATACCCGATACAATCATGGGTACATTAATTCCTCCTTTGTACACAGTTCCTTTTGCTCTTTGCGAGGCATATTGTTGCACAACTTGATTAGGCGATCCATTATCTCCAATAAAAATGATAATCGTATTGTCTCTTTCTGCTTGACTCATAGAGTCTAACAATCTCCCAATTTGATAATCCATAGCCTCTATCATTGCCATGTAGTATGGCAAAGGATTAGCGGCAATACTTGCTGCATCTGCAGGTAATGCACCTTGAGAATGCATGTGTGTTGGAGGTAGGTGAAAAGGAGTGTGTGGAGCAGTATAGGCAAGCCACAAGAACCAAGGTTTTGTTTGGTCATCTACCCAATCAATAGCCAAGTCTGTTATTTTTTCAGTAATGTAATCGGAAGAAGTAGTAGTTGCTCCATTTTCGGTAAAATTCCAATTGGTGTAAGAATTTGCCGAACCACTTAATAATCCTGCATAATAACCTACTCCCATATCGGTAGGGTGTGAGGCTGTTCTTGATAAATGCCATTTTCCAATTACAGCATGAGAATATCTATTGGCTGTGTTGTTGTCAATGTATTTTTGTAGAGAAGTTTCGGTTGTTGCAAGTACATCATCTACTTTCAGCACATTGGTTCTAAACCCGTATTTTCCTGTAAGCATGCTAGATCGAGTAGGAGTGCAAGTAGGGTAAGACCAAAAGTTATTGTAGCGAACTCCTTCATTTATCATAGTCTGAATGTGCGGTACATTTGGTTTTGTTGTCCCAATATTATAACCAGGTGTTGCATCCAATCCCATATCATCTGCAATGATTAGTAATACATTGGGACGACTAGCTACGGTTGAAGTGTTGCAATCTTCAGAAGTAGTTGTGTCTTTTTTACAAGATAAGAGAGTAATAACGGCAAGTGCAAAGTAAAGTGTTTTCTTCATAGTAGTTGAATTTACATATTATTTGACGAGTTATTTTTATTTTTCCTTTAAATGCTTTCCAAATACCTCTCTGCTTCCTCAAGATGGGCATTCCTTTTTTCTGATGATTGATTGTCGAAATTTCTTACCAGCATTCCTAGTCTAGGATTTTTAACAAAGAAATCTCTATGAATATGCATAAACCTCCAGAATAATCCATCCCATATTTTTTGCCATTCGTCTCCCTTTTTATAATTACTCATTTTAAGAATATAATTACTTCCACTAATATATGGCTTGGTAGCAAAGAAACCACCATCTGCAAATTGGCTCATTCCATATACATTGGGAACCATTACCCAGTCGTAAGAATCTATAAATAATTCCATAAACCATTTGTATACTTCGTCAGGGTCAAATTCGCATAGCAACATAAAATTACCAAGAACCATTAGGCGTTCTATATGATGACAATATCCTGTTTTTAATATTTTTTTTATTGTATCGTCTATAGGTGTGATTCCTGTAGTTCCATCATAAAAGGAAGCTGGAATTTTTCTCTTGAATCCCCAATAGTTTTTTATTCGAGATTCTCTTCCTTTGGCTTCATACATCCCTCTTATAAATTCTCTCCACCCTATTATTTGCCTCACAAAACCTTCTAATGAATTAAGAGGAACATTATTCTTTTTGGCAAAATCAATTGCTTTGTCTACAATGTATTTGGGCTGAATGTATCCCACGTTTAGCATTGGAGTAAGCATGCTGTGATTCAAGAAAATTTCTTCTTTAACAATAGCATCTTCATACGTTCCAAACTCATGAAATCTCGTTTCCAAAAATTGATTTAGCCAAGTTTCTGTTTGTTCAAACGTTACGGGATAATAAGTTTCTGAGGTTAATTCCCCTGGGTTGTTTTTAAAGTTTTTAGATACGTAATTTAAAGCCTCTTCATGAAACTCTGTTTTTTCAGGAAAATGAATTGGAGGAGGAGTTTTTTTTGCAGGATATTTCTTTCTGTTCTCATCATCAAAAGTCAATTTTCCTCCCTCAGGATTTCCTTCCTTATCCATTAAAAGGTTATGCCTTGCTCGTTCATTTTTATAAAAACTTGTTTGGAAAAACTTCTTTTTCGTAGGTTTAAAAAACGAACTTAATTGTTCTTTTGAGTTGATAAATAGTAGGCTAGGAGATTCATTTATTTTCAATCCTAATTTTCTTGCTCCTTCTTTCAGTCTTTGTTCTAGAAAGTAGTCAGTTGGGTTTCTGTAGGTCAAAGTGTCAATTCCATCTTCTGATAGAGCTGGTAGTAGCTTTCTAATATCTGATAATTCGTGTTGAGAATCAATATAGTTTACTTTTATTTCATTTTGCTCCAGGTATGCTTTGTAAAACTGCATAGTGGCTCTATGAAATGCTATTTTTTGCTTGTGAAATTTATATTGAGAAAAAAATAAATATTCTTCAATAAGGTGAACGGTCGACCCTTTTTCAAACAAAGAAATATCTGGGTGTAACTGATGTGGGAAAACAAAATTGGCTCTGTTCATGACTTTTTAAGTTTATTTCTTCGGCACTTTTCACTACAATACTTAACATCCTCCCACACTTTCTCCCATTTCTTTCTCCAAGTAAATGATCGATTACACACAATGCAAATTTTGGTGGGAAGATGTTGTTTTTTCAATACAATTATTGGTTTTTAAAGTCTGGTATTTCACTTACTCTCGCATAGGGAAAAGAGGTGATTTTTTCAAGTTTATAATAGCTGTTTAGTCCAGATATTCCTGTAACATTGGCTTCAGATAAGTCAATATATCCTTTGCTATTTATCGCTTCATCTGGTACAATGATGTGTTCTACTTCGCCAATTACCATAATAGTTCCGTTTATTTTTATTGGGATACTTTCTACATGTTTTAACCCTATTTTAATAGAACTTTCTTTTACAAATGGGGCTTTAAAATCATATAAATACTCTTCAGTTAAATTACAAACGTCAAATTCGGAGATGTTGGTTTCGAATTTTGCAGAAGTATAGTGTGCATTTTTAATAAACCGTTCGTCAATATGATTAATAGTGAAATACCCATTCTGAAGAATGTTTTCATAAGTGTTTCTTGGAATTTCGCCTGTTGGTCTTACGATAAAACCAATTAATCCCGGGTTGCTACCTAGATGCACTACCGAACTAAATATGGCTAGATTTGTGTTTTTTTCTTTAGAGACAGACCCAATTAAATTAGCAGGTTTTATTCCGCTTATAGAGTTTATGATGTTAAGCCTTTTGGTGCTTCCCAAATCTTGTAAGTCTTTTTTATTAAGATGCATTGTGTTAATTGTTTCTGGTGTGTAATGTTATAATTCTTTGCTTATTTTCTTGTACCTCTTTCGTTTTTCTATGTCCCCATATTTTTTCTCGAGCAACTTTGGCTGTATCTTTTAAAACTACTATCGGTTGGGGATAATTTTTACCCAACACAAATTCATTATCTATTAAGTCAATCATGGTTGCTTTCCATGGTTCATGAATAAATTCTTGAGGAAAGTTGGCTAACTCAGGCACCCATTTTTTTATAAAAACTCCTTCAGGATCTTGCTCTTGAGATTGTTTTATGGGATTATACATTCTCACAGTATTTATTCCGGTAGTTCCTGCTTGCATTTGAAACTGAGGGTAGTGAATTCCTGGTTCGTAATCTAAAAATTGTTGTGCCAAGTGATACACGCCATTTCGCCAATCGTTATCAAGATTAAAACAGAGAAAAGAAACTAGCATAGCTCTCATTCTAAAATTAATCCAACCAGTTTTGGTTACGCATCTCATGCAGGCATCTACCAATGGGTAGCCAGTTTTTCCTTGTTTCCATGCTTCAAGAAAATCTTTGTTGTTTTTGCGTTCAAGTGTTTCGTATCCTGGGTTTAAGCAGTTTGTTTCGTAGTCGCATTGTACCTCAAATTTTTGAATAAAATGACAATGCCATTTCAACCGAGTAAGCATGCCATTGAAAGCGCGCATGTTTTGAGGGTAGTTTTTGTGTGCTTTTACAAATTGTGCAGCTTGTTTTACCGATAAATTACCCCAAGAAATATAGGGCGATACTCGTCCGCAAGAAATTCTACTTTCTGTAGGTTTAGAAATATGTTTATTGTAGTTTTTTCCTCTTTCTTTTACAAAGGATTCCAAATATTTCCATCCATTTTTTTCGCCTGCAGGTTGGTATTCTTTAGGGTAGTTTTCTAAGTCAGCTTCAAAATCAGAAGGTAGAGGAAATATATTGTCGTAGGCTATATTTTCTTGTTCTAAATAAATATTTTTTCTGCATAAAGTATTCATTTTGGCATACCATGCTTTATCCCAGCCCAATCTGTTTTGAATTCCTCTTAAAACGGCATCTCTCTGAAATTCTTCCCATTGTACTTTATTTTCATGGCACAGGTTTGCTATTTCTTTGTCTCTGTCCCATGTTTTTCTTATTCCACTTTCTCTGTAGCTAAATATTTTATTCACCTCATAGTTTTCGAAAAGATGAGTGAATACGGTTAGAGCTTCACCATACAATTGAATTACATTTTTGTTGTGAGGAGAGAGCGTGTCATTCATTTGTTTTATA
This sequence comes from uncultured Flavobacteriales bacterium, assembly GCA_964021785.1. GTDB lineage: Bacteria > Bacteroidota > Bacteroidia > Flavobacteriales_D > CAJJDF01 > CAJJDF01. The sequence continues at coordinate 95,692 of CAXIAX010000001.1, forward strand.
GAGTGATAACAGAATTGTAAATGACGTAAAGAAGTATCTGGATAATGAATGAGTGCAGGTTCGTATAAAAAGAGTATTAAATAGGGTAGGTTCTCTTTTTCGGCAAAGAAAAGAGGGTCGTGATCTTGGGTTCTTAAGTCACGTTTTAACCACACTATGTTTATCTTTTTTTTCATTTAAAAGAAAGGTGTTTTTTGCATTGTTTCCAATACGCAAAAAATGATTTAAAATCTCCTTCTACTTCAGGTGCAATCCAATCTCTTGCATCTTCTACTCCTTTATAATGATTGTTTGTAGGGTGTTCTTTAAAGTAAACCTGAATGGGGTTGTACTCTTCTTGAAACTCAGAAAATTCACCTACATATACTTGGCAATTTTCTATGTTTTTAGCTAAATCCTTTACAAATTGGATACATTTTTCGCTTACAGGATATTTATCGAAAAATGAAGGTTCTAAAAGTAAAACTCGGTTCATTTTTTGAGTGTCACGCCATTTTGGGTCTAAGTTGTAATACGTATAAAGGGCTGTAGGTAACTCAGAGTAGAATGTAATTTTATCTTGTTTAGGTAAGTCAGTTTTAAACTCATGGTTCACTATGTCTTCTAATTGTTTGGGGATCGAAATTTCAGATAAATCTTCATAATTCACATCTAAGAAAGTGCCTTTGTCTTCAGTTTTGCAATATTTGTTTATGTTATTTTGGTTAGCAATATATTGCTTGTTGCTGTTGGTTCCTGCTACCCATTGCCAGCTTAGTGCATTGCTTGCCCAATCTCCATCTAGTAAATGATAATACATCCATTTTGCTGGGTATCTCCAATGATTTTTACCAATATTACAGGCAATAGAAGCAGTGTACATTCTTAAATGATTGTGCATGTAGCCGGTTTGATATAATGTTTCTATTCCGTTATCTATAGCCGTGATTCCAGTTCTTCTGTGCAGAATTGCACAAGAAAGAGATTGATGAATCGCTCCTTTTTGCTCTGACCTAAGGTCATAATCAATTGCATTGCCTTTGTGAATCCATATTTGTTGCCAATAATCTCTCCAAGCTAATTCTTGCAATAGTTTTTCTATTTGATGGTAATCATATCCTAGCGTCATTACATAATCAAAAACTTGTTTTGTAGAGATAACACCACGAGAAATATAGGGAGATAAATGAGTTACTTTTCCGTCTAAGAAATTTCGAGATTTGCAATATTCAATCGGTTCTATTTCTAGAATCCTTTCTTTTATTGACTTATAATCTGTTGGAAATTTCATTTTATCTTTTAGATATTTTGTTGTTTGAGATAGTAGTTTGACGAGAACATTTAAACCTATCTATTTCTGGATTTCTTTTTCTTAAGTGTTTTTTACTCACTCCGCTATTCACTCTTTTTCTCCAAAGGTTAAAACTCTTTCTTTTAAGGGTGTTTCGCATAATTTTTATCACTTCATTTTCTGGTGTTCCAAACTGAAATGCTATTGCTTCAAAAGGGGTTCTATCTTCCCAAGCCATTTCTATAATACGATTTAGGTCTCTTTCTGTTAAAATTGTTGCCATTATTTATTTTTTCATTCGTTCTGTACTCGATACATTTTTCATTCGTTATCACTCATTAAAAACACTCGAACTGACACTTAAGTTCAATTGTCAGTTCGAGTGAAATAATTGACTGAAAAGGAAATTATTTAGTACCGAGAACATACTTCCCAAATTTCTTGTTTACAGCATAGGTTCTATAATTGAAAATTTCATCT
>CAXIAX010000002.1:0-78696 GCA_964021785.1 uncultured Flavobacteriales bacterium
TAAAAATATATTTAGAGGGAGTTAATTTAAATGTAGAGGTAATAGATACGGGTATTGGGATTCCAGAAAAAGACATTGAAAAAGTATTTGATCGTTTTTTTCAATCAAAAAATCACATAACTAAAAGCCAAGGAAGTGGTATTGGATTATCGTTTACTAAAAGTATAATAGAAGCTCATAATTTTACTATTGGAGTAAAAAGCATCTCAAATATCTCTACTATTTTTTCTATTCAAATACCGCAAGAATCACTTCAAGAATCAAATAGCCTAGAACATTCTGAAATTTCTAAAAAAGGAATTTCAATAGATGTCCCAGTTAATACTAATTACGGAAAGCGTAAAGTTTTATTAGTAGAAGATCACACTGAAATGCGTAATTACATCATTGGATTACTGGACGAATATGAGGTTACCGAAGCCGAAAATGGACAAATAGCTTTAGACATCCTAAAAACGGAAAAATTTGATGTAATTATTACCGATTACATGATGCCAGTTTTAGATGGAAAAGGACTTGTAATGGCGATTAAAAAGCGAAACTTAAAAACACCTATAATTGTACTTACAGCAAGAACTGACAGTGATGCTAAACTAAAAATGCTCAGATTAGGAATAGACGCATACTTAAACAAGCCGTTTATGAAAGAAGAATTATTGATGCACCTAAAAAAAGCTTCTCAAGCTTATGATGTAATTAATAAATTTGACTCAGAACTAAAGGTTGAAGAAAAAGAAAGTTTAAACAAATTTGCTCAAAAATTTAACGAAGATTTAAATGACTATATTTTCGAAAATATGCATTCTTCTATCTTTGGAATAGAAACAATTGCTGAGCACTTTGATATTTCTAAAAGCACTTTAGTTCGTAAAACAAAATCCCTTTTAGGACAGGTTCCAAAAGATATTATACTGGAGGCTAGGTTCCAAAAAGCTCGTTTAATCTTAGAGGAAAACCCAACAGAATCGAAAAAAAATATTTCAAAAGCAATAGGAATAAAAAACACGTTTTACTTTTTCAAAAAAATGGAAGAAAGGTTTGTTTAACGAATTATTTATACGAATTAATCTCTTGCTTTCTTCTCAAGCATAGGGACAAACATAAAATCTCCAAAAGTCTTTTTGGTAAATTCTGTTTCTGTTACTCGCGTAATTAAAGTCATAATTTGCTTTCCATCTCCAACAGGAATTACAAGCTTTCCTCCTACCTTTAATTGACCCAACAAATCTTCGGGAATAAAAGGAGCGCCACAAGTAACAATGATAGAATCGTAAGGTGCCCAAGTAGGAATTCCTTTGTATCCGTCTCCGTAATACAACTTGGCATTGTAATTCATTTTCTTAAGGATTAGCTTTGTTCTATCAAACAATTCTTTTTGTCTTTCTATAGAAAAAACCTTAGCTCCAAGCTCTAGCAATACTGTAGTTTGGTACCCAGATCCTGTTCCTATTTCTAGTACTTTATGTCCTTTTTCTACTTCCAATAATTCCGATTGAAACGCAACAGTATATGGATGTGAAATAGTTTGACCTGAGCCAATTGGAAAAGCTTTATTTTCATAAGCATGCTCCTCAAATGCAGTATCCAAGAAGAAGTGACGTGGAATTTTTCCAATCGCTTCTAGCACTCTAGAATCCCTAATTCCTTTATTAGCAATTTCTTCTGCCAATCGCTTTCTTAATCCTTTATGTCTGTAACTGTCTATCAATTTTTTATTGTTCTTAGCTGTTCTCGATACTATTTTAATTCGTTACCACTCATTAAAATCACTCGAACTGACAACTCATTTTCTGTCAGTTCGAGTGTTTTGAATTTACGGTAGTAAAATTCAAAATGTATCGAGAACCCCGTTATATACTCTAACTATTTTTCTATTTCTTTTCTTGTGATACATTATTCTCAATCACGTAATTCAAGATTTTCGTCATTAAGTGAACTCTGTCTTTTCCTCTTACATTGTGCGGGTGCATTGGATATGCAAAGAAATCCATTTGTACTCCATCCGTTACCGATTGTTGCACCAAAGCCAAGTTGTGTTGCATTACAACTACATCATCCACTGTTCCGTGAATTGTCAATAATTTACCATCCAAGTCTTTCACGTACTGCATCAAACTGTTCTTTTTGTATCCTTCTGGATTCTCTTCTGGTGTGTCCATGTATCTTTCTCCATACATAATTTCATACCATTTCCAATCAATTACTGGTCCTCCTGCTACGGCTGTAGTAAATACTCCTGGGTGTCTCAACATTAAGGAAGTTGTCATAAATCCTCCGTAACTCCATCCGTGAATGGCCAATCTTTCTCCATCTACATAAGGTAATGATTTTAAATACTCCACTCCTGTCAATTGATCTTCCATTTCTACTTCTCCTACTTGCCTGTGAATTTGGTTTTCAAAAGCAAATCCTCTGTTGGCAGATCCTCTTCCATCTACTGTGTACACAATATAGCCTTGGTTTGCCATCCAGTGCATCCACATACTTGCTCCTCCTCCCCAGCTGTTAGTAATCATTTGTGCGTGTGGTCCTCCATACACATAAATTAAGACTGGATATTTTTTACTAGCGTCAAAATCTGCTGGTTTAAACATTCTAGAATACAATTTCTCTCCACTTTTAGCAGTCAATTCTCCAAACTCCATGGTTGCCATTTTGTATCCAGCAACTGGATTTTTAGCAGTTTTTAAAATTGTTTTCTTCAATGTATTTGCTTCTACCAACTGAATTACTCTTGGTGTTGTAGTGTTAGAATAACTATCTATAATATAGTTTCCTGTAGTACTAAAACTTGCCGAGTGATTTCCACCTACAGAAGTCAATTGCGTAGTTTCTCCAGTAGCAATTGCAACTTTATAGATGTGTTTTTCTCTTCCATCTTTTCCAGTTGCTTGCAAAAATGCAAAATTTCCATTGTCAGAAAGTCCCATAAATGAAGTGATTGGGAAACCAAATTCTGTCAAAGCTGTCCAACTTCCATTGGTCATATTCACTTTATACAAATTCATAAATCCACTTTTTTCACTCATCCAAAGCATTGTATTGGCATCCTTTGTTGGAAAAAACCCAGGGTTTTCCGGTTCCATCCAAGTTTCTTGTTTCTCCTCAAAAACAGTTCTTACTTTGTTTTTTCCTTTTACACTGTATTCATTAAAATGCATGTGGTTTTGACCTCTGTTTACTTCTGCTATGTAAAGTTTTTCTTCGTTTGGTCCCCAAGTTACATTAGTCAAGTAATGATCGTCTTTTTCTCCCCCGGTATTCAGGTTCATTTTTCTTTTTACTAATCCCAAAAATCCTTTACTTCCTTTTTTCAAATTGTAAATACCAACCTTTCCGTATTCACTTTTTTGCCCTGCCATTGGGTATTTAATCGAGTTTACTGCACCAGGAGTTACGTTAATATTCAACAAAGGATAATCAGCTACATCTGTTTCATCTTTTTGATAGAAAGCGATATAATTACCTTCTGGAGACCAAAAAATTCCTTTAGCAATACCAAATTCAAATCTATGAATAGCTTGTCCTGTTACAATATTCTTGTCTTCATTCTCTACTATTGCTATTTTGCTATTTTGGGCTGTAGCCAAATATAAATTATTTTCAAGCGTATACGCCACTCCTTGAGCGTTAAGATTGAATGAAAAATTAGCCGCTCCTTCAGGAATATTTATCTCTACCTTCTTTCCTTTATTCTCTCCTCTGTAATTATAGATCGTATATTTATTCTTTTCACTAATAACCATGGTCTCGTTATTAATTTCTACAATTCTTGGTACTCCTTTTATTTCAGGAAGATCAGATTTAAAAAAATCTAAATCCAATTTTTGTTTTACTGTTTGAGAAGAAGCTTCCTTTATAAAATATGCCTTGTCCTCGTAATAGATATAATCGTCAGTTCCATCAATAAACTTAAGTGCAGAAATTCCAGAAGGATACAATCCTTTGTAATATCCCAATACTGCATCAGTAAGAGTTAATTCCTTCAATTCAGTAGATTCTGCTACTTCTACACTAGCATTCGTTTTTTGCAATTGCGAAAAACCGAACGTAGAAACACAGACAAACAATAATAAAAATGTTTTTTTCATAATACAGGTAAGTTATAAATTGATAATAAATTGTTTTAATCCTTTGTACTTTTCTTGCAAAGAATTTGAAAGTTCTTGGTGTGATTTTACAAACTTATTGTAATTCCTTTTTCCTACAAATCTCAAGTAAAAAATATGGTATTCAAACGAGAACCACCTAGAAATAACGCAAGAAATAAAATACCAAAACCAAATGTAATGATCTGTAAATATTGCTACAATACTAGATTGTAACACCCAGAAAAAGAACATTAAAAATCCTCCAAGAACCATATTAATAGAACTGTCGTATTGCCTGTCTTTTATATTCTTCAGAATATATCTCTGCGGAAGTATTGATGGAAAATAACTGTTGATTGCTCCATAAAGGAACAATGGAAACCCTACAATTAATCCCAAAATAGGTAAAAATAAACTGTGAGAAGATTTATTGAATAAATAAGGTCTTAGGTTATGCTCTTCACAAGCTGTTTCTATTTCTTTAGTTTCTACCAATAGCTGAGTAGCTTTTTCTTCGTTATTTAAAACAAACTCATTCAGTTTTTCTGATTTCAATTTATTCCATTTGAACTTAGTTTTAATACTAGTTCTTGCTCTTTTTACCTTAGAAATTAAAAACTCGTATAAATCATAAAATTTCTGAACTTTATAATCCAACATTTCTGTTCTCATTCCATCAGCAATTTGGGTCATCAAAGGATTAAAGACATCATTTATATTGGAATATCCTTCTTTTGATTTAATCAATTCACTAGCATTGATGGCTTTCCCATAACTCACTAGTAAATCTGCTGTTTTGTTTCTCGTGTTAGAGTAATTTAATCCTACCGGAACTACCCAAATATCTTGCTCCGCTTCTGTATCCGCTTGCAAAGCAATTCTCGCAATACCTTTTTTTAGTTGTCTTAATCTATTCTGATTGTTATGACTTCCTTCCGGAAAAATGATAATTCTACCATTATTACCTAAAATTTCACTACATCTATTGAAAATTTCTATGTTCTTTTCTTTAAAATCTGCTCCATCTCTTTCTCTATAAATAGGTAACATATTCATTGAGTAAAGAATTTTTGCAATGGCAGGTTTTTTAAATACATCCGATTTAGTAAGAAAAAATACAGGATACCTATTGGTAGTAGCAATTACGATAGGATCTATCAAAGAGTTTTGATGATTCACAGCAAATATTACCGGTTTGTTTTTAGGAATATTACTTAAGCCTTGGCGTGTTACACGTTTGTAATATCCTTGCTTGGTAAACCAAACTAGAATAAATCCCACTACATAAGTTGGAGTCCAATTTTTAACTCTCATCTACTAATTTGTTAAATAAAATACTGTAATCATCTCTAAACTTAAATATAAGGTAAAATTCAATCTAAACTACTTATAAACTAAAAAAACCGCTCCAATTTAAAGGAACGGTTTTTAAAAATTTAATCTTAGAATTTATCCTCCAAAATCATCAAATCTTACATTTTCATCTGGAACTCCCCAATCATCACACATTTTGATAACTGCTTGGTTCATCATTGGTGGACCACAGAAATAAAACTCAATATCTTCTGGTGAATCATGTTTCTCTAAATATTGTTCGATAACTGCATTATGAACAAATCCTACGAAACCATCTCCTTCTTCATCATGAATATCTTTCTTTTCTTTCCAGTTATCTTCTGGTAACATATCTGAAAGTACTAAATAGAATTTGAAGTTTGGAAATTCTTTTTCTAGATCTCTAAAATAGTGAATGTAGAATAATTCCGCTTTACTTCTTCCTCCGTACCAATATGTTACTTTTCTTCCTGTTTTTATCGTTTTGAACAACTCATACAAGTGAGATCTCATTGGTGCCATTCCTGCTCCTCCTCCTACGTATAGCATTTCTGCATCCGAGTCATTGATAAAGAATTCTCCGTAAGGTCCTGAAATAGTTACTTTATCTCCTACTTTTTGGTTAAAGATATAAGATGATGCAACACCAGGATTAACTTTCATCCATCCTCCTGCTACTCTATCAAATGGTGGCGTAGCGATACGTACATTCAACATAATCTTTCTTCCTTCTGCAGGGTAAGAAGCCATTGAATAAGCTCTTACTACTTCTTCTTTGTTTTCCATTACTAATGGCCACAATCCAAATTTTTCCCAGTCTGCCTTAAATTTATCAGGCTCGCCTGGATGATCTTGAGGATGTGCCTCAATATCCATGTCTTTGTAGTTAATTGTACATGGTGGAATCTTAATCTGGATATACCCTCCAGCTTTATAATCCATATCTTCTGGAATCTCAACTATAAATTCTTTAATAAAAGTGGCTACATTAAAGTTTGAAGATACTGTAGCTTCCCATTCTTTAATACCAAGAATTTCTTCTTCAATCTCAATCTCCATGTTTTCTTTTACCTTCACCTGACAACCCAATCTGTGATTAGTTGCTATTTCTTTTCTTGTAAAAGAAGGTGTTTCTGTAGGTAGAATTGCTCCTCCTCCTTCGTGTACTTGACATACACATTGTGCACATGTTCCACCTCCACCACAAGCTGATGGTAAGAAAATTCCTTGGTTACCTAGAGTACTCAAAAGAGTGTCTCCCCCATTTACTTCTATAACTCTTTCTCCACCATTAATGTTAATGGTTATCTTTCCTGAAGGTGATAATTTTGCTTTTGCAAAAAGCAACATCAAAACCAAGACAAGAATTACAAGTAAAAATACTACTATCGTTATTGCGACTACTTTAATATCCATAATTTGTTTTATATATTAAATCCTAAAAATCCTAAAAATGCTAACCCCATTAGCCCTGTCAAAATAAATGCCATTCCTACTCCTCTTAAAGGTGCTGGAACGTGAGAATATTTAATTTTTTCTCTAATAGCTGCTAACAATACAATTGCTACAAACCATCCAAATCCTGATCCTAATCCATATATCGTAGCATGACCTACTGATGGAAAGTTCTTTTGTTGCATAAACAATGATCCCCCAAGAATTGCACAGTTTACTGCAATAAGTGGTAAGAAGATTCCTAGTGCTCCATAAAGTGCTGGAGAGAATTTCTCTACCAACATTTCTACCAATTGTACAATAGATGCAATTACTGCGATAAACATGATGAAACTTAAGAAACTTAAATCAACATCTGCATACTCTGCACCTAACCAAGCCAAAGCGCCATCCTTAAGGATATATGACTCTAATAAATAATTGACTGGTACTGTTACAACCAATACAAATATTACAGCTAATCCTAATCCAAAAGCTGTTTTTACCGTTTTTGATACAGCTAAGTAAGAACACATTCCGAAGAAGAACGTGAATACCATGTTGTCAACAAAAGCTGCTCTAATAAATAATTTAAATAATTCCATTTTTTATATATTAATTCTTTTTGTGTTCTATTTAGTTTTCTTCAATTAGACTTGGTGTTTTACTTTTTTGAACCCAAATGTAAAGTGCTACCAAAATCAAAGATGAAGGAGGTAATAACATCAATCCATTATCTTCATATCCTATAGAATATAATCCTGTTTTTTCTATACTGTCTCCAAATACAGGGAATCCAAATACACTTCCTGATCCAAATAATTCTTTGAAGAAAGCAACTACCATTAAGATTAATCCATATCCTAATCCGTTTCCTAATCCATCTAGTACTGATCCCCATGGTTTGTTACCAAGAGCATATGCTTCTAGTCTTCCCATAATAATACAGTTGGTAATAATCAATCCTACAAATACAGATAAAGATTTAGAAACATCATATACAAATGCTTTCAAAACTTGATCTACTATAATTACAAGTGCTGCTACAATTACTAATTGTACAATAATCTTGATTTTTGTAGGAATCATATTTCTCATTAATGAAACTATTAAGTTTCCTAAGATCAATACAAACATTACCGCTATAGACATTACAAAGGCATTATCCATTTGTACTGTTACTGCCAATGCAGAACAAATTCCTAATACTTGAATAGTAACAGGGTTGTTAAGGTTTAGTGGATCCGATATTAATTTTTTATTCTTTTTTGAGAACAAAGCTTCTTTTGTTTCAGACATATCTTTTGTTTTTATTCTTTAAAAAATTAGTTATTTGCCAATATAGCGTTAGTATCAATTACTAATTGAGCCATAGAATCTAAATAAGTAGAATCCATCATAGATGAATCAGTTACGTTTTCTATTACTGCTGGTGCTTCTACTCTATTATTTTCAAAGTATTTGTTGTAAACAGACAATGATCTTTTCATCATTTCTTCTACTCCTACTGCTGTAAATGTAGCTCCACTTAATCCTGCAACTTCATATTCTTTACGTTCGTTACCTGGCTTAATCACTTTTATTGGTCTGTATTCGTTTTCTTCATTAGTAATTACTTTACCTACGAAATCATTGTTAAATACAGCTTCTGTCATTTTTGATCCTAAACCTGGAGTTTCTCCCTTGTGGTCAAATACAGTTCCGTTAATTGTTCTTCCGTCTTCTCTCAATGAAATATATCCCCAGATATCATCCCAAAGTCCTTTTCCACTGAAATATGTGATGTAAAATGTTTCACCATCTTTCTCACACACAAACATTGGATAAGTAATTCCTGCTTCTTTCAATCCTGCTTCATATTCTGCACCTCCTTCTGGGAATTTTTTCATTAATCCAGTTAAGTTGTTGTAATACTTTCTTACGTCTACATTAAAAGCATCCAATTCATTTTTATCTTTAATTGGGTCTGCACTAGATAATTCAGAAATTACATTTCCGTCATAATCCAATACTATTCTCTTTGTAATGTAATCGTTAAATATTGCTCCAGCTTCGTCTCTTGTTACAGATTTTGTTTCATCAATACCAATTGACTGAAGAATATTTTGCATTTTCTCATTCTTCACGTTTTCTTGTTGAATTGGCTTAAGAGATGAGGCTATGTATGCCAATAATCCTCCTACTACAACTACCATTATAATTGCAAAGATTAAAGTATATCCGTTTCCTTCTTTATTTATACTCATTGTAATTTTTTTTTAAATTGAAAATTAAGCTGATGCTTTAGCTAGTCTTTTTTCTCTTTTTTTAATGTTTGAATTAATTACCATGTGGTCAATTAAAGGTGCTGTTACGTTTGCAATTAATATCGCAAGCATTACTCCTTCTGGATAAGCTGGGTTTGCAACTCTAATAAGAATTGCTAAAAATCCTGCTAAAAATCCATAAAACCATTTTCCTTTGCTTGTTTGTGAAGCTGTTACTGGATCAGTAATCATAAATACCATCCCGAACATAAATCCTCCTAATAACAATTGGTGAATTGCTGGCAACTGCATATATGCATTGTCTCCTGCAACTAAATTGAAGATAGAAGCCATTACAAATCCTCCTAAGAAGAATGAAACAACTATTCTCCAACTAGCGATTCTTGTTAGTAACAAAAATCCTAATCCTATTAAAATAGCGATTGTAGAAGTTTCTCCTATAGATCCTAAATAATCACCAGTTAATGCTCTAGCCATTGTAATTCCATTTGTAGTGAAATCTGTAATACTTTCGTAAGCTGGGTTATCTGTAGTCATAGAAGCTAATTCTCCTAAAGGTGTTGCTCCTGTATATCCATCAGCAATTTTTACTGCTGCATCTGCTTTAGCTGCACCAAATCCTGAAGTCCATACTGTATTACCAGACATAGAAGTTGGGTGAGCAAAGAATAAGAAAGCTCTTGTTGTTAAGGCTACATTCACTACGTTCATTCCTGTTCCTCCAAATACCTCTTTTCCTATTACTACACCAAAAACAACTGCTACTGCCACCATCCAAAGTGGAGTATCTACTGGCATAATCAATGGAATTAACATTCCCGACACTAAGTATCCTTCGTGTAATGAGTGTCCTTTTATTATTCCAAAAATGAACTCTACTGCTAATCCTACTCCGTAAGATACGGCTACGATTGGCAATACTCTTAATGCTCCGTGTAAAAACTTGTCTCCAAATTCTGCAGATTCACCCAACATAACAAAATGTTGTTCTCCTACATTCCACATTCCAAAAAGTAAACAAGGAACCATTGCCAAGATTACGAACATCATTGTTCTTTTCAAATCTACTGCATCTCTAATGTGAGCTCCAGATTTTGTTGTATGATTTGGCGTAAAAAGTATCGTGTCAAATGACTCCACCAAAGGATGCCACTTGTGACCCACTTTTTCATACTGTTTATCGAAAAAATTTCTTAAAAATTTCATATTATTTTATAAGGTTTATTAATAGAATAAAGAGTTACATACACTCTTCCTCAATTACTTTTAATCCGTCTCTAATTATTTGCTGAGAATTTATCTTTGAAGTACATACAAATTCACACAAGGCAAAATCTTCTGGAGCTACTTCGTAGATCCCAAGTTTTTCCATCTTGTCGATATCGTTTGTAATTACTGCTTTTAATAATTGTACTGGGTAAATATCAAAAGGGAATACCTTTTCATATTGTCCTGACATTACAAATGCTCTTTCTTCTCCGTTAGTATTCGTATCAATATCGTATGCTTTTTTTGGAAGCAAACTAGATAAGAATGTTTGAGAATTAGATAATTTAGTAAATCCTGGAGCCATCCATCCTTCTGTGAAAGAGAATTTATGTTGATCTCCTTCTGGAATTACTGTTACTTGATTTTCGTAAAATCCTAAGAATCCTTCTTTACCAACATTTTCACCTGTCAATAAGTTTCCTGAGATATACCTTACGTTTTCAGAACTGATTTTTCCTTCTACCAAATCAGCCATTTTTGCTCCTGATACTAATCTGTAGTATGCTGGCGCTTTAACTTCCGACCCAGTCAATGCAACTACCTTAGTTGTATCAATTGTTCCTTTAGTCATTAAGGTTCCAATTCTTGCTACATCTACTGCATTAATTGTCCACACAGTTTCTCCTTTATTAATAGGAGCAATTGCATGAATTTGTGTTCCCACATTTCCTGCCGGATGTTTGCTATTGATAGTATGTAATTCAATTCCTGTTACTCCAGAAAAAATACTTGTGTTTTTTCCTGCAGCTTCAATTGTTACATTTACTTTTCCTTTAGTCAATTTAGCCAAAGCATCAAATCCTGCTTGTAACTCAGATTTTTTATCCTTAAGGATATATTCATAATCTGGAGCTAATGGAGCCGAATCAAAACCTGACACGTAGATAGCAAGAGGTGATTTATTATAATCTGCCACTATATCCAACGGTCTTTGCTTTATGCAAGGCCACAATCCACTTTTAAGAATTGTTTCTTTTGTATCTCCACTAGTGTCTATCGATTCAAAAGTAAAATCTTTGTCTGCTTTTATAAGCACTTCCAAGATTTTTCTCTTCGCTCCTCTTACCACACCTTCTATCTCTCCACTTACTGGCGACACATAATTTATGGCCTCACGGTATTTGTCATGAAATATAGGTGTTCCTACTTTTACTTTATCTCCAACCTTTACAACCATTTTAGGTGTAAGTGATGGGAAATCAGCAGGTTTTACAGAGTAGTGAGATGAGTTTGAAACTTCACTAATTGTTAATTCGGGTTTCCCCTTTACTTTAAGGTCTAGACCTTTTTTAATTTTTATAGCTTTTGCCATTTGATGTAATTCTACATTTAGAATGCAAACTTATGAAAAGGAAAAATTATTTAATAATTCTTACCCCTATTTTTTGCTCTGTCACTACAACATTTGCCTATTTATAATCAATCTAAATAAGAAGAATTCATATTTGTGGATTAATCTTAATTTGGATTAAAGAATCTAAACAAACAATTGTATATATTTGCAAAATATTAAACAGAAAGACACCCAAAAATCCTATGAAATACTACAATAATATTCTTGAAACCATTGGAAACACTCCTTTAGTTAAACTTAATGTATTAACTAAAGAAATTGATGCATTGGTATTGGCTAAAGTTGAAACTACTAATCCAGGAAACTCTGTAAAAGACAGAATGGCCTTGAAAATGATTGAGGATGCTGAGAAAAATGGAAACCTTAAACCTGGTGGAACACTTATAGAAGGTACTTCTGGTAATACTGGTATGGGACTTGCCTTGGCTTGTATCATTAAAGGATATAAATTAATATGCGTATTGAGCGACAAGCAATCCAAAGAGAAAATGGATATCTTGAGAGCTGTAGGTGCCGAAGTTGTAGTTTGTCCGACTAACGTAGATGCAGATGACCCAAGGTCTTATTATAGTGTATCAAAAAGATTGGCTGAAGAAACACCAAATAGCTGGTACGTGAACCAATACGATAACTTATCGAACAGAGCTGCTCATTACGAAAGTACTGGTCCAGAGATTTGGGAACAAACTGAAGGAAAAATCACTCACTTTGTTGTTGGTGTTGGTACTGGAGGAACTATTTCTGGAGTTGGGAAATATTTGAAAGAAAAAAATCCAGACATAAAAATTATTGGAATAGATACGTATGGTTCGGTATTTAAAAAATACCACGAAACTGGAATTTTTGACGAAGCAGAAATATACCCTTATATAACGGAAGGAATTGGGGAAGATATTTTACCAAAAAACGTAGACTTTAGTGTTATTGATCATTTTGAGAAAGTAACGGATAAAGATGCTGCAATCATGACACCAAGAATTGCCAAAGAAGAAGGGATTTTTGTTGGAAACTCTGCAGGTTCTGCGGTAAAAGGAATGTTGCAAATGAAACACATGTTCAAGAAAGATGATGTGGTTGTTGTACTGTTTCATGACCACGGAAGTAGATACGTAGGTAAATTCTTTAACCAAGACTGGATGAAAGAAAGAGGATTTGTAGAAAACAAAGAAACTACGGCTCAAGACATCATTAGCACAGAAGGAAACTTAGTGATAGCAAATCATGACGAATCAATTAGTTCTGTAGTTGAGAAAATGGCTAGATTTAGTATTTCTCAATTTCCTGTATTCAATGGAAAAGAAATTGTAGGTTCTATTAGCGAAACTAATATTATCAATCATTTATTCAACAGCCCTGATGCAAAGAGAGACAGCATAGAGTCTATTCTTTCTCCTGCTTTTCCTGTAGTGGCATTGAACACAAAAATGGAAGACATATCTAAAATGATTACCAAAGAAAATGCAGCTGTAATGGTACAAAATGAAGATGATTCTTACAGCATTATTACTAAACAAGACTTGATAAAAGCAATATCATAATAATTTGAGCGAAACAAAAAATATAAGCCTACTGAAAAGAATTATGGTTTTTCAGAAACCATATAAATTGATGTTTTGGCTAACCGTTTCTGGTACCATACTAAATTCAATTTTAGCACCCATAAGACCCATTATTATTGGTTTTATGATAGATAAATTTGTAATGAAATCATCTAGTTTCAAAGGGGCCTCTGGCCTGCTAGATGATTTCAATACTTCTTTAGCGCCAGATAACGGATTTTTGTATTGGACAATTGTGGCTTTGGGTACTGTGATTATTGAAGCTCTTTTGAGGTTTGCAACCGTGTATTACACCAATTTAATTGGACAAAACATTATTGCAGATATTCGTGAGAAACTATTCAATCACATTATCCAATTCAAAACTCAATATTTTGACAAAAACCCAATAGGGAAATTGGTTACTAGATTAGTTTCTGATGTAGAAGCGGCTTCCGAAATTTTCTCTAACGGGATTATTACCATAGCCGGAGATTTACTTGGGCTTATTCTTGTTATTACCTTTATGTTTATAGAAAACTGGGTATTTGCCCTTATGATTCTATTGCCTCTTCCCCTCCTATTTTGGGCAACCAATATTTTTAAAAATGCGATCAAAAAAGCCTACCAACTAGAAAGTTCGCAGGTATCTAAACTGAATACGTTTGTACAAGAAAGAATTACAGGAATGAGTATTCTTCAACTTTTTTCTCGTGAACAAAATGAATACAAGGAATTTACAGAAATAAACAAAGGGCACAGAAACGCACACATTAAGTCCGTTTGGGCCTATTCTATCTTCTTTCCTGTGGTAGAGATTTTGAGCTCCATTTCTATTGCTTTTGTAATCTTTTATGCCTCTTATCAAATAATAGATCGCCCAATAGATGAGGCCAGTACAGGACAATTAATTGCATTTATTCTTTGGGTAAATATGCTGTACAGACCTATTAGAATGCTTGCCGATAAATTTAATGTGATACAAAGAGGATTGGTGAGAGCCAAAAATATTTTTGAAGTTTTGGATGATAACCAAATTATTAACTCCAAAAGTGAAGGTCCTACCAACACAACTTTTAAAGGAGAAGTTTCATTTAAAAACGTGTGGTTTGCCTACAATGATCCCGATTATATCTTAAAAGATATTTCTTTTGATATTGCAGCAGGACAAACTGTAGCATTTGTAGGAGCTACTGGTGCAGGGAAATCTAGTATTATCAATATCTTGAGCCGTTTTTATGAATACCAAAAAGGAAGCATAACGGTTGATGGAAAAGATTTGAGAGAGCTCACGCTTGAAGACATCAGACAAAACATTGCTGTTGTATTGCAAGATGTATTTTTATTTTCAGATTCTATCTTGAACAACATCACCCTAAAAGATCCTACTATTACCAGAGAACAAGTGATAGAAGCTTCCAAATTTGTAGGGTTACATGATTTTATCATGAAATTGCCAGGAGATTACGATTACAATGTAAAAGAAAGAGGTGCAGCATTATCTACAGGGCAAAGGCAATTAATTTCGTTTGTGAGAGCTTATGTTTACAACCCTAAGATTCTTATTTTGGACGAAGCCACTTCTAGTATCGATACCGAAACAGAAGAACTTATTCAAACTGCCATTGAGAAACTAACCAAGGGAAGAACTTCTATTTTGGTTGCTCACAGATTATCTACCATTAAAAATGCAGATAAAATCATTGTACTGGACAAAGGAAAACTAATGGAACAAGGAAACCACGAAGAGCTTCTTGCTCAGAATGGTATCTACAAGAATTTATACGAAATTCAGTTTGAGGATTAAGCATTTATCCTAATCCCTCTCCTCTTACTTTTCTTCATTTTCTAACGAATTTCACTACCCATTCGCCAAATTATTCTGTCTTTTTGGGAACTATAATTTAGTGGAAACCTCTATATTCGTTTTAGAACAAAAAACTAATTAGAATTTATTTTAGTTAACTAAACCAGTGCCAAAATTATATTTTTAATTTAAAATACTGTAATTACATTAAAAATGGAATATACCGAAGTAAATAGATTGTCTAGATTAACAGCCATGTTAATTCAATTTCAGACGAAGCGAATTATTACAGCAACTGAATTATCTCAAAAATTTCAAGTTAGCAAAAGGACAATTTACCGAGATGTAAAAGCATTGGAACAAGCTGGTGTGCCTATTTTGACAGAAGAAGGAAAAGGATATACACTAATGGAAGGTTATAAAATACCTCCAGTAATGTTTACCGAAAAACAAGCAAATGCCTTAATTCTTGCAGAACAGTTAGTCTTAAATAGCAAGGATGCTTCATTCGTAAAAGATTATTCGGAAGCTATTGATAAAATCAAATCAATTTTAAAGTATAGTATAAAAGATAAAGCAAATTTACTTACTGATAGAACGCAATATAACGAAGTTAAAAATCAAGTAAAAAACAGTGACAATCTATCCGATTTACAAAACGCACTTACTAATTATAACCTTGTGCGAATAGATTACACAAACAAGGAAAATACAGTAACAACAAGACTCATAGAGCCTTTTGCCATTATAAATTCAACAAATTGGTATTTAGTAGCTTGGTGTCGTTTGCGTAATGAATTTCGTTTTTTTAGACCTGATAGAATTCAGAAAATGGAAATTTTATCCGAAAATTTTGAACCTCACAATATGACTTTACAGGAATATTTTGATAAATATCATTAGTTATTTTTGACCCTTGCCATAAGGCTGTCATAGACCCAATTTACTTTTGCATCATATTCATTTTAAACAATAAAAAATATGACAAACGTAATTAACAAAAAATTCAATTTGATTGAATTTCCAATTTCCACAATGATTTCTATCAATGGTATAGAATTAGAAGTTTTTGAAGCAGGTAAACAAAATACAGGTAATCCCATTGTACTTTGCCACGGGTTTCCAGAAAACGCATTTTCTTGGCGTTTTCAAATCCCCGAACTAGTTAAAGCTGGCTATCACGTTATTGTTCCAAACCAAAGAGGTTATGGAAAATCATCTTGGCCAACGGAAATATCAGCTTATGGTATTGAAAATTTAACAGGAGACCTAGTTGCTCTACTCGACCACTACGGATATGAAAAAGCTACCTTTATAGGTCACGATTGGGGTGCTAATATTGTTTGGAGTCTAGCATTATTACATCCTGAGAAAGTAAATAAAATAATAAATTTGGCTTTACCCTATATGCAAAGAGGAGAAAAACCATGGATAGAGTTTATGGAAGAAATATTTGGACCAGATAATTATTTTGTTCACTTTAATAGACAAGTAGGAGTCGCAGATGCTATTTTGGATGAAAACAAATCTCAATTTCTTGGTAATTTGTTCCGAAAAAATGTACCTCTTGCAATGCCTGAACCAGGTATGATGATGATTAATCTTGCAAAAGCAGAAAAATCACTTGGAGACCCAATAATGAGCGAAAGTGAGTTAGCTGTTTATGTTTCTGCTTTCGAAAAATCTGGATTTACAGGAGGAATAAATTGGTATAGAAATCTTGACCAAAATTGGCATTTATTGACAGATGTGAATCCTATCATTAAACACTCTGCACTTATGATTTATGGAAACCAAGATATGATTCCTAAATCTGAAAATTTAACAGATTTTGTTCCTAATGTAGAAGTAGTTAGTTTAGATTGTGGTCATTGTATACAGCAAGAACTTCCCGAAGAAACGAATAAAACGATTTTAAAATGGCTAGCTAGCCATAAATCGTAAAATAATATATAAGCATAGCATATTAATGCCAAATAGATGGACACAGCTAATTTTAAAAAATTAGTTGATGAGAAAAATCTGTTTGGCATTTTTATAAAATATCAACCCAAAAGCAGAGTACATCTCTGTAATGGAGAAATAGGAAGAATTCCCAACCCCTCTCCTTCTAATTTTCTTCATTTTCTAACGAATTTCACTACCCATTCGCCAAATTATTCTGTCTTTTTGGGAACTATAATTTAGTGGAAACCTCTATATTCGTTTTTAAATAAAATCACCATGAATAAAACCCTAAAACAAGCTAGTTTTCTTCTTCTATTTTCCTTTGTTTTGTTTGGTTGCAACAGCAATAAAACAAACAATAAATTTGAAATGCAACAAGGAGACATATTGTTTCAAAATACAGGGACAGATGAAATAGACAATGCCATAAAAGATGTAACGGCTACTGCCTTGGCAAAAAACTATTCGCATGTGGGGATTGCCATGCAAAAAGAAGGAAAATGGTTTGTAGTAGAAGCCATACCTAAAAAAGGAATTTGCCAAACTCCTTTACAAAAATTCCTAGACAGGCATACAAACAAATTGAACAAATCGCAGACTACTGTAGCCAGACTAGACAGCTATTACCAGCCCTATATTGCTACGGCTATAACTTACGGACTAGAAAGATTAAATACACCTTATGATGAAGTGTTTTTGTGGGACGATTCTTCTTATTATTGCTCCGAATTAGTGTATAAAATGTTCTCTACTCAAGATTTACCCAAAGATTCTATTCCTTTTCTTACTCACCCAATGACTTTTAACGACAGCACAGGAAACCCAATGCCTAGCTGGGAATCGTATTACAAAAAACGCAATCAGCCAATTCCTGAGGGAATTGAAGGTACAAATCCTAACCTGATGGCGAGCAGTCCGCTTATCACTTTTGTGCACGATTACGAGAACGAATAAAAGATAATATTACTAATTATTAACTAGTTGTAAACAGTTATTCTTCTTTCTTACTAAGAAAAAACTCCCTCACCTCCCACTACTACTTACAATCCAAAGATTCTACTTCTTTTGGACTGAGCAATAACTCATGCCATACTTTTTCATAAAAGAAAAAGTTTATTTTATTTATCTATATTTGTCTCATAACAAAACAACTACCTATAAAGCTAGTAAACTATATCCCGCGATATAGAGTATACTGTTAACTATATACTGTTGTTCTAAGCCATTACCTAAATTTGGAAATTGAAAATAAAATATTATTAGTATTGGATTTAGACGAAACTCTAATTCATGCAACTGAAAGAAAACTCGAAATTGATTTTGACTTTCAGTATGCTGACTATTTTATTTATCGAAGACCACACCTTGAATGGTTTCTGGAGTCTATGAGTGCTGATTTTAAATTAGCTGTTTGGTCCTCTGCTGACGATAAATATGTTGAAGAAATAGTTGAAAGAATAAAACCTCCAAGTATTAAGTTTGAATTTGTTTGGGGTAGAACTCGTTGTACAACTAAAAGAGATTATGAACTTGATGAATACGTTCACGAAAAAAGACTTAAAAAAGTAAAAAAACAAGGGTTTTCAATTGAGCAGATATTGATGGTAGACGATTCTCCTGAAAAGACAAAAGATAATTATGGAAACGCAATTTATGTGACAGCTTTTGAGGGAAAACAAAATGATACTGAATTAAAAACTCTTGCGGAATATTTAAACTCAATTAAAAGCACTTCAAATGTGAGAAGTTTTGAGAAAAGAGGATGGAAAAATAACAAAACGGCTTAGAACACTATATATAGCAAATTGGGCGATTAGTGTTTAATCGAAAGGTATGTGTCTATTTGCAAAGTCGCCAAATCTTTTGATTTGGTATTAAAGAAAAAAATTAAAACAAAATAAAAAGATTTGGCTTGTGGCTAAACTGAAAGTAATACTTATTTTCTGCCCAACTTGCCATATATTTAACGTTATGCAAAAATTTATTGCAGCAAACATGAAAACTTTACCGACAATACTGACAATACTGACAATTTTAATATTTTCATTTTTTTGTAGTTGTGTTGACAGAAACCCGACTAAAAACCAAGACAATGATGGAACGACTGATTCTATAATTAATTGCTATGAACTGATAGGACAATTACCTAACCTGACAATAGAGAACTCAAAATATTATGGCAAAGTCTTTTTGGAAGTTTTTTATGATTCAACTAAGAATTCCTTTGAAAAATATTTAATTGTGAGATCAACAATATGGAAGAAATCTGACAAATCAGTGTTTAGCCATTATGATTCTGATACAAAAATGTCTGTACCTGAGATTTATACTGAAATTATAAAAGAGATTAAAAACCGAGTTGACAATTCAGACCTTAAACTGAAACGAAAAGAAAATATTGAAAAATGCGAAGACGTTAATTGGCTCATTTTACCTGTTGAAGTTAAATAAAATCTGTGCATAACAAATGATATAGCAAACATCATGAAAAAAGCGATTATACTTCTTTTATTTTTCAGTTTAAAGGTGAATGGATTTGGGCAAAAACCAAAACTATTTATTCATGAGGATGATACCTGTTTTGTTTTACCTGATAGTTTAAAAATGGAAAATTTCTCTTATTTCAACAAACCAAATCAATCTTTTTCTAACGGAATTTGGATACAAATTATAGACAGTAGTTTTTTCTGTAAGTTCACTTTAAAGAATAACATTTTACACGGAAAATATACCTATTTCCGACCTGAAATTGAAGCTCAAGGAAACTACACAAATGGAACTAGACAAGGACCATATTTTAGATATAATAAATCAGGTGATATAGTTTACAAGTGTTATTTTGAATCAGGAAACCAATTAGATTCATACTTTTATTACAACAATAGAAATTTAAAAAAAAGATTTCTTAACACTTCCGATACTACAAGTTTTCATTCATATTATTATTTGAACGGTTTTAAAAAATCTGAAGGGACATATTTTAACAAATATAATGTTAAAACATCCGAGTTTGACTTTTGGAAAATTGGAAAATGGTCAAATTGGTTTGGTAATGGTGTGATTAAATCTTCCGGTTATTATAATGACGGCAAAAAGGATTCTGTATGGAAGTATTATAACGAAAAAAGCGAATTTGAAAAATGTGAATATTACAAAAAAGGAATATTAATTAAATCTTCGTTTACATCAATTATTAATATAGAAGGAAAAGAAATAGGAACACCTGAAAAATAGACATTTTCTAACATTATGTATAAAACATAGCTGGTAAGTGCTAGTCCGAAAGGTTTATGCCTATTTATAAAGTCCACCAAGTCTTTTTAATTTGGCTTTAGAACGAAAGAGATAAAACAAAATAAAAAGTTTTGGCTTAGTGCTTAATCGAAAATTAATAACTTTTTAATCACCAACTCTTCTTCTACTAACCCTCCCGTAAGGCAATTCCTCTAAGTCCGTTCAATAAAGAATACGCTAGCGCCTTGTATGAAACAATCCAAACTAATACTGCCCATCATTGTAATTGCACAGTTCTGTTGCACTTCTTTGTGGTTTGCGGGCAATGGAGTAATGAGCGAACTCATTCTCAATTTTCAGCTTCATCCCACTGATGGCGTTCACCTCACTTCTTCGGTTCAGTTTGGGTTTATCTTAGGTACTCTAATCTTTGCGCTCTTAACTATTGCCGATAAATTTTCTCCTTCCAAAGTGTTTTTGGTCTGTGCTTTGCTAGGTGCAGGTTTCAATGCAGGTATAATTTGGGAAGGCAACAATTTGTATAGTATACTTTTGCTCCGTTTTACTACCGGTTTTTTTCTTGCAGGAATCTACCCCGTAGGAATGAAAATAGCCGCAGATTATTACGAAAAAGGACTAGGAAAAACCCTAGGCTTTTTGGTGGGTGCTTTGGTTATTGGTACTGCATTTCCTCATTTGGCAAAAGACCTTACTCATTCCTTTCCTTGGAAATATGTGCTTATCCTCACTTCTACTCTTGCCGTATTGGGTGGTATCCTCATGAGTACCGTTCCTGATGGTCCTTTTCGTAAACCAGGAAAAAAATTGAATATCTCTGCTTGTTTTGGTGTGTTTAAGAACCGAAATTTTAGTGCGGCTGCCCTTGGTTATTTTGGTCACATGTGGGAGTTGTATGCTTTTTGGGCATTTGTTCCTTTCATTCTTAGCACTTACCAAGCGCTTCACCCTACTGCTGTATTTAGTATTCCTCTTTGGTCGTTTTCTGTTATTGCCATTGGAGGAATTGCCAGTGTACTCTCAGGATTCCTTGCCACAAGATTGGGAACAAAAAAAATTGCCTTTACTTCCTTATTCCTTTCGGGAGTGTGTTGCTTAGTTTCTCCTTTGCTATTCTTGGTGGGTTCGCCCTCTGTGTTTCTTGCATTTTTGTTGTTTTGGGGAATGGTAGTAGTAGCAGATTCTCCTCTATTCTCTACGTTAGTAGCACAAAACACTACTCCAGAAATGACCGGAACTGCACTAACCTTAGTAAATTGTATTGGATTTGCGGTAACAATTGTGAGCATACAAATCCTCAATCTATTGCTTACTTCCATAGATTCTACTTACATTTATACTCTATTAGCAATTGGGCCAATAATTGGATTAATCGCTTTGTCTCGCAATAAGAAACAACTCGGCTAATAAATCCACAAATTGCAGTAGATTTTGAATCACAAAAAGACCGCTACGCAATGAAGAATTATTTCTTTTCTATCTTATTTATCGTTTCTAGTTTTGTTGCTTTTTCGCAATCTAGCGAAAATGATTCTGTGGTTACCCCTACTGTTCTCACTTCAAAAAATATGTACTCTTACCAAAATAACGGTTGGGAATTGATGGAGTATGCCGAGAGAAAATTCCTACTCAATTTATCCAACAAAGAGTACGTTTTGTTATTCCGTATCACTTGCAAACAAGAAGGTAAAAAGCCTAATTTCTTAATCGAATACTCGAACAATTACAGAGATGGAAACTACGGAAGAATAGATTTTACGAATTCAAGAGATGAGCGATTCGAGAAAACAGTTATCCTTATAGATGAAGTGGAAACGGCTAATCCATTTGAAAAATCGGACGAAAAAGGGCTACAAGAATTTATCAATTTATTGAAAAAAGGAAAAACGCTTACGTTTCAGTTCTACGACCTAGAGTACAATCCCGAAACAGGAAAAGAGGAATTAGAACTAAACCGAGCCCTTAATTTTAAGCTAGAAAATAGCGAACTATTGGATCATGCAGTAGACTGCGAATAATCACAGCATGAGCCACACCACTAACCAATACTTAGTATATGTTTAGACACCAAGGCAAAAGCAGAACATTAAAACACAACCTTAGGATTGCTACGATTTTATCTTTCGTGGCAGGAATTGTAAACATTACAGGATTCCTTGCTTTTAGTCAATTAACGACTAATGTAACCGGTCATTTTGCTTTATTTATAAATGACATTACCCAGTTTCAGTTTTGGAAAGGATTCTTATTTTTCCTTTATATTTTCTCTTTTTTAATCGGTTCTTTTCTCTCTAGTTTTTTGATAGAAAAATACCGAGAAAGCAAAAAGATAAATGTATTTCTATTGCCCACCCTGCTCGAAGCTTTTATCTTATTTACGATAGGAGTTTTAAGCAATTTTATTCAACCTTTCTCTGCCGATCTTGTTATTTGCTTGTTGCTGTTTGCAATGGGTGTACAAAACTCATTTGTAACAAAAATATCCAATGCAGTAGTAAGAACCACTCACCTCACAGGTTTGTTTACCGATTTGGGAATTGATGTATCTCAATTATTCTTCAAGAAATACAAGAGTCAAAAGAAATTGCTCAAGGCAAATATAAAACTGAGGTTATACATCATTACTTTCTTTTTTGTGGGAGGATTAATAGGTGGTTTTTTCTTCTCCAAAATAGGATTGGGACTAAACACACTAAGCATTGGTGCTGTAATTCTTCTTGCGAGTTTATTTTATGATGATTTTAGATACAAAGTGATAAAAACCCGAAGGTCGTTCCATCAAAAAAGAAAAAAAGGGAATAAGGGAAAGCTTTGAGATTTATCAAATCCTAAAAATTCTTAAATAGGAATAAGTCGTGTACTATTCTTTCAATTCTTGGGTTATCCTTATTCAAGTTTATTACCTTTGTATTGAGTTAGAAAATAACTGGATCCAATCCCATTACCTATGATTCTAAATCCAAGTAAAAGAAGAAAAAAAGCATTTGGCCTTGCCTTTAAAATTATTGGTAGCTATTTGAAATTAAGAATTTTAAAGAAATTAATCTCTTCTGACTCTTATCAGAAAAAACTAATTGTTCTTCACAACAAAAACGCAATTAGAATTAAAGAAACCATTTTAGAATTGAATGGTTTATTCATCAAAGTAGGACAATTATTATCTATACTATCGGGTGTAATTCCCAAGGAATTTGGCGAAGCCTTAGAATCCCTTCAAGACAAAACTCCTCATTCCCCGTTTGCTATTACTAAAAAAAGTATAGAAAACGAACTAAATGATTCGCTAGAGAATCTATTTGCCGAATTTGCCGAAACTCCTATTGCCTCTGCCTCTATAGGGCAAGTGCACAAAGCAAAACTAAAAACGGGAGAACTAGTGGCTGTAAAAATTCAGCATCCCTACATTAAAGATTTGGCAAAAGTAGATTTGGATATCATTGAAAGGCTTCACAAAAAAATCAGCTTTTTCTTCAAGGTAAATGGATTAGACCACGCATTTAATCAGGTGAAACTGATGATTTACGAAGAGCTTGATTACACCAAAGAAGCAAGTAGAATGCAAGAAATAAAGGAGAACTGTAAAGAAATTAAGGGAGTTTTGATTCCTACGATTCACAGTGCATATAGCTCTCCGCTTATCTTAACGGCTACTTTTTATGAAGGAGTAAAAATTACCGATACCGTACAAATGGCAGAATGGGGAATAAACTCCAATGAGATTGCAGAGAGATTGGTATTTACATATTGCGAAATGCTCATGAACCATGGGGTGTATCATGCAGATCCTCACCCTGGGAATTTGATGATAAACAAAGAAGGAAATCTTATTATTCTTGATTTTGGTGCTGTGGGCGAATTAAAAGAAGAAATGCGAGCAAATATCCCTCCATTTATTCAAGCGATATTGGCCAAGGACAATGACAAAATTATGGAATGCCTGCAAAAAATGGAATTCATAAGTAAGGAAAAAACAAACGACAAAGCCACCAAACAGATTGTAGAAGCACTTACCGAGTTCTTGCAAGATGGTATAAATATGGAAAGCTTCAATTTTGAAAACATCAAAGAATCGAGCTTATTCAAATTGCAAAAAAAACTGAGTTTAAAAGAGCTTACCACAAGTCTTGATGTTCCTAAAGATTGGATATTACTGGAAAGAACGCTTCTTTTATTGTATGGAATATGTACTACCATAGCTCCAGAATACAAAGCTATGAGTACGGTAAAACCCTACCTCAAAAAACTAGTATTGAAAGATGGAGGATTACAAAAAATAATTGTAGATACCCTAAAAACCCAAGCTACTACCCTATTTGCTTTACCAAAAAAAATAGATGCTTATTTATCTAAAGCCAACCAAGGCGAATTGGAATTTGAAATTTCAAACTTGGATAGTAACACCAATAAACTCTATGCTGTGGGTCAGCAATTGTTATTTGGACTACTGGCAGGAATATTCCTAATTGGTGCAATGGTGAGCAGCACTTATCAAGCTACAGGCTACCAAACTCTGTTTCATGTATTGGCAACTGTATGTGGCGTATTTTTGATAGTGAGTGTTATAAAAAATCGTAAAAAATAATTTTAGTATGAATAATCAATTAATTAACAACTTAGAAAACATAAAATCTCCTTTGCCTTCTTCGGTAACTTTGGTAGCAGTTTCCAAAACAAAACCTATGGCAGATATTGAAGTTTTGTACCAAGCAGGACAAAGAAAATTTGGAGAAAACCGAGTAGAAGAATTAGTTGAAAAACACGAGACACTTGCCAAAGATATTGAGTGGCACATGATAGGACATTTACAAAGCAAAAAAGTAAAGAAAATTGCTCCTTTTGTAGGTTTAATTCACGGAGTAGATAGTTTGAAACTTTTGCAAGAAATAAATAAACAAGCTCTAAGAAACGAAAGAGTAATAGACTGTTTACTACAGTTTCATATTGCAAAGGAAGAAACTAAATTTGGATTAACTCTTGCCCTATTTCATGAGTTTATTGCAAATAATGATTTTGCAGAATTGAAAAACATAAACATTAAAGGGGTAATGGGAATGGCTACTTTTACAGAGGATGAATCTGTGGTAAGAGCCGAGTTTCAAACTTTAAAAAACATGAGTAAAGAAGTGCAAAACCACTTCAAAAATGCAACAGTAATTTCTATGGGAATGAGTGGAGATTACAAGATTGCAATAGAGGAAGGAAGTACCATGATTCGTGTAGGAAGCAGTATTTTTGGGAGTCGTAACTGATAAAAATCATAAGTTATCCACAGTCTTTACCTATTAAAAAATGGTTAATAAAAGATTACTCTGAAAAAAAAGAAGTAAGTTTGTAATTAACAACAAAAGTTAATATATGAGTTCAAAAAACAAACCTCTTCAACATTTAAGGTTTTCCCACACAATAGGAAAAGACTTTTCGTCAACCTTAAACAAGAGAGTAAGAGCGTATTTCAAAGAGAATAACATTACAAAATACGCAAATTCTACTATGGTTATAAAAACCATTTTTATGATTTTATTATACATCATTCCTTTCGCGATAATGATGTTTGGTGTGGTTACTAATTTCTGGTTAATCTTCTTGATGTTTGTAATTATGGGTGTAGGAATGGCTGGAATTGGTCTTTCTATTATGCATGATGCAAATCACGGAGCATATTCTAAAAACGACAAAGTAAACAAATGGATAGGTAGAGTAATAAACCTTGTAGGAGGTTATGCTTTAAACTGGAAAATACAACATAACGTATTGCACCATACTTATACCAATGTGCACGAATATGATGAAGACATCAGTACAATCGGTTTATTAAGATTTTCTCCAGATGATGAAAGAAAACCAATTCACAAGTACCAATATTTATATGCTTGGTTCTTTTACGGTTTGATGACTGTAATGTGGATGACAACAAAAGATTTTCAACAACTTAAGCGTTATAAAGACAAAGATTTATTAAAGACTTTTAACACAACTTACAGAAAGAACATCCTTGTTCTTATTGCAAGTAAATTAGTTTATTATGCAGCAATTATCGTATTGCCAATCATAATACTACCAGTTGCTTGGTACTGGGTACTTATCTTTGTGTTTGTAATGCATTACATTGCTGGATTTATTTTGGCTATCGTATTCCAACCTGCACACGTAATACCTGATACTGAATTTGTGAAAGCTACAGATGATTTAACTATCGAAAACAATTTCGCAATTCACCAAATGGAAACTACATGTAATTTTGCACCAGATGCAAAAATATTAAGCTGGTTTGTAGGAGGATTAAATTTCCAAGTAGAGCACCATTTATTTCCAAATATTTGTCACGTTCACTACAAGAAATTATCTAAGATTGTAAAGGAAACTGCAGAAGAGTTTAACGTGCCTTACAACAGTCACAAAACGTTTTTACAAGCAATTATGTACCATACAAAAATGCTTAAAGACTTAGGAAGAGCTTAATTTTATATTTAGCCCCAACCCAATTCTAAAAGGACTTGTTTTTACAACAAGTCCTTTTTTTTTGTGCCTTATATAAAACAAGCCCAAGGTTGTTACATTTCATTCATTGCTACACTAATAATAGGTAAATACAAAAGAAGCTTTAAAACGTCTAAAATCGATATCTTAAATAGATTGAAGCCTTCATTATTGGATGACCAATTACCTTTTTCTACTCTACCCTACCTTTTTGGAATATCGCTATGGCTATTCCAATTACTGACAAAGCGATAAGTTCATATGGAAAGTTGAACTTAGTTAGCTATAAAAGAAAACCCTCAAAGAGAAATTCTCTTGGAGGGTTCAATATAACTAGGCTTGTTGTGAATTAGTGTTAAAACTAATTCTCTGTATTAAATTTAGTAAGCTATTGTAAACTCAATTCTTCTGTTCAATCTGTGGTCAATGTCTTTACATACAATTCCGTTCCCACATTTATTCACAAGGTTTGTTTCTCCAAAACCTTGGTATTTTATTTTGTCTTCAGGAATTCCGTTTTCTATTAAGTATTCTCTGGTTGCCAAAGCTCTTTTTACCGATAATTTATCATTGTAAGTTGTAGATCCTCTAGAATCTGTATAGGCATTAAGAATAACGTATTTGGCATTACTCGAATTCATATAGCCGATTAGTTTATCCAGCTTATTTTGAGAGTACTCATAAATCGTGTAAGAATCAAAAGCAAAGTAGATATTTTCAAAACTTTCTTTTCTATCAAATTTAATTACTTCTTTTTTAGGTTCGTCAATTACAACAGGATCAGTTTTTGCTTTTACAGTTTCAATAATCCCTTCATCTTTTATTAAATTGTCTTTTTTAGGCACAACCACAGGTATTTCTGTAATATCCTTGATGTTCGTTTTTTGATCATCAACCACTGCAACTAATTCAGTTTCTTTTTTCTCTTCAATTTTCGGATCCAATTCTGTTACCTTTTTCTCGTCAATTACTGGATCTACCTTTGCAATTACTTTTTCAGTACTATCTAATTTATCAACCAATACATCAATATTATCTACTAATAAGGTGTCGTTAAAGATTGCATCATTTTCTAGGTCAAATGTTTCTGAAACAAAACCACTGTAATAATTCACAGGAAAAGCAAACAACCTAGTGTATTCGTCATTATTAAAAGCAATTTGGTATTGCTTTCCTCTTTCCAATTTATAATAATTAAACTCAGTCTTATCTATCTCCTTGCTAGAAATTTCATTTCCTTCATCATCCATCAAAGTAGTTGTTCCTGTTGTTAGGTACTCGCCATTGTTGGTGAATTTTACTAATAAATCGAAATTCTTATCGTAATCTACATTAGTGATAGTAAAACTATAAATGTCATCATTACCAGAAAATTTATTGTTTCTGTTAGAAGTAAAAAATCCTTCAAATTCTGACTCGTTATTATTAAAACAAATTGCATAATCATCATTAGGTGTATTCGCTCCTACCAACTCCGTAGGAAAATGCGTCATAATTTCTGATTCTTTCACAAAAAACAAATCTAAATCTGTACCTACTTGGTTTCTTTGACCATCCGAAGCAAAAAATAAAATTCCATTTTTTACATAAGGAAATAGTTCTGATTTTAATGAGTTTATTCTTTTACCTAGGTTAACTGGTTCTGCCCATCCGTCCCCTTTTTTCTCACAATAAAACAAATCACTCTCCCCTATTGTTCCTGGCATTGTAGAAACAAAATACAACCTTTTTGTAGCATTAGAATAAGTAGCATGCCCCACGTTATAGATTGGATTATTGTATGAAAATTCTTTTAAGTTAGATATTATCCCATCCTTAAAGTCTCCTTCTAGCAATCTTAATCTATTCTTATTAAGTGTGTTTAATTTCTTTTCACGCTTCATTCCTTTTTTATCTAAAGAACTAATCGTAATGTAAATCCTATTATTTATTTCATCTACATAGCAAGGGCCTTCGTGATAATTAGTAATGATGGTTAATTGCTCAGTTAAACTTACTTTGTTGTTATCTCCTTTTTTAGATTCAAGGCTTGCACTATCCAACATAAACAAGTCATAATACTGACTGTAACTCTTAATTGCTTTTTTATTCTGAAAATAAAGTAATTGCCCATCTACATAATCAGCAGAAATTTCTGATAAGGAAGTATTAAAATCTAACTTATTCGCAACAACCTTTATTCTACTCATATCTTGAGAGTAGGAAAGTGAAAAAAATAAAAATGCAAATATGAAAAGTAGTGGCTTACTCATTTTATTCGAAATGTTTAGGTGAAATAACAGCTATAGGTCTGAATGGTCCAATGTATGACAAAGCAAACTCTGGTCCTCCTCTAAATAAACTTGCTTGAGATAATTTTGATAGAGTTAAGTCATAACTTACTCCTACCGTTATTTTTTTATGTACAGTTACTTTCACAACTGGAATAATAGCATCTCCAATTCTATAGTAAGCACCTGCATACACATTAATGTTATTGTAATATCCTGTATATTTAGATACCATACCTAAATCTTTTCTAAACAATCCTCCAACAACAATCTCTCTTGCTCTTTTCTGCATTGCTGCGAAAACCAAAAATTTATATCCTAAATTTCTATTGTTTGGAAAATTAAATTCTTTAGAGGCGTTCAAAGATACTTTAACAGGAATTACACCATCCACTCCTACTACATTTAGTTTAGGTCTTGCCAAGTGAAAAGCAGATAAACCAATCTCTAGAGGATATAAATCGTCATCAAAAACTCTGTATAATAATCCGGCAGATAAATCAAATGCTTTTTCTGCATACCCAACAAAACTTTCTCCTGAAGCTGCTCTCTGGTCAAAATCTACACCATTGTATTGGCTTCCCCAGTTTAATCCTACATAATTTGCAGACATATCTAGATAAGAAAGTCCTATTCCTAATGTTAAATCAGAATTATCGGACAAATAAACTGTTTGAGATAAATCTAAATCTACACGAGTTGTCTTTGTTTTAGATGAACCTGCTTGATCTTGAAAAGCAGAAAATCCTAAACCAGTAGATTTAAGACCCATGTAATTTTTAAAAATTATAAAATCGGCAGAAGCGGCATATGTTTCATAAACATTTCCAATAGTTGCCCATTGGTTTTTATAATTTAAGCTAAATCTATAATTCCCTTCGTACATTCCTGCGTAAGCGGGACTTAATAACAAAGGGTTTTCAGTGAACTGAGAAAAATGAATGTCTTGAGACCTAACATTTCCTAATCCTAGAATTAAAAATAAAATAAATAAGTACTTTTTTACCATAATATTATCTAACTAATGTAATATCCCCTTTTTGAGTCACAGTCTCGCCTTCGTCTATCTTTGCTTCCAAATAATAAACATAAACTCCTGCTTGTGCACCCGAACCTCTAAACTGACCATCCCATCCTATAGAATTATCACTAGATTCAAATACCTTTTCTCCCCATCTGTTGTATACAATAAATGTCATTGATTCCACTCTATTTCCGTATACGTATAGGATGTCGTTTAATCCGTCACCATTTGGAGAAAATATTTGAGGAACATAAATAGTTGTCTGGTCTTCAATTGTTAATGCGTACACATCATTATTGAAATTAAGTGAATTTATTTCCATTGCTTTATCTGGAGTACCAATAGAAGGTAAAACAGTTGTAGAAGCTAGTGAGAAATTATCCATTGACCATCTTGGTACAGAATTGTCCCAAGTAGCTACATTGTTATAATCATGCAAGCTTGGTTCATCTGTATCGAAATAATATATTTTTGCATTTCCATTAGTAGATCCGTAGAACCTAGCAATGTGATGATAAAATTCTTCATTTAACTCCAAGACCACAGGTGCTTTTTGTTGCAAAGGATATGGTCCTGTAGATCCTGTGACTGAGGTTCCTGTAAAATCAAAATCTGCATTAGTTGCTGCTAGCCTCACTCCAATTACAGAACTATCTCCTGAATTTGGAACAAAAGTCACTGCTCTATAAATATTTAATAGATTAGTAGATCCTACAGGAAATACATATTCTGCAGTTCTATCTGTACTTCTCATAAAATAACCACCAATCGAATCTCCAGAAATAAACCCTGTATTCCAAATTAATGAATCCGGGTGAGTATTATAAAGATGAAGTCTGTTGTTATTTAATTGAATTTCAGCATCTGTTATATCTAGCTTGTTTTCAACCCAAACATCTGCATACATTGTTTTTAATGCAGCATTTTGAGCTATTAGATTATAAAATTTAGTTGGATTTAATCCTGAAATAGTTTGATTTGCACCAAACAAATTAACTGTTCCAGGATTAGAATTCAAAAAAACATTAAATACGGAATTGTTTATCCAATTATTTTGAACAAACAGAGTTCCACTGTTATCAATTAATCCTGTGTTTTCTATAACTACATCACCTTCCACATAAAAGATTGCATTCGCATCTAAATGGATTAATCCGTCATCATTTGTAAGCACAGTTTGTGCGCTACTTGAAACAAGTAGTATGGATAACAGGGTGGTATGTATTATTTTCTTAT
Source organism: uncultured Flavobacteriales bacterium (assembly GCA_964021785.1). Classification (GTDB taxonomy): domain Bacteria; phylum Bacteroidota; class Bacteroidia; order Flavobacteriales_D; family CAJJDF01; genus CAJJDF01. Next base: position 31,302 of record CAXIAX010000002.1, read on the forward strand.
AGATTTTGTAAAGTAATTAATAATAGTTATAACTTCCGTAAAATTAACAAATAAAAAACGGTTATTACATGTTTTCAATAACCATTGCAGAAGCTCCTCCACCTCCATTACAGATTGCGGCAGCTCCTATTTTACCTCCATTTTGTTTTAATACGTTCAATAAAGTAACAACAATCCTAGATCCTGAGTTTCCTAGTGGATGACCTATAGATACTGCTCCTCCATTAACATCAACTTTAGAAGGGTCTAATTTCAATTTTTCAATATTTGCTAATCCTACAACTGCAAAAGCTTGGTTTAACTCCCAATAATCAACATCTTGTGTTGATAAGTTCGCTTTTTTAAGAGCTATTGGCAATGCTTTAGATGGTGCTGTTGTAAACCATTCTGGTTCTTGAGCTGCATCTGCATAACTTACTATTTTTCCAATTGGCTTAATTCCCAATTGTTCTGCTTTTTCTTTAGAACAAAGAATTAATGCTGATGCTCCGTCATTCAAAGTAGATGCATTTGCTGCAGTTACTGATCCTTCTTTTTGAAATACAGGTCTTAAAGTTGGTATTTTTTCTAATTTAACTTTCTTGTACTCTTCATCTTCAGAAACAAGAATAGCATCTCCTCTTCTTTGTGGAACTTCTACAGATACAATTTCATCATTAAATTTCCCTTCACTCCATGCTTTTGCAGATCTTTTGTAAGACTCTATTGCAAATTCATCTTGAGCTTCTCTAGAAATATTACATTCCTTAGCACATAATTCTGCTGCGTTACCCATGTGATAATCATTGTATACATCTGTCAATCCATCAAGAACTAAACCATCTTTCATAGTTATGTCTCCTAATTTTTGACCATTTCTTGCATTCATATAATGAGGAACCATACTCATGTTCTCCATTCCTCCTGCTACCACTAACTCATTGTCTCCTGCCAAAATAGATTGTGCTGCCAATGAAATAGATTTCATCCCTGAAGCACATACTTTATTTATTGTAGTTGCTGGAACTGTATTACTAATCCCTGCAAACATAGCTGCTTGTCTTGCCGGAGCTTGACCAAGTCCTGCTTGCAATACATTACCCATAAAAACTTCATCCACTTCTTTTGGATCGATAGTAGCTTTTTCCAAAGCTCCTTTAATTGCTGCTGCTCCAAGTCTAGTTGCAGGCACTGTAGACAAAACTCCTCCAAAACTTCCTATTGGAGTTCTTACTGCTGATAATATATATATTTCTTTCATTATTTTATGTTGGTTTTAGTTCTTCAAAATTATGAAAAATGTAGCTTAAAAATTGGGTTTTGGCAAAAAAAAATCCCTGATAAAATTTATCAGGGATTCTTATTAATATTCTATTCGTAATTAGAAGCTATTTGTACTGTTATTCTTAACACCTTCCCCACCAGATACAACTCTAAACTCAGTTCTTCTGTTTAATTGGTGCTCTTCTTCAGAACAATCTGATTTGTTAGTAGGCTCACAAGCACAACCATTTAACAGTCTTGTTTCTCCATACCCTTTTCCAAAGATTCTGTAAGCTGCAATTCCTTGAGAGATTACATATTTTCTTGCAGATTTTGCTCTTCTGTCAGATAACTTTTCGTTATATCTTTTTGATGCTCTACAATCTGTATGAGATCCAATCTCAATAATCATTTCAGGATTATCATTCATACATTTTACAAGTTTATCAAGTTCCAATGCAGCATCTGGTCTAATGTATGATTTATCAAAGTCATATAACAAGTCTTTTATTTCACATAATTCAGCAACATCAGATCCTATTTCTAGTATTCCTAACTCTTCTACCATTCTTACAATACCTGCTGTTGTGATAGTTTTATTGAATTTAACGTTTTTAGATAAATAACCTTCTTTTTCAATTGTAATGTTAAAGTCAATTACTCCCCCTGGACAGTCGTAGTTAGCTAAATCATCAGAGAATTCTCCATTTTCATCTGTATTTATCGTTACTGTTTCTCCATTCGTATTATCTAACAATACAATACTTGCACCTGGTATTGGTTCTTTAGTAGATTTATCTACAATTTTACCAATTAAGCCACAATCTCTTTTCTTAAATAATGTGTTGGCTGGTTCTACAACTCCTGCAACAGCATCATCTGTACTAAACTCATGGTTGTACGTATTGATGTAGTCTGCTTTAGTTCCATCTATTTTATATGATCCTTCTTCTACATCTTTAAATTCGTAACATCCTTTTTCATCTGTTACAATAGTTGCTATAATTTCATTTGTTGCTTTGCTAATTAGATTAACTGTCACTCCTTCCAATTTCTCTTCAGTAACTTCTAACATAGCACATCCTTTTACTGCAATCAATGGTGGAGTAAATGGCTCGTGATTTTTAAATCTATAGATATCATCATTTCCTACAGCATCACCTCCTGTTCTGTTTGAAGAAAAATAACCTTCAGTTTCATCTTTATTAATAATCATTGCAAAATCATCTGAATTTGTATTCAAAGGATATCCCATATTCTCAGGAGCACTAAATGATTCTCCAGATTTAGTAGATCTATATAAATCTAAACCTCCTAATCCAGCATGTCCATCTGAAGCAAAATAAATTATTTGATCTTCATTTATATAAGGAAACATTTCTCTTCCTTCTGTATTTAAATCAGCAACATTTGTTGGTGTTGACCATTTGTTGTTTACCAAAGTAGATTTCCAAATATCTGTAACTCCCTTACCTCCCGGCATATCAGATGAAAAATACATTACCTTCCCATCTTCTGTAACTGTTGCATGTCCTAAAGAATAATTATCACTATTATAAGGAAACTCAACTAAATCACTCCATTTACCATTTGAATCTTTTTCTGATAAATACAATTTCAAGTTATTGTGTTCTGCAGAATCTAAACCTTTCTTTCGGTTCAAATAGTTACTTCTAGTTAGATACATTTTATTTGCATTGTTACTAAAAGATACTGGTCCTTCATGGTATTTAGATTTGACATCTCTGTCAAATCTTTTAACACCTGTAGACTCTCCGTCTTCACCTAGAGAAGAAACATATACGTCAAGAAAGTGAGACCCATCCCATTGAAAATCTTTATTCAACATGGCCATGTTCTTTCTTGCTGAAGCAAAAGTTAATTTTGTTTCTCCATCTATAGTTTTATAATTTGGTCCAAAATCAGATAAATCTGTGTTTACCTTATCTCCCATTATTGCAATGGTATATCTGTCAGGATTAGATTTTAATTTAGCTACGTAATCTGCATTAGATACGTGTGCATTGGCAATTGAATTATCTGCAGAAAGTGACCTGAATTTCTCCATCATAGAGTTTGCCATGTCATATTTCTCATTCATTTTAAGCATTTGAGCATAGTGATAATAATCTTCTGCTACTACAACATTTTCTTCTGCCGAAGATGTTTTTGCTTCATCCGTTCCTGTTTCTTGAACTAGTTTACCATACCATATCTCACTATTCTTGCTATCTCCTACCAATCTGTAGCATTCAGCAGTTCTTCTAGTTACATAGGCATTTGCATTGTCTTTTTTTGCTAAATCTTGATAAAGCTCTACTGCTTTAAAAAATGATAACTCATCATATAATCTATCCGCAACTCTTTGTTTCATAGATTGCGATTGAGCTTGAAAACTCAAAAGTCCAACTACGAACAGTAAAATTACTTTTTTCGAAATACTTTTCATATTAAATTTTATTATTGACTTTTTTCTTTATTTATTAAAATCTTCTTGGAGTTCTAAACCCTTTTCCTAAGAAATCTAAATCATAGTTAATCATGATTTCATGAGTTCCTGTATTGTAGTTTCCTAAATCCGAAGTTGTGTAATCGTATGCATAACCAGCTCTAAACTGTGGTGTAAAGTGGTACACTATATTTCCTACGAAAGAATCATCAAATCTATATCCTCCTCCAATCCATAATTTCTCATAGAATAAAAAGTTAACATTAATATCTGCTGATAAAGGTGCATCTTCTACTGCTTTCACAACAAATGATGGAATCATTTCTACTACACTGTTCAATTCGAAAGTGTATCCTGCAGTTAAGAAAAAGTGTCTGTCTTGAATTGAAGCGATTGAACTCCCTAGGTTATCACCTCCATCCAATTCATTTTTAATAATCTTTGGTGCAGTTAATCCTACATAATATTTATCTGAATTTAAATAAACTCCAAATCCAAAATTAGGCATCAATTGATTTTTGATTGGTGTTGTATACAAAGCATCAGATGGATCTGTTACTCTCAAATCATTGAAGTTTGCAGAAAACATATCTAATCCCCCTTTTAAACCAAAGGCTAATTTGCTATTTTTAGAAACTGGAAATCTATAAGACACATCTCCGTAAAATGAACTGTTTTTTGTTGGTCCAATTTCATCTTGAATCACAGATAACCCTAAAGATACTCTTTCATATCTTAATGGAGAGTGAATCGACAAAGTCCCTGTTGAAGGTGCTCCATCAATATTTACCCATTGTTTTCTTCCTAACATTGTAACACTCAGTGCGTCTCTACTTCCTGCATAGGCTGGATTTACAGATAATGGATTGAACATATACATTGTGTACTGAGCATCTTGCTGGGCAGACACATTTGATGTGTTAAATACACCAACCGTAGTAAGTAAAATACTTAGGGTAGATATTAAAACTTTTTTCATAATATTTTCGTTTATTCTATTCTATTTTGCAAATATAGCTCGGTCTGTAGGTTTATTCACATATCACACTGTTTATTATTGTTTAAGATGCTCTTTTCATTTATTAAGATGCTACAAATTAAATATATTAGTTTAATTTTGAACTTTACAATTAATAATCAAAATACTTTTCGGTATTTTACTTAACAAAAATTTGCGCTAATTATGATCGAAATAGAAGATAAATTAATCTCAGAAGAAATATTTTCAAAACAATTTGTATGCGACTTATCCGCTTGTAAAGGAGCTTGTTGCGTAGAGGGTGATGCGGGTGCCCCACTAGAAAAGGAAGAGAAAACAATAATAGAAAATAACCTTACTAAGATAATCCCATATATGCGTCAAATTGGTATTGATGCAGTTACCAATGATGGAGTTTCTTATGAGGATTTTGATGGCGAATTAGTCACAACTTTAGTTAACAACAAAGAATGTGCTTTTGTTTATTTTGACGATACAAATACTGCAAAATGTGCCATAGAAAAAGCTCATAGAAAGGGAGAAATAGACTTTATTAAACCAATTTCTTGTCACCTTTATCCTATTAGAGTCAATAAATTAACTTACTATGACGCTTTGGATTACAACAAGTGGGATATCTGTAGCCCAGCTTGTGCATGTGGGGAAGAATTAAATGTTTCTGTGTTTAGGTTTTTGAAAGAACCATTAGAAAGAAAATACGGAAAAGAGTTTTATAAAAAACTAGTTATTATCGATAAAGAATTATCAAAATAAACGATAGTATTCTACTTTGCTTATTGGCATTATGGACACATTTTTATAATAATGGTGTAATACCTCTTTATAACTATGTGTTTTTGCCATAACAATACCTCCTTCTTGACATAAACCTACTCCATGCCCATATCCTTTACCTATGAGCACAACTTTATCTCCTATGTCATGAACCGAAAAGTAAGTTGATTTAAGCTTAAATTTAGACCTTATTTTTACTAACCTAACTTTATTATTTCCAAACTGGTAATATTCCTTTCTTTGATACTGATTAAAGTTCAAATCTGATGATTTAACAGAAGAGATGGATTTTTTTGTTTGTTGAGAAAGATATTGTACCCAAGTAGCTTTTGAAATTGTTTTTTTCCAAGTAGCTTGACTGGAGTTTAAACAAAAGGTATCTTTTATACTTTCCATACACTCCAATTTTTTACTCCAAACATAATCAGATGAAACCGTTTGTCCTCCACAATTAGAATGAAACAAAGTATTTATATAAGATAAGCTTGAGTCTACAAGAACTTCTTCTGAAGTAGCTTCCACTGCTTCGGCAATTGTATTTTTATCGTTTATTCCATGATATACTTGGCAATGTGTATGATCACACAAATCAAACCCTTCATGCTTGTGTTTTTGATGATGCAAAGCATAAGTTCTACTAATTACGGCTTGCACTTTATAATATTCTAAGCTGTATCCATATCCTGCCTCTCCCTTTATTACTCCTTCTACGTATTTATCAATGTCTATTTCATTAATAGCCTTTAGCTTCCCTTTAATGGAGTACAAAATAACATTTCCTTTGTATTTTCTTTTTTTAGTTCCTCCAGCAATTATCAAACTGTTGTTCTCTATTCTATAATCTAATCGAAACCAAATTTGCTCACCTAAGTACTTCCCATTCATGTAAGCTTTCACTTTATCATTAGATGCTATAAAGTTAATTTCATCACTTCTATTACTTATTATTCCATAAGATTCCGATTCTGAGTAAAACTCAAATCTTCCAATATCATAAAATACATCAACTTTAGTGATGTTTGTATTTTCAAATAATCCCACTCTTATTTCTTTGGCATTTACAGATAATGCTTGACATAGTAAGAATAGTATTATAAAAAAATAGGTTCTCATTATTGACTAATATAATGAGTAATTAATTCAGCAGTTTTTGCAGAAGCTCCTTCACCTCCAAGCTTTGTAATTAATGAAGTGTAATTATTCTTCATCTTTTCTCTCCCTTTTCCCTCTGTAATTTTACCTAATTCACTTACCAAATTATCGGTAGTTAAATCATGCTGTATCAACTCTTTTACAATTTCCTTATCCATTATTAAATTAACCAAAGAGATAAATTTAATCTTAACTAAACGTTTTGCTATCGCGTAAGAAATTGGATTAGCTTTATAGCAAACCACTTGCGGAACTTCAAAAAGTGCTGTTTCTAGGGTAGCAGTACCAGAAGTAATTAGCCCTGCATGACTATTCATCAATAAAGGATAAGTTTTACCAAAAATTAAGGATACTTGTTTGTTTCCAGCTATATGCGATTGATAAATTTCTTCTTTTTGCGAAGGAGCACCTGCAATTACAAATTGATAATTGGGATATTTGTCTATTACAGATAGCATCATAGGTAGTTTCGTATTAATTTCTTGAGTTCTACTTCCTGGTAATAATGCTATTATTGGTCTTTCATCCAACTTATTAATCCCTCTAAAGTCTTCCGATTGATATTGTTTTTTGAAATTTCCTATTTCATCCAACAATGGGTTTCCTACAAAATCAACATGATAATCAAACTTTTCGTAAAATGGTTTTTCGAAAGGAAGAATCACAAATAAATGATCTACTACTTTCTTTATTTTTTTTACTCGTGATTGTTTCCAAGCCCAAACTTGTGGGGAAATATAATAGAAAACTTTTATTCCTTTCTCGTGTAAAAACTCAGCAATTCTCAGATTAAAACCTGGGTAATCTATCAATATTACCGCATCTGGTTTATACTCTATAATATCCTTTTTACACAGTTTAATGTTATTCAAAATTGTTTTCAAATTCATTATAACTTCAGCAAAACCCATAAATGCCAATTCCTTATAATGCTTAACTAAAGTTAAACCTTGATGCTCCATTTTGTCTCCACCCCAACCTCTAAACTCTGCATTGGGCTGCAATTTCTTCATCTCAGAAATTAAATTTGCTCCATGCATATCGCCAGATGCTTCTCCTGATATTACGTAGTATTTCATGGTTATATTTCTATTATAATTAAGTATAAATCATATATTTCACTACTAGAAATATAAAACAAAGAAAAGACGCAAGCATCACTCCTCTTGCCGGATAATCTTTGTCTTTCTTAAAGTAATACCTCATTAACAAAGCGTTTAATCCTAGTGCAAACAATAGCCCTGAGCTTATTACTTGATCCGTAATGGTTTTTTCAAACCAATAAAAAACGAAGAATAGTATGCCTATAAAACCTGCTGGTATTAACAAACCAATAATCGTACCTTTTGCAATTTCTTTTTTCATGATAACAAATATAACTTTTTTGTATCGTGTGAAATTCGATTTGATTAGATTTTTGTAAACAAAAAATTGTGTACGAAGTGAAAGTAAATATCCTTAATTTTTTGATCTAAAATCATTGATATTGGTAGTCACAGAAAAGCTATGAGATTTTCCGGATAAATGATAACTTGAAATGCTATAATTTAAGCTAAATTTCTTTATTTTAAATCCTACACCCCCAGAAAAACCGACTAAACCTGTTTTTTCTGTAAATTTCAGTTCTTGCCTTTTTCTGTAATTATATCCCAATTGAATATTGAAATTTTTACTTAGAATAAATTCCGTTCCAAATACTAAATGTCGCATTCCTTTGTCTAAGAAGCTTGGCTCTTCTGCTGGTAATTCTTCAAATGTATTAGGGTCAAATTCTTTTTTTGCATTAGGATCATCATAAGTTAAATCCCAAGTTTGAAGATTCGTAAATGTTAAAGAAAACCTGAAAGGGGCGTGTTTTAATTTTTTGGTCAATCCCAATTGAATTTCGAATGGAAGTTTTTCCTGCTCACTGTACTTAGAAATTACAAATCCTATATTCTTCATCACCAAACTTGCTGAAAATCGTTTTGATGGCTTGTAATAGTTTCCTGCTAAATCTAAAGCAATTCCATTGGAGTTGTAAATATCATAAATGGATTGAAAGAATTTAAAATTCCCTCCAATACTGAATAAAGAATCAATTTTTTTACCGTATCCTATTATTAAAGCCAAATCATTTACAGAGAAATTTCCTTGCTTAATACCTGCTTCATCTGTTCTTACAAAATCTCCATAATTGGCATACATGAAGGACGCATTAAAAGTTCCTATGTTATCAAAATGTTTTGTAAAAGAGGTAAATCCATAATTTATATCCGAGATATAATTCATGTAATTCAATGAAATAGACCCCGATTTTGTGGAATCTAACAATGCAGGGTTAGAGATATTTAAATTTACGTCATTGTCGTAAATCGAAATATTACTTCCTCCCAATGCTTGTATTCTAGAAGAGTTTGATAAATCTAAAAACTGATAGGAATTAGAACCTCCCAATTGCGAAAGGCTATAATTACTATAAAGTATAGCAAATAAGAAAAACGATAATTGTAATGACTTAGTTCTGATGGTCTTATTTACTTTCAAGTTTGTTTATATTTTTTAAGAACAAGGTTCTTGTTAAAATATTAATCACAAGATCCGCTAACGTATTCTACTCCTGCACATTCAGCATAAGATGAGTTGGCATAAGTTTTATTGTTACATCCACAAACCGGCTCATATTCTTGAGTTGTAGGACATCCTTGCTCAAAGAATTCTTCACATTTACCAATTGTTTTTTTACAACTACTATTCAGGATGGTTGCTGCAAAGGCTACAGTTGCGATTAATAATATGTTCTTTTTCATAATTATTGTTTATTAACGTTCAATTTCTTGATTTATTTCTCTTCTTTACATTTTCCTGGCACATAAGTTACATTACTGCAACCTGCATGGCATGCATTGTAGTATGTCTTGTTATCACAACCACAAACTGGGTCGTAATTCTGAGCACAAACACAACTTTCTTCTGTACTTGGAACACAAGGTTCTGTTTTTTCTGTTAGCTCTGTTTTATTTACTTTACATGAAAATAACAAACTAGCAGAAAATAAAAAAATAGTTATACTTGATTTCATTGAAACAAATATAACTATTTTTTACTATTTAACAACCTCAATAATTTGCAGGAATTAACAGCAAATTGTTAATGCGGTTTATATTAATGCAATGTCTAGCACTTCTAGCATAGAATCTACATAATGAAACTCTAATCCAACTAAATAATCTGGCTTAATCTCATCAATGTCTTTCTTATTACTTGTACATAGAATAATCTCTTTAATCCCAGCTCTTTTAGCGGCCAAGATTTTTTCTTTTATCCCTCCTACCGGCAATACTTTTCCTCTTAGCGTTATTTCTCCTGTCATTGCTAAGTTTGGTTTCACTTTCTTGTTCATGAAGATAGAAGTCAAAGCAGTAAGAATTGTAATCCCTGCAGATGGTCCATCTTTTGGAGTTGCTCCTTCTGGCACGTGAATATGAACACTATTTTTTTCGAATTTCTCACGTTCTATTCCAATCTTATTGGCATTAGATTTTAAGTATTCCAATGCAATCACAGCACTTTCTTTCATTACATCTCCCAAGTTCCCGGTAAGAGTAAGTTTTTCTTTTCCTGGCGATAAACTAGTTTCAATAAATAAGATATCTCCTCCATTTTGAGTCCAAGCCAATCCTGTTACAACACCAGGAATATCATTCCCTTGGTATTTATCTTTTGGATGTGCAGGCCCCAATATTTTGTTAAGCTCCTCTTTTTTAATTTCTACTGTATAGTTTTCATTCATTGCCAATTGCTTAGCTCTGTATCTTACCAATTTAGAAATTCTTTTTTCTAGTCCTCTCACTCCACTTTCATTCGTGTAGTTTTCTACTACAGCTTCAAGAGCTTCGTCAGATATTTCTATTGAACTTTCTTTTACTCCTGTTTCTTTAATTTGTTTTGGTAGCAAAAATTTACGTGCTATCATTACTTTTTCTTCAATCGTGTATCCAGAAATTTCAATAATCTCCATTCTGTCTCTTAAGGCAGGCTGAATCGTATTTAAACTATTGGCAGTTGCCACGAACATTACATTGGATAAATCGTAATCCAAATCCACAAAATTATCATTGAACGTAGAGTTTTGTTCTGGATCAAGAACTTCTAGCAATGCAGATGATGGATCTCCATGGGAATCTCTTGTCAATTTATCTATTTCATCCAATACAAATACTGGGTTAGAAGTTTTTACTTTCTTTAAGTTTTGTAAAATTCTTCCTGGCATTGCACCAATGTATGTTTTTCTATGCCCTCTTATTTCTGCTTCATCCCTTAATCCACCAAGCGACATTCTCACATATTTTCTTCCCATTGCTTCTGCAATAGATTTACCCAAAGATGTTTTTCCTACTCCCGGAGGTCCATAAAGACAAAGAATTGGAGCTTTCATGTTCTTCTTTAATTTAAGAACGGCAAGGTGCTCAATTATTCTTTCTTTTACTTTATCCAATCCAAAATGATCTCTGTCCAATATTTCTTGAGCTCTTTGCAAGTCAAATTTATCTTTGGTCTTTTTCTTCCAAGGTAAATCTGTTAGTAACTGCAAGTAATTTAACTGTACAGAGTATTCTGCAGCTTGCGGATTCATTCTTTCAAGTTTGCTCAATTCTTTGTAAAAAGTATTGTTTACTTTTTTACTCCATTTTTTCTTTTCAGCTTTTATTCTTAAGTCTTCTACCTCCTGTTGCGCAGGATTATTTCCCAATTCTTCTTGAATCTGGCGCATTTGTTGGTGCAAGAAATAATCTCTTTGCTGCTTATCTAAATCTGTTCTTACTTTGGATTGAATGTCGTTTTTCAATTCAAGTAATTGCAGTTCGTTCGTTAAGTTTTTTAATACCAACTTAGCTCTAGAAGTCATATCAATTTCTTCTAGCATCAATTGTTTTTCGCTCACATCTGCATTGATGTTTGAGGAAATAAAATTGATCATGAAATTAGGACTCTCAATGTTTTTTATTGCGAAAGAAGCTTCTGATGGTATAGAAGGAGATTCTTTAATAATTTTTAATGCCAAATCTTTTAAAGAAGAAAACAAAGCAAAAAACTCTGGATCGTTTTCATCCGGTTTTGTTTCAATAGTTGTTTTTACTCTTGCTTTCAAATAGGGCTCTTCTTGAGTAAATTCTTCTATCTCGAATCTTCTCTTTCCTTGAATGATTACAGTTGTACTTCCATCAGGCATTTTAAGGTGCTTCAGGATTTGCCCTATTGTTCCTACTTTATTAATCTCTGATGAAGATGGATCTTCTATTTTATCGTCTTTTTGAGATACTACTCCCAATATTTTGTTTCCTGCATAGGCATCTTTTATCAATTTTATTGATTTGTCTCTGCCAACAGTAATAGGAATTACAACTCCCGGGAAAAGCACATTATTTCTTAGCGAAAGGATTGGCATTTCTTCAGGAAATTCCTCTTTGTTCATTTCATTTTCATCTTCAGAGGTAATCAAAGGAATAAATTCCCCTTCGTCTGATGCTTGTGAAAATTGAAATATATTTTCTTCAAATGAATCGTTCATATTTTTTAAGGTCATTATGACATACTTAATTTAAAGTTATTACTTTAAAAAGCTATCGTATTTATATTGTTTAAAATAAAATCACTGAAAATCAGTGATTTATTATTTATTCTTTCTTGTTTCTACTTAATATTTTCAAACTTAGTGCCAAATAGAAATAACGGAAATTATGTCGCATATATACAGTCTAACCAATTGTAACTATATTTAAGCATATGAAAAAAACTATCCTTATTTCGTTTTTGTTATTCTCTCTTTTGGCTACAGCACAAAGTTATACTACGGGCAACATTTATTATGGCCATGATAGTTTAATCGAATACACTTGCGGAAACTTACCAATTATCCTTTCTTCTCCACACGGAGGATACGAATTACCATCTTCCCTACCCGATAGAAACTGTGTGGGTTGCGTAACAGGAAGAGATTCCTATACTCAAGAATTAACAAGAGAAATTGCAACCTCTATTTTTAATAAAACGGGATGCTACCCTCATGTAATAATAAATAAACTCCACCGAAAAAAACTAGATGCAAACAGAGAAATTATAGAAGCTACAGACAGTAATTCTATTACTGAGAAATATTGGCATGATTACATGAATTATATTGATTCTGCAAAACAAATCATTGTCTCAAATAGCACAAAAGGATTGTTTTTAGATATTCACGGGCATGGGCACTCCATACAAAGATTAGAACTGGGTTATTTACTTTCCGGAACTGATTTGAGAAAAAGTGACTCATTTATCAATACCATATCTATCAGTTCTAAATCTAGTGTTTTCAATTTACAATCCAATAATTTGAATTCCTATTCTCATTCACAATTAATAAGAGGCACGAATAGTTTTGGGGCAATGATTCAAAGAAGAGGAATCCCAGCTGTTCCCTCCGACTCTATTCCTTTTCCCTTGGTAGGTGAATCCTATTTTAACGGAGGGTATAATACTGTGAGATTTGGATCTAAAAACGGAGGAAGTATAGATGCAATTCAAATAGAATCGCATCAAGGAGTAAGATTTGATTCTACCACAAGAGTGAAATTTGCCGATAGTCTGGCAGAAACGATTATAGAATATTTGGAAAAACATTACTTTACCAATTTCTCTACCAACTCCTGCCATCCTGTTTCTATCAAAGAAAAAAATGAGCTACAGACTGTTGCAGTTTACCCAAATCCAACAACTGGTTTAATAAATATTGATGGAGTTTCTGTGGGTTCTAAAATTGATTTATATTCTGTAGAAGGGAAGTTTATTCTTACCTTTGATAATCGCAAATCGATTGATTTAAACCTCTTGAAAAATGGAATTTATTTCCTAAGAGTTTCTTCTGGCAGTTTTGTTAAATCCATTAAAATAATTAAAACCTAATTCCTAAAATGAACCTAGTAAATAATAAAACATTCGAAAACATTAACACCCTAGAACGAGCAGAATACAATGAATGTACTTTTATTAACTGTAATTTTAGTGAACAAAAATTATTCAACATTACTTTCTCCGAGTGCGAATTTGAAAACTGTAATTTAAGTAATTCAAAAATAGATCAATCTAGTTTTAAAGATGTTACTTTTAGAAATTGTAAATTAATGGGGTTGATTTTTGACTCATTAAATCCTTTCTTATTGAAACTGAAATTTGAAAAGTGTCAATTAGATTACTCATCTTTTTATCAATTAAAAATACCAAAAACAAGTTTCAAAGACTGCAATTTGGTAGAAGTTGATTTTACTGAAGCTATTCTAAGTCAATCAATATTTGCGAATTGCGAATTGACAAATGCGATTTTTGACAGAACAAATTTAGAGAAGGCAAATTTCACTACTGCCAACAACTACAACATAAATCCTTCGACAAACAAAATAAAAAAAGCCAGCTTTTCACAAGATGGATTAGCCGGCTTATTGCATACTTTTAATATTGTTATTTCTCAATAACCATTCTTTTTGTCATTGTTTTACCTTCTACTTCAATGGAATATAAATAAATTCCTTTGTTGATTTTATTAGCATCAAATTTTATAGTATTCTCACCTTTTTTAGCGTTATAACTATTTCTGTAAACTACTTCTCCTAATAAATTCATAACATAAAAATTCACTTGAGATTCTTGGGTAACTGAATATGTAATATTTGTATAACTACTAAATGGGTTTGGTGAATTCTGTTTTAATTCAATCTTAGTTTCATTGCTTTTCAATTTAGTCTCAGAAGAAACATTTAATTCATATCCAATTACTTCTTGGGTAATATACTCCCATGACTTATCTTTTTTGAATGTGGCCTTAAAAGTAATAACTAAGGGAAAATCTCCAGTTAAATTTGGAGTTCCTTTTAATCGAATAAAACCAAATTCATTTTCTTTCCAAGTACATGAAGTATTGTTGCAACTCACATCATCTGTTATGGAAGAGGCTGTAACAAAATTCAAACCATTTGGTAAACCATAGATATCTTCTAGTTCAACAATCATCAACTCGCTATTTGTTAATGTGATAGAATTCAATTTATTAACAAAACTAGGAATCTTAAAAGATATCACTACATTATAATCTCCTAAAACTATAGCACTAGGCAAATTATCCTCAATAGTTGGTATTAATTGCCAATTTTGAGTTAATAAAGAAGAATTGATTTGTGATTTTTCCTCTAGCTTTTCCTGAGAAAAACTTAATGAAGTTGACAGAACAAAAAAATAAAGTAATAGTTGTTTCATAATAGTCTTTACACTATTAATAACAATAATTAAGCCATTAATTCTTCTCCTTCGTTCAAGTTTTCAGTAATGTTTAGAATTTTATCTAATTGAGAAATTACGATTAATTTTTTAACCATTTCTTGCATAGAGTTAATTACGAATTTTCCTTCTAATTCATTGCACAATCTGTTTCCTACCAATAATGCACTTAACCCTGAAGAATCACAATATTTAACCCCTGCTAGGTCTACTAATATATTTTTCTCTCCCTCTTTGTTCAGCATTACAAATTCTGCTTTAAGGTTTGGAGAAAGCGTACTATCCAATTTTTCAGTATTGATAGTCAATAAAGTGTGGTTCCCTTTTTTCTCTTTAGTTATTTCCATAAAATGAATTGATAATAATTTTAATACAATATAATAATAATTTTAAAAATATTGAATTATATTTTCCCTGCTAATAAATAGATTACAGCCATTCTCACTGCAACTCCGTTTTCTACTTGATTAAGAATAATAGAATTGTTTGAGTCGGCAATTTCACTAGATATCTCTACTCCTCTATTTATTGGCCCTGGATGCATAATTACTATGTCTTTCCCAATTTCATCCAATAATTCTTGAGTTAGTCCATACTGTAGAGTATATTCCTTTAAAGATGGAAAATATTTAATTTCTTGTCTTTCGTGTTGTATCCTTAGCATATTTGCTACGTCACACCATTCTAATGCTTTTTTTAAGTTTGTTTCTACTTCTACTCCTAGACTTTCTATATGTTTAGGCATTAGAGTTAGCGGGCCACAAACTTTTACATTTGCACCTAATTTTTTAAGGCAATGTATATTAGAAATTGCTACTCTAGAGTGTAATATATCTCCTACAATTACTACGTTTTTTCCTTTTACATCTCCTAGTTTTTCTCTTATAGAATATGAATCTAGCAAAGCTTGAGTAGGATGTTCATGGGTTCCATCACCTGCATTAATAATTACAGAATCTATATGTTTAGACAGAAAAACTGCTGCTCCAGGACTTGGGTGCCTCATTACGACCATATCTACTTTCATTGCCAATATATTATTGACAGTATCTATTAAAGTCTCTCCTTTCTTTACACTTGAACTAGCTGCAGAAAAATTAACTACATCTGCAGATAATCTTTTCTCTGCCAATTCAAACGATAATTTTGTTCGAGTAGAGTTTTCAAAAAATAGATTAGCAATTGTAATATCCCTCAAGGTTGGAACCTTTTTTATCGGTCTATTAATTACATCTTTAAAATTATCAGCTACCTTAAATATCATTTGGATATCTTCAGTAGTTAGGTCTTCAATTCCTAGTAAATGTTTTGTACTTAATGAATTCATTTTTTTACCAATATTACTTTATCTATATCTTCTGTTTCTTTCCACATCACTTCCACCCTTTCGTTAGATAAGGTATCAATGTATTTCCCAACGTAGTTTGCTTCTATGGGTAAATTCCTACTAAATCTACGGTCTATCAATACCAATAACTCAATGGATGTTGGTCGTCCAAAAGTCATTAAAGCATCCATAGCGGCTCTTATAGTTCTTCCTGAAAATAGTACATCATCTACCAAGATGATTCGTTTGTTTTCTATAGAAAAATCAAGATTATTTACGCTAGGCAGAAGGGGTTTATCTTTTCTACGGAAATCATCTCTAAAAAAAGTGGTATCAATTGCACCCGTGGTAACTTCTATTCCACTCAGTTCTTTTAGTTTTTGTTGTAACCTATTGGCTACAAATATTCCTCTTGGTTGAACTCCAATTAAAATAGAATCTTCAAATAGATTGTGATTTTCGATTAATTGCCTAGTTAATCTTGAAATAAGAATGTTGATTTCAGTCTTATTGAGTATTTCTCTCTCTTTTAAAATCATTTAATAGCGGTTGTATTGCTAAGAGTAATTTATTCATTCAATTACTTAACAAATGTAACAAAAAAAAACTCTCAGAATAAATTCTGAGAGTTTTTAGTATGATTATTAGGTGAAATTAATTTCTATTTCCCTTCTAATTTATCTTTTAAGCTTTGTAAAGCATCCATATCTCCTAAAGTAGATTTAGTGTTTGTGTTTACTTTTGTCATATTCTTAGCAGTATCTGCTTTGAATTTTTTAGCTTCTTTTTCTTGTGCTTCTTCAAAAGTACGAGTATGAGAAAGGATAATCTTACCATTAGAGTTATCAAACTCCAATACTACGAAATCCAATACTTCGTCCAATTTAGCTTTTTCACCATCTTCTTTCTTCAAGTGTCTAGCTGGTGCGTAACCTTCGATACCGTAAGGTAAAGAAACTACAGCTCCTGACTTAGGCTCAACTTTGATGATAGTTCCTGAGTGAGTTGATCCTTCAACAAATACAGATTCAAACTGCTCCCATGGTTTCTCTTCTAATTGTTTGTGTCCTAATGAAAGTTTTCTGTTTTCTTTGTCTAATTCAAGAACAATTACTTCTAACTCATCACTTACTGCACAAAACTCAGATGGGTGTTTGATTTTCTTATCCCAAGATAAATCTGAAACGTGGATTAATCCATCAATTCCTGGCTCAAGCTCAGTAAATACTCCAAAGTTTGTGAAGTTTCTTACTGTTGATTTGTGAGTAGAACCTACTGGGTACTTAGCTTCAATTCCTTCCCATGGATCTGGAGAAAGTTGTTTGATTCCAAGAGACATTTTTCTTTCCTCTCTATCAAGAGTTAATACTTGTGCATCTATTTCATCTCCAATTTTCAAGAAATCCTGAGCAGATCTTAAGTGCTGAGACCAAGACATTTCAGAAACGTGGATAAGACCTTCAACTCCGTCAGCAATTTCAACAAATGCTCCGTAATCAGCCATTACCACAACTTTTCCTTTTACTTTATCTCCTACAGCCATTTTTTCATCTAATGAATCCCATGGATGTGGCTCTAATTGTTTCAATCCAAGAGCAATTCTTTTCTTGTCGTCATTAAAGTCAAGGATTACAACATTGATTTTCTCATCTAATGTTACAATTTCTTCTGGATGTTTGATTCTTTTCCAAGAAAGATCAGTAATATGGATAAGTCCATCTACACCTCCAAGGTCAACAAATACTCCGTATGAAGTTACGTTTTTCACGATACCTTGTAATACCTGTCCTTTTTCAAGACCAGACATAATTTGTTTCTTTTGTTCTTCAAGCTCAGCTTCGATAAGTGCTTTGTGAGATACAACAACATTTTTAAATTCGTGGTTAATTTTCACAACCTTGAATTCCATGTTTTTACCTACATACTCATCATAATCTCTAATTGGTTTCACATCAATTTGTGAACCTGGTAAGAATGCTTCGATTCCAAAAACATCTGCAATAAGTCCTCCTTTTGTTCTTGATTTTACTCTTCCAGTGATAATTTCACCAGTCTCAAGACATTCGTTAACTTTTAACCATGCTCTGTGAATTCTAGCAATTTTGTGAGATACTTCTAATTGTCCTTTCTTGTTTTCAAGTTTTTCAACAATTAATTCAACCTCATCACCTACTGCTAAGTCTGGGTTATATCTAAATTCATTGATTGCAACAACACCTTCAGATTTGTAATCTAGGTTTATTACAACTTCTCTATCTCCAATAGAAGATACTTTTCCAAGTACTAATTCTTTGTTTTTGATAGATCTTAGAGTTCCTTCGTATTTTTGAGCAATTGCAGCAGATTCTTCTTCAGTGTAAGTTTCTCCTGATGCATATTTGTCCCAGTCGAAGTTTTCTAAATCAATTTTCTCTTCTTCTGCTTTTTTCTCAGTGATGATAGCTTCCACTTCATCCTTCGTTTCTTCAGTAGATTTTGCAGCAACTTTTTCTGTTGATGTTTCTTCTACTTGGTTTGCCACTGTTTCTGGTGTAGATTCAGGTGCTTTGTCTTCTGTATTTTCAGACATATACTAAATTTTGTATCTCGGTTTTCAGCCAAATCGAGAGGGTTTGTTATAATTAAAAAATAACCATAGGCTGACTCTGGTTTCCTTTACGGACTGCAAAATTAACTATAATTTATTAATAACAAGTTTTTTTATTCACTTATTTCAAATATTTACTTAATTTTTATATACTCGTTTTATTTGGTTATTATAGTATTAATCCTCAAAACATAAAAATTTGATCTAGATTAAATTTTAGAGTAGAGTATAAATGGTTCTTCCTCCCTAATCTAATTATTTCTTTAAGCTAACATTACATATTACTTATCAACTTTTCGCTTTTCATTGTTCCTGTGTTTTTTAGTGCTGTATGCCAACTAAATGCTTCTGGAAGTTTATGTGGTGTATGCCCTCCCAATTCATAAGCCTCTTCAAAATAGGCTAACAATTGTTCTTTGTAATCAGGATGCACACAATTTGTAATAATTTTACGTGCTCTTTCAATTGGAGCTAAACCTCGAATATCTGCCAATCCTTGCTCTGTAACCAAAATATCTACATCATGTTCTGTGTGGTCTGTATGCGAAACCATAGGTACTATGTGAGATATTTTACCCTCTTTAGAAATAGACGGACAAGCAAATACACTTAAATACCCATTTCTAGCAAAGTCTCCAGAACCTCCTATTCCATTCATCATATTTGTCCCCATAATGTGAGTAGAGTTAACATTCCCATAGATATCAAACTCTATTGCTGTATTAATTCCAATTATTCCCAAACGGCTAATTACTTCTGCTGAATTACTTATATTTTGAGGTCGTAACAATAATTTTTCTTTATAGTTTTCGAAATTACCAAACACCCTATTGGAACATTCTTCTGTTACTGTGATTGATGAAGCTGAAGCAAATAATAATTTACCTGAATCAAAAAGTTCAAATGTACTATCTTGTAATACTTCTGAATACATTGTTAAATCTTTAAACCTACTATTTGTAAATCCAGACAATATGGCATTGGCAGTTTTTCCAATTCCTGCTTGTAGTGGAAGCAATGATTCTGTTAATCTTCCCTCATCTACTTCATTTCCCAAAAAATCCAGAATATGATTTGAAATAGCTATTGTTTTTTCATCTGGTGCCGAAATTACTGCAGGGCTATCTGGCACTTCAGTATATACAATTGCAACCACTTTATTGGTATCTATCTTAATATATGGATCTCCTATTCTTGTGTCAGATTTTAATACCGGTATAACATCTCTATTTGGTTGCTTCTTCAAGAACTTTACGTCATGTATACCCGCTAAACTTTCCGGAAATGAAGTATTTACTTCTATAATAATTTTTTCTGCTTTTTCAGTAAATGCAGGAGAGTTTCCTACAGAGGTTGTAGGTATAATAAATCCTTCTTCTGTAATACTTACAGCTTCTATTATGGCAACATCAATCTTGAAAGAATCAATCTTTTGAAGCATATCGGCAGTTTGACCCAAATGCTGGTCTACATATAACACTTCATGATTATTAATACTTTTTCTTAAAGTTGGATCTGCTTGAAAAGGCATTCTTTTATATAATGCACCATTCTTTGCTAGATCAGCATCTGTATCATAGCCAAGTGAAGCTCCACTCAATACTGTTATTTTAAAATCTTCGAAAAGTGCTCGTTCAGCAACTTTTGGCAATACCGATTTGCTATCTCCTGCTTTTGTAAAGCCACTAACCCCCAAAACATCCCTATTTTTGATTAATAAAGCAGCCTCTTCAGGCGATTGAATTTTATCTAAATAAGGTGCATATTTTATTCTGCTCATATTGATTTATTATTGTGATTTTAAAGATGAATACTTAGCTAAACGTATTGTACATCATTTGCTAATGAAACGCTAACTTTTATGTAAAATCTAAATTACTTAAATCAAATGATTAATCGCGATTTATCAAACAGAAAAAATCACAAATTTTGTGTAAAATACCACAAATTGAAATTTAACTTCAAAAATAACTCGTAGTTATTAAACAATAAAAATGAATTAGTTATAGATTAATAAAAATTTTAATCAGTATATAATTAATGTTTCAAAAAAGGAAATTCGGAATATAACTGGATTTCCTTTTCTTTTATTTTTTTTGAAAAAGCTATTGAATCTTTACTTTCGGGATTTAAGAGCTTGTGATTTTTTTCTTTTTGAATTTGAGATATTCTTTTGTTCAATTCTTTTGTTTTTATATCAAAAAAAGAATCAGCAAATTTATCCCAAATGTATTCAATTGCAAGCTCCGAAGGGTGTAACATATCTTTGGCATAAAAACGATAATCTCTCAATTCATCCATCATTATTTCGTAAGATGGGAAATAATGGCAATTGAGCTGGGTTTCATTTATCTGTTTCAAAGCCAAATGCAAAGTAGACTTACTCTGCTGGTTCTCTACTACTCCATCTTTCCAATGCCTAACTGGGCTAATTGTCGTAATAATATTTATCTCAGGATTTTGTTCTTTTAGCTTTGCTATAGTCTTATTCATTGCATCAACAATACTATTTATGGACAACAATTCTTTGGTGAATAAATTAGCTGGCATTTTATAGCAATTTGCTACCGTCTCATTTGTTTCTTTAAGTTTATAAACCCAAGCAGTACCCAATGTAATTATTACTGTTTTGGATTTCTCTAAATAATCCCCTCCTTTTTTTATTCCTTTATTTATTAAGTCTAATGTCTCTTTCCTACTTAAAGAAGAGAAAGAGCTGTGATGGTTATAACTAAAATGAATCTGGTTATTTGTCTTTAATTCATTTTCTGTGTATTCTTTTGCAGCTAAACAATCCTCTATAGCTCTACAAACAGAAACTGGATTGAATAAAATTCCAAACGGATTGATACAGATATCAAATTTATGGTATGCCAATTTCTCGCCAATGTTTTCGGAAAAGCACGAGCCAAAACTTACAATACTAGTATTGTGAGTTATTTGAAACGGGTATTCTTGAATAGGTATTGGAGTTGAGAATTTCATAGTTGCAAAAATAAACTTAATTAGATTATCCCAACAAACCTTTCTTTCTTTTCTTCACAAAAAGATCATCCAATACATCCGAATCAAAATCATCTAATTCTATTTCATCTACCACTTGATGGTATACTGAAGCAATAAAAACCATTTCGGCAGAGGATACAATACTTTGAATAAGTACAACTATCAAAAATCCTGCAGCTATTCCTGCAATTGGATTAATCAATCCAATAATAAATCCCACTGGCAATGCAATTATAATGATTCCTACCAATGATAAAATTCCAAAACTAAAAGAAGCCCCAATGGATTCTCCCCATTTATTTTTCATAATACTTGCCGATCTTTTTAATGCATCAATTGGTCCTAGGTTTTCATAGGCCAAGATAGGAACTACAAAGAAAGTGGCGATAGACCAAACAACTCCTATCAATCCAGAAATAATATTTCCTAATGATCCTGAGTTTTCTTGAATTGCTTTTATAATAATACCAACCGTGGCAGATAATACAGCCCAACTAAAGATTACTGGTAGTCTTTTCATACTGAAATTTATTCCTTCTTTAAACGATACTTTTTCTCCCTGAAAATATAACCTGGTGCAATGCACTAAACCTATATTGAAAAACACGATAATAAAATAAGATACCAAATAATATACAAATGCAATGACATAATCTGTTACTGAACTTTGCTCTACTACAGATTCGTATTCGGTTCCAAAACTAGCATAGGCAACTCCTACAAAACTTGCTACTAAGAAAATTAAAACTACTCCCGAGATAATTGGAAATAGGACCAATTGCTTATTGTCTCTAATTACTTTTAGGCTAGACATTCCCATGCTCCAACCGCTACTCAATTTTTTAAAAAATCCCATAAATCATATTTTAAACACAAGATAATTATTATTTATTACACTTTGGTCATAAACCATTTAAAACTAGCGTGTTTTTATATGAAAATAATGGCCTAAAAAAGTAGCACGAATCGAAAAATGAATTACATTTGATTCAATAAATTTTTTATACATAAATAGGAAAACGAAAGCAACTATGCTTTTTCCACCAAGACAGATTGAATCTTATATCTCTCTCGCCAGATAGTCTTTGAAGGAAGTAATTGACTACTAAAAGCCAACTAACCGAGCTTGATGCGAGTTAACCAATCGGTAATAAAACACTATTTATTATTAAAAAATTTATTACAATGAAACACATAATTTTAACAGCACTTTTATCACTTATTTCAGTTTTAGGTATTTCACAAACAAATACCGCAAAAGCATTTTTTATCGAATATGATTCCGATTCTAAAATGTATTCATTTGAAGAAGCAAATGGAGACTATTTAAGTTTTGACTTTGTATCAAAAGAAGTGCTTACAAAGTTCCCTATCAACACTAACAAACTAGAAGGAAAAGCATTTTTAATTACTTTTTCTAAAAAGATTACAAAAGATGAATATGGTGATGAATATGATGAATTAACAATCACTAAACTGCAAGAAATCAAATTAGAAAAAGAATCAACTGACGAAGAAGAGGATTAATTTTTTCATCTAATTTACGACAGAAAGCTTTCAGTTTTACTGAAAGCTTTTTTTTTGAGACAATAAAAAAGCCTAATAGCATAGTTTCTATTAGGCTTTTAAAACTTATTGATTTAATTCTTAAAATCTCATGTCGTTCACTGAACAGTTAGGGTATTTAGATTTATCAAATTTGAATTTTGATGCAGAAATAGTTGCTCCTGTTTTAAATCCTTTGATGTTGTATACCATATTCACGCCATCTCTTCCTTTTATCTCTACTTTGTTTAGTTCGTTTGCCACTTTGTCTACAATTAATGTAATAGTATGGTATTTTGATTTTTTAGGATTCTCTGGGTACAACCTAACTTCTTGTAAAGTTTTAGATCCTACTTTCCCCTCTCCTATAAATTTGTATTTAAATCCTTTTTCCCAAATTGATAACAATTGAGTAGGACTCATCAATCCATTTTCTTCGTCTGCATCTTCATTAGAAGTAATCGTTACTTCATTTTCTGCTTTTACAAATAGGTAATTTGATCTTCCGTCATTTATTACTTGGTAATCTGGTGTGTAATAAGCGTATTTTTTTCCTGCTTTATAAGCCGTTCCGCTCAATGTTTGTGATTTAATTTTCACTCCAGAAAAAGAAGCACTAAAATCTATAATAATATTATCTACAGCTTTGTGCTTTGCACTTAATTTATCCAAAATTGCTTTTGCTTCTGGATCTTTGTCTGTGTACGTTTCTTGACTTGTAGCAGTGAAACCAAATGTTGCCATTGCTGCGAATAAAAGTATCTTCTTCATTATTTATGTTTTATAAAGTGTAAAATTAAAAAAATATATGGTAGAGAAAATTAGCTATAACAAAATGATAACTAACCGAAAAAACTACTTGTTTTCCTCTAACTATTATAGGTCTTCCAATAACCGTTCCAAACTAATTTCATCCGCAACAAATACCTTACGAGCCTTACTTCCTTCGAACGGGCCAATAATTCCTGCTGCTTCTAATTGATCTACAATTCTTCCCGCTCTGTTGTAACCTAACTTCAGTTTTCTTTGTAATAAAGAAGCCGATCCTTGCTGATGAATTACAATAATTCTTGCTGCTTCCTCAAATTTTTCATCTCTGTCTTCGTCATCAAATCCTCCTTTGGTTGATGCCGCTTTTTCATCAATGTATTCTGGTAATAAAAGCGCATTTGGATACCCTCTTTGTTCTCCTATAAAGTTACATATTTTCTCTACCTCTGGCGTATCCACAAATCCACATTGTAGCCTTATAATATCACTACCTGTAGAGTAAATCATATCTCCTCTACCTATCAATTGGTCTGCTCCTCCTGCATCCAAAATAGTTCTAGAATCTATTTTTGACGTTACCCTAAATGCAATACGTCCTGGGAAATTGGCTTTAATAACTCCTGTAATTACATTTACCGAAGGTCTTTGTGTTGCTACAATCAAGTGTATTCCAATGGCTCTTGCAAGTTGCGCAATACGAGCTATAGGAGTTTCCACTTCTTTCCCTGCAGTCATAATCAAATCGGCAAACTCATCAATTACTAGTACTATATATGGCAAGTATTGATGTCCTTTTTCTGGGTTCAATCTTCTTTGAATAAACTTAGCGTTATACTCTTTTATGTTTCTTACTTGTGCGTCTTTCAATAGGTCATACCTATTATCCATCTCAATACACAATGAATTAAGAGTAGCTACAACTTTTCCAGTATCGGTAATAATTGCTTCTTCCTCTCCTGGTAATTTTGCTAAGAAATGTCTTTCTATTTTATTAAATAATGTAAGCTCTACTTTTTTAGGATCAATCAATACAAACTTAACCTGCGAAGGATGTTTTTTGTACAGTAAAGAAACTAGTATCGCATTCAGCCCTACCGATTTCCCTTGTCCCGTAGCACCCGCCATTAGCAAGTGAGGCATTTTAGCTAAATCTGCAATTAATGTCTCGTTAGATATCGTTTTTCCTAAAGCTACTGGTAATTCAAATTTAGAATTTTGAAATTTATCCGAACTTATCAATGCTTTCATTGATACAATTTGAGGATTAGAGTTTGGCACTTCTATCCCTATTGTTCCTTTTCCTGGTATTGGGGCAATAATCCTAATTCCCAAAGCCGATAAACTAAGTGCAATATCATCTTCTAAGTTTTTAATTTTAGAAATCCTTACACCTGGAGCAGGAACTACTTCATACAAAGTAACTGTTGGTCCTACGGTTGCTTTAATTTTAGAAATCTCAATCTTATAATTAGATAAAGTTTCTACAATTCTATTCTTGTTTTCTTCTAGCTCTTCTTTATTGATATTTATCCCAGTAGTTTGTCCATGAGTTTCTAACAAATCAATAGGAGGTAATTTATATGACGACAAATCTAGTTCTGGATCGTATTCCCCAAATTCTTTCACCTTTTTGTTGATTTCTTTGTCCGTCAACAACTCTTCTTTTACGGTCTCAACTTCTATCTCAAATTCATCATCCAGTTCGGGTTCTTCTTTTTCTGAAGAAATATCATTACTGAGTTCCACCTCATTTCCATCATTCATTACAAGTTCTTCATCTACTTTTACTTTTTCCTCCACTACTTCCTCTTCCTCCAATTCTATCTCCAATTCACTCTCCACATTGTATTTAGATTCTTCAATCTCTTCTTTATCAATGCTCAATTCATTATCAGAAATTAGTTCTTTTTCTTTCTCCACTTCATACTTAGAAATAGATTCTGCTTTTGTTTCTTGCTTTTCTATTTTTTCTTCTTGTGACAAAAGGGCTTTAGATTTTTCTATCACTTGCTTTATTAAAGCATTAAACATTACACCTGTAATAGCAGAAAATGAGAATATTAACAAAAAGAAAGTTCCTACTTTACCAATAGAATCAGACAGCCATTGGTTTATTTGGTATCCAAAATTACCTCCCATAAATAAATTAGATTCTGTGAAGAAATAACCAAAGAAAATTGATCCCCAAACCATAGCAACAACACCAATTTTCATTGCTTTATTAATTGGATAAATAATTTCGTTAAATAATATTTTTACTGAAACTAATCCTAAAAAAATTGGGATTATAAATGACATAAAACCAAAACCATTGAAGATAATCCTGTGAGAAACTATCGCACCTAACTTTCCTAACCAGTTGAAAACTTCGAAAGGTTGTTTGGTAAAAACGAAGTTGAAAAAACTTGCTCCTTCTACTTTATCTTGATCCATTTTTCCCGTAAATAAATACGATACAAAAGCGATAAATAGATACACACATATTAATCCAAACAATAACCCAATTATTCTTTTTGTTTTAGAATTCAGTTTTACTTTTGGCCTAGTAATTTTAGCCTTAACTTTCTTTGTTTTCTTTTCAGTCTTCTCTGGAGTAGATGCTGATTTATATGAGTTTTTTCTTTTCGCCATTTTGTTTAAAGACATTTGAGCAAATATAACACTTCAACAACCTATACTACTGATTATATCAAACAAGTTTTAAAGGGTGAATTGTTTACTATTATTTAATTTTTTATATTTAACCAACTGATTTATAAAACTGATCGTATTTAATATAGTAGGATTAATTAATAAGTAAGTGAAAAAAGAATTAATTCCTTATTTTTGTTCAAAGACCTTATATTTTATGACCAAACAGTTATTATTTATCACATTAACCCTTATCTTTCTTTTTAATTGTAAAAGAAAAGAAGATACCGCTTGGGATGTAGATGTTTTATCTCCGGTAGTAAAAACTACACTTACGATTGATAATTTGGTGCAAGATTCTATTTTATCTATCAATTCAGATAATACAGTTAATCTAGACTACAAATTTTCTTTCTCTCCTATTAACGATAAATTCTTTTTGGAAGTACCAGATACTACGATCAAATTGTCTTACGGCCTTCCTTTTGTTAATCCTGTTTCTCTTCCTCCTGGATTTGAATTTGTAAATGATCCTGCAGAAAATGAGTTTGACTTAGGAGATGCCAAAATTAATTTCATGAAAGTGGCAACTGGAGAACTTGCTTACAGAATAGAAAGTGAAATTGGAGAAGTAACTTTTTACACTTACTCCATTTTAAAAACGGATGATGGAAATGGAAATACATTTACAAAAAACATCTCTGTTCCTGCTGGATCAAAAAGCTCTCCTGCTGTAGTTACGGGAAGTTTTAAATTTGATGGCTATTCCTTTGATTTAACCGGAAGCGCAGGAAACAAATTTAATACGTTCGAATCTGTTGTTTTGGTAAGTATTGATGCTAACGGAAGTGCAGTTTCTGTTACCAATACAGATTCTGTAAGAATAGAAAATAAATTGATCTCTTTAAAACCCGAATATGTTTCTGGATATTTAGGTCAACCTACTTTTTCTGATGGCCCTACAGATAATGCGTTCACCCTATTTGAGCCTATTATTAGTGGCACTATAGATATAGACTCTATTGATATCTATACAGAATTAAAAAACTATGTGGGAGCTGAAGCACAAGTAAAAATGAATCAAATAATTTCTACCAATACAGAAACTGCAAATAGCGTAAACCTAAATCACAACAGTATTGGAAGAAACATTAATCTGAACAGAGCTATTGATAATGGAAACAGCATTACGCCTTCAGTTTACAGAATAGATTACACAACTGCAAACTCTAACATAGATCTAGTAATAGAAAATCTATCGGATATCATGACAACTCAAGTAGAAGCAACTATAAATCCTTTGGGAAATATCTCTAGCGGAAATGATTTTCTTTATTTTGACCAAATAATAGATGCTGATTTCCACATTAAGATGCCTCTTAAATTTATAGCAAATGACTTAAGACTAAGACAAGAAGTTAATCTTAATGTAAATGAAAACAACAACCCTGTAAACAATGCTCTTCTTTCAATTTACGCAGAAAATGGATTCCCTTTTGATGCAGATATTCAAATTTACTTGTTGGATGTAGGCAATAATATTACAGATTCTATAAAAATATCGGGATTAATAAATTCTGCTGCAACAGATAGCGACAACAAAGTAATTAATCCTATTAACTCTGTTCTTAAATATGCATTACCCTCCAATAAAATGGCTATTTTAAATGCAAACTCTAAGGTAATAATAGATGTAACCTTTAACACAAATAGCGCCACACACACTACCATTTACAAAGACTATTATATGAAATTGAAATTGGTAACTGATATGAACATGGAAATTAATTATAGATAAATGAATAAATTTTATTCCTACCCCTTATTTGCTTTTTTCTTGTTAGCAGGAACCTATTTATTGGGGCAAGATTCAATAGATACTACTGCAATTATTCCTGGAAATAAATTACCTAGCACGAGAATAGAAGCATCTTCCTTAATTAATTACGGATCTACTAATTTGAATAATGAGTTTATTCAAAAACTCTTATTTGGAGGAAGAATTGAAAAAAGCATTAAAGACAAAGCCCTAGACAAAATTAATAACAAAGGAAGGTTTGGAGTTGAAGTAAACTACAACCTGAAGTATGTTAACTTAAAAGATACTCTGTTTCACAAACTACCAAATTACAACTATTACATTGGTTTTGGAAGTTACACAAACGTTAGTGCTTCTTATACTGCCGATTTGTTTAGCACTGCATTTTACGGAAATAAACAGTTTGAAAATCAAACTGCACAATTGGGAAGATCTAGCTTTGTTTCAACCAAATTTGAAAAAATAACCGTAGGATTAGTTTCTAAAGATAAAAAGACCTCTTATGGAGTATCTTTAATTATTGGCGATAGAATTAACAGTTACAATTTTAGAAAAGCAGATATGTTTACACATACAGATGGAACTAATATATCTATGGATTATGATGGAACTGTAAAATTATCTGACGATAATAACACAGGTAGTTTTATGACATTTAGTGGAGCAGGTATCGGTTTAGATTATTCCAAAACTTTCATGAAACACAAACTAGAAATAACAAATTTTGGATTTTCGATATGGTCAAAAAACACCAAATATTCTAATCTTGCAAAGCAATATGAATTTGATGGTGTAGAGATTGATAATATTCTTCAAGTCACTTCTGAAGAACTAGAGTTTAATGCCAAAGCAATATTGCCTGAATTAGAAAATAAACACTTTTTCACTTTACTCCCTACTATCTTCAGTCTAAGTAACGAGATGGACTATAAAAAAGAGTTTCAACCTACTTATCAACTTAGGTATAAATTATTGTCTAATTATTTTCCTTATCTCAATGCTGGTGTAGTATACAAAGCGAATAACCACTTATGGCTAAAAGGAACTGCTGCATATGGCGGATATTCTGGGCTGAGAGCAGAGTTTGGGGCTTATTTTAATTATAAATTTTTACAAGCAGGAATAGAATCTCAAAACGTAACGGGAATGTTTACAAAAAACGGAAATGGAAACGGACTAAGATTTTACTTAAGCACAACTTTTTAAAAAATGGCATCAAAAAAAATAATATTTACACTTGCTTTTTTTCAATTTATTGGAGCAATGAGTCTTGCTCAAATACAATTTGAATACAGCTATAGCACAGGTAGAAATGACCAAGCAAGAGCAATCACCCAAACTCTAGATAGTGGTTATGCGGTTATAGGCTCTACAGTTAGTTATGAAGGAAACTCGGATGTGTACCTTATGAAGACCGATCAATTTGGAATTTTTTCTTGGGCCAAAAGATACGGAGGATTAGGCATGGAACAAGGGCAAGATATTGTTGAAACAGTTGACAGTGGATTGGCTATACTAGGATATGGTCACAACCAAGGTGTGTACGATATGTTGTTTATAAAAACAGATAAAAACGGAGATAGCCTTTACACTAAATTCATTGGAGAAGCTGATTGGGATTTTGGTTATGCCCTAAAACAAACTCCCGACAAAGGATATATACTGGCAGGAGAAACCTATGCAAATGGAGAGTCAAAAGCTTATTTAGTAAAGCTAGATTCTAATGGAAATACAGAATGGAAAAAAACATTTGGAGGAACTGTAAATAGTAAATTTAAAGATATACTGATTGCACAAAATGGTGATTTTGTAATGGCAGGAGAAACTGAAGCTTTTGGTAACGGAAGGCAAGCTTATGTAGTAAGAACTGATAGCTTAGGGACTCTTATTTGGGAACAAAACTACGGAAACCCTGGAATTGATTTCGCCAACAGTATCACGGAACTAAACTCTGGAGATTTTGTTTTTGCAGGAGGTACAAACTTCCCTCCATACCCAGATATTGATAATTGGGCTGTAAAAATTGATGGATTAGGAACAATTATTCAAGCAGAAATCGTTCTCGATTATTCTTCTACTTCGCCAACTACACAAAATGACGATTGGAATGAAACAGTATTAAATTACAATGACTCTTTGGTTTTTGCGGGACAAAGAAGCTATAACAGCAGTGAGCCAGGTAATATCTATATCTATAGATTTACAAATACTTTGGGAGCTGGAGGATATCAAAGTGATTACCAAAAATTTATTTCACCCGATACTGAAACAGTTTACGATTCTAAACATACATTTGATAACGGAGTAATATTTGCCTGTTCGGCAGAATTTATGGACACAAGTGAATCTAGCATCTATTTAATAAAAATGGATAGCACAATGACTTACCCACACCCATATTACAATAGCATTTCATACCAAAATGATTATACAGCTTTAGGAGAAAAAGAAACAAAAACAGATTTTGGTATTTACCCAAATCCTTCTCATAGTTTTGCCACTATTGAATTGAATAAATTCAACTCAGAACAAGTAACTATTTCTGTTTTCGATTCTTATGGGAAATTGATATTAAACGAAACGACCAGCAAAAATAACTACCTTATTGACGCTACCAGCTTTTATTCTGGAATTTACTTTGTACGAGTACACTCAAATGATTTTGTTACGACAAAAAGGTTAGTAATTTCTAAATAAAAGTAAGAGAACTAAATTCATCTTCTACAAAAATTTCATTTGCAATTTCTTGCACCTCTTTGCTTGTGATATCATCTATTTTATCAAAAATCTCTTGATTGGTATCAACTTTATCAAACAATAGCAATGATTTCCCCAAAGCAAGCATCAACCCTACTCTATTTTCTTGAGCTAGCGCAATGTGTCCTTTTAGCTGTTGTTTTGCCAAATGCAATTGATTTGTCCCTAATTCTTTGTCCCTTAGTTTAGCAAATTCTTTGTGAATTAACTTTACTATTTTTGAATGAAATTTTTTCTCTGCACTAAAATACACCTGAAAAATTCCAGTATCGGTATAGGG
This sequence comes from uncultured Flavobacteriales bacterium, assembly GCA_964021785.1. Classification (GTDB taxonomy): domain Bacteria; phylum Bacteroidota; class Bacteroidia; order Flavobacteriales_D; family CAJJDF01; genus CAJJDF01. The sequence goes on from CAXIAX010000002.1 coordinate 62,934, forward strand.
AATAAAATTAGATTCTATACTATACGTCAATCCGTATTTCTCTCTTATATTTAGGTTCAATCTATTGTTCAATCCCTGACCTCCCAGTACATTATTCAATAAAATTAATCCTCTTCTCTTTTCGTTATGCATGTCATAAGCAAGATTACCAATCATGGTATGCACCTGATGAGTATCCCTTTTCAGTTCACTTTGCTCTGCTTTGTAACCACTAAAATTAGCTCTAACTACACTTTTATCATTATCAAATTCTACCCCAAAATATTTGGTGCACAATCTAATGAATTTATCTAGTTTAATGTTTCCTACAGAACTTATAGCAATATTATCTGCCGTATAATTTCTTTTTATGAATTTCTGAATGTCTTTTTTCTCAAAAGAGTTTACACTATCTACAGTTCCCAATATATTTCTACCAATTGGGTGTCCTTTGTACACTTGATCTTCAAAATCGTCAAAAATTTGTTCGGAAGGAGAGTCCATGTAAGAATTAATTTCATCAATAATTACATCTTTCTCTTTTTGAATCTCGTGAGATGGAAAAGAAGAATTAAATAAAATATCTGCAATTAATTCAATTGCTCTTTCATAGTATATATTTAAAAAAGAACCATAAATACAAGTCTCTTCCTTGGTTGTATAAGCATTTATTTCACCACCTACGGCATCCAATCTACTCAAGATATGAAAAGGCTTACGCTTGGCTGTACCTTTAAAAATACAGTGCTCTATAAAATGAGCAAGTCCTTGCTCGTTTTCTAATTCATCTCTAGAACCAGCTTTTATGGTTATACCAAAATGAGAAACTTCAGCAGTATCAACTTGCTGATGAATGCACCTAATTGCATTCGGTAAAGTAAAAGGGTTAAGATTTTCCACCTGCAAATATAGAACTAATAGACCTTATGATGTGAGATTTTTATCTTTTTTTAATATCTGCTTTTATTGAGTGTATTATATGTATTCATTAAAGATTTTTCTATTTTTATACCACAGATGAAAAAAATAGAAATACTTACTTCCAATAACGTTTCCATTCAATACGAACTGGCAACTGTGGCTCAAAGAATCTTAGCGTTTTTGCTAGATATAGCTATATTGGCCGTATATTATTTGGTTTGTAGCCTTATCATTGCAATTATTGCCATGAACAGTAGTTTCTTGGGCGAAATATTAATTTGGATAATGATTCTTCCTGTTTATTTTTTCTACAACTTGTTTTGTGAGGTTTATTTTGATGGACAAACCTTAGGAAAAAAAGCTTTGAATATAAAAGTGATAAAAGTAGACGGAGGAAATCCTACCATAAATGATTATTTCATAAGATGGACTTACCGTGTTGTGGATATTTTCTTATCTGCTGGCGCACTAGCTGCTATCTTTATTTCTGCCTCAGATAAAAGTCAGAGATTGGGAGATTTATCAGCCAATACTACTTTAATAAAATTAAATCCCGATTCAAAATATGGGATAAAAGATATATTGAACATTGCCAATCACGGAGATTACGAGCCTACTTACACACAAGTATCACAACTTACTGATGAAGATATGCTCTTGATAAAAAACACGATTGACAGAGTTACCAAACACCCAAATGATGCAAATAAGCAACTTGCCAAAGATTTGATTGCAAAAACTGCTGATGTTTTGGGTATAGATGTTATACCTAAGAACAAAATGAAGTTTCTTAAAACATTACTTAAAGATTACATTGTACTAACCAGATAACCACATGCACGGAAAATTATTTTTAGTCCCTACTCCTATCGGAAACCTTGATGACATGACTTTTAGAGCCGTGAAGGTATTGAAAGAAGTTACACTTATATTGTGCGAAGACACACGAACAAGTGGAAAATTGATGAAACATTTTGAGATTGGAACTCAACTCAAGTCCTTTCACCAACACAATGAGCACCATCTTGTAACCGAAATGACTCAACAAATGAAATTGGGACAATCGTTTGCTTTAATCTCTGATGCTGGAACTCCCGGAATATCTGATCCAGGATTTTTACTAGTAAGAGAATGCATTGCCAATGGCATAGAAATAGAATCTTTACCCGGAGCAACTGCTCTTATTCCTGCCTTAGTAAACTCTGGTTTACCTTGCGATAGATTTGTGTTCGAAGGATTTTTACCTCACAAAAAAGGAAGACAAAAAAGAGTAACGGCTTTATTAGAAGAAACGAAAACTATTGTGTTTTATGAGTCACCTTACCGTGTTGTTAAGACTTTCAATTTATTGAAAGAACATTTTGGAGGAGAAAGAAGAGCTTCTTTTTCTAGAGAAATAACCAAACTACACGAAGAAACTTTTAGAGGAACAATTGACGAAATAATTGCTCATTTGGAAGCAAAACAGGCTATAAAAGGAGAATTTGTTTTGGTTGTGGAAGGGAAAAGTTAGAATATGTCACAAATTTCAAATAGTATAACAAATTCTATTCTCAACTGGATTAATACATCAGTTCAAAATAAAAAAGGAAAAAGAGACAATCTTGGGAGGCTGAAATGTACACTTACACCTTTCTACAAATGGTTTGGGATTACATTATTTTTTTTAATTAGTTTACTCATAATATTAATTCCAAAAAATTCTGATTCTGATTTTTATATTGCATTTTCATTATTTGTGTTTTTCGGAGGAATCAGTCTCATTTTAGTACTAACATACTTTAGATTAAATTTTGTAATGGATGATAAGCAAATTAATTCTAGAAATTTTTTTTACTCAAGTGAAATTTTACGTTGGGAAGAAGTAAAATCTATTAAATTTAACCACTTTTCGACAAGTATTATTTTTAAAAATAAAAATGGTAAAAAAGTTAAAGCTCATGCTCACCTTCACGGAATCTCAGAAATCTTAGAAATGATAGAGAAGAAAAAAGGATTAACAAAACAAGACATTAAATTCCCTTATTAATTTTGATTAAATTAACTATAATATCATTGAATAAAGAAATGCTAGGTGTACCAATGTCTGCATTTTTATTAAAAAAAATGAAATCAATTCTAAGAAATATTCTTGTTGCATTATTAGTTCTGATGTTTTTAAATTGTAACCCTTCAATTGAAAAAATAAACAATCCTCATACGGATGATTTAAGTAATGTCGAACCTGAGCTTATTGAAGAAACCTTAATCAATCCTAAAGCTAAGTATTACTTAAATTTGATGCAGACTAAAAATTATTCTATTTCAATGAATGCTCCTTGCGAAGATGCATTAAGTGACAACACTGTTAAAAGAAACGAATGTTTAATTCTTAAAGAAACTTACGAGAATAATACCGCTACTATAAATTTTAAATTCAAAGCAGCTTGTTGCCAAGAGTTCATGGGAGATTACATAATAAAAAACAATAAAATAATCTTTAACATGGAGCAAGTAAATGACATTGTTTGTGGTTGTATTTGTTGGTATCACTATGAATTAAAAATCAATAATCTTAACAATAAAGTAAACAAAATTGATTTAAATTTTATTGATAACTAAAACAAGACGGCTAATTATGAAAAAACTATCACTTATACCTTTTATACTTTTATTATTTAATTGTACTGATATTAAAACTATTGGAGCTGAAAAAAATATAGTCTTAATTGGTCTTGAAATTCCAAGTTTTGATATGGATTTCAAAAAGAATAACGAGCAAATTATTTTAAGAATTACCGATAGTTTAAATTATTATAATGAAGTCTTACTAAACCAGAAACTAGAATTAGCCTTACTTCCATTTTTAAAAGAAATGGATACCACGAACACACTAAAAATTCTTCTAAGTATGCCAAAGAGGGATGAAATACTAGTTAATTATGAGATGGAAGCTGTAAATCTAGCTTCAATATTAAAGAATAGATATCAAAATATAGAATATTCTAGTTTCATTCAAAAATTAGTAAATAGAATTAATAAGAAAGGAAATTTTAGAGAAATTGATAGAATAAATACTGCCTTACAAATGATTATTTCACCAAATTCTAAAGAAAATTGGTATGGAATTAATTCATTAGATTATTTTTATTCTAAATTTTCAGGTGAGAATAGTGAATTTGATGCTGTATTTAATGAGTTAGAAACTTATTTTGTAGAATCCAATGTGTCCGATTCATTAACTACAAGGGAAATTGCAAAGTTTTTAAAAGAAAATATTTATTAAGTCATACTAATTTGCCTATTCATTCTTAAAGAACAACAACTATGACTGTAATTGAAGAATTATCATTTCACGAAAAAGACGAACTTGATTCTTGGTATGACTTGTCGGAAAAGAAATCGAAAGCATTTTTGAAAAAAATTGTAGCTTTTGCTGACGAATACCCAACTTTACTTGCTGAATATTGCCAATCCTTAATTCCTAACGATTTTTCAAGCTTGAGCTTAGTTTATGAAGCTCTGTCTGAATATTCAGTAAATCATAATCAATTTTTATTTGAAGAAATAAAAAGAATAATTGAGCTAGTAAAGCAACAAAAAATGGATGTTGAATTAATAGATGTTCTATCTGAGAATATCGAAATGGAAGATATCTATTCTAAAACTCCATCTATTTATATCGATATTATGAGCTACCTTACCAACTGTTTGGATTCTAATAATTTGGAGCTTTTTAACATTCAAATACTAGATTTTATTGATTGGTGTTTGATTGATTATGATGAGGATGACGAAATAGAAGAATCTATAAATTGGAAAAACAAACTTCTATTGATTGCAAACGGAGACAATTTAAAACTTAAATTAATCACAAGAAAAATATTGAAAAACTTTAGTTCTATTTCAAAATTAGAACCTTTGTCTTTTAAAGAAAAACTTTCGAAAATATTCATCCAAAACTAATGCCAACACAACTCACACATACCGAAATAACCAATTCCAAAACCAACAAAGAAATCATTGTAGTAGCAGATGAAATGCGTTCTCCAGAGAATGTTGGGATGATACTAAGAGTTTCTGAAGCTTTTGGAAGTAAAGAAGTTATATTTTTGGGTAACTCGCCAACTTTAGAAAGCAGAAAAGTAAAGCGAACTTCTCGTAGTGCAGAGAAAGGTTTGTCTGTCACATTTAATCAATTGCCGCAAGAGACTATTGAAGCTCTAAAGGCGAGAGGTTTTAAATTAATTGGAATAGAAATCACCAACAACAGTAGTTTATTGAAGGATTCTAATTTCGAAAACCTAAACAAAATAGCTGTATTTATTGGCAATGAAAAAGAAGGAATTGATTCAGAAATTTTGAATAAAATGGATGCCGTACAACATTTCGACTTATTTGGAAACAATTCTTCTATCAATGTCGTAAATGCTCTTTCTGTGGCGCTTTACGAAATAACTAGATAAATATAACTATGATAAAAAAAATACTATTACCAATTCTATTTGCAACATCCATTCAATCTTTCTCACAAGATTTATCCTATGGATTAGTTTTAAATGATACTGCCAATCACCCCATGCAGGCAAAATCTAAACCTGCATATTTGGATACCATTCATGATCCATCTTTTGGTACTGTAATTAGAAGAATTACAAATGCAGGAGCTGGTAATGTAATTGTACCCATGTATAGCACTGTACAAGCATGGAATTCGGATGAAACTTACATGATTCTTTATAACAAAACAACTGGAGATCATATTTTATTAAACGGAAAAACTTATGCTCCGGTAAGAACACTTACAGATGTTTCTCCCTTAGATATTGAACAAATATTTTGGGATTTTAATAACCCAGATGCCTTTTATTATCCCGAAAAAACTACCTATAACTTTATAAAATATACTGTATCTACTTCTACCAAGCAAACCATCTTCAATCTTGATTCTGTAACAGCATGCACAGGAGGATTTACATTAGGAAATGATGTGCAAATGATGTCTTGGGACTCGGATTTGGTTACTTTTAGGTGCAATAACGACACAGCATATTCTTACCGTATTTCTACACAAAAAGTAACAACACTAGCCTTAAACACTATTAATTATGTAGCACCCATGCCTGCGCCTAGTGGTAATTTATTATACCACAGAACTTCGGTATACGATACCAATGGAGTATTACACAAAACACTTAATGCTAGCAGTACTGAGCATAATTGTTTAGGTAAATTATCAAACGGAAATGATGCTTTATTTTCAGTTGCTTTTGCTCAAGGTCCCTCTGGTGGATGCCTAGGAGATATAATTGCTCATGATTTGGATAGTGGCTATTGTTATGATATTATTAGCCAAGCAAAAGGATACAACTACACTCAGTCGGGTGTTCATATTTCTTCTCTTGCACACAAAAATACCGAAGGCGGATGGATTGCAGCAAGTATGATGGGCTACAACAAAGATGGACAATCTTTATTGGATCAAGAATTGGTAATTGCCAAAGCTGAAGAGGGAAATGTAAAAGTATGTAGAATTGGACATCACAGAAGTGACGCAGACGATTGGAGCTATTGGGGAGAACCTCATGCCGTAATTAGCCCTACAGGAACAAGAGTATTATTTGCTTCGGATTGGAGTGGAACAGATGACGGACATTCTATCGATTGTTACGTAGTTGAACTTCCAATTCATTTTTTGAATACAACTTCAATTATAGAAAAATCGAAACTTACTCATACCCTTTTCCCAAATCCAACAAACTCATCTGCTATTCTGAAATTTAATAATAGCTCAAATTCACCTTTCAGTTATAGCCTACTAAATTCACAAGGACAAATAGTTAACTCCCAATTAGTAGAAAATTCATCTGAATATAAAATTGAAAAAAATAATTTACCTGAAGGTGTTTATTTTTACACTTTAATTTTTAAAGATGGGACTTACATAAATGGTAAAATAGTATTTAACTAACTGTTAAACCTAATTAACTATTAATTAATAATCCATATTAGTTTATTGCCTTGAAATCCTTATATTTGCAACCGATTAAAACGAAATTATGATAGAACACAAAATAAAATTTGGTACAGATGGATGGAGAGCGATTATAGCAGAAAACTATACGGTAGAAAACGTAGCTAGAGTTTCTGAAGCAACTGCTAAATGGGTTAAAATGAACTACCCTGAAAACCCAACCATAGTGGTAGGGCATGATTGTAGATATGCTGGAGAACTTTTTGCAGAGACTGCAACTAAAGTCTTTATTAAAAATGGAATTAAAGTAATTCTTGCCAAAGATTTTGTTTCTACACCTATGGTATCTCTTGCTTGTGTAAAACTTAAAGCTTCTTTGGGAGTAGTAATTACAGCAAGTCACAACCCACCTTCTTATAACGGATATAAACTTAAGGGAAGTTTTGGTGGACCATTATCACCAGAACATGTTCAGGAAGTACAAGATATGATACCTGATGCAAGTGATGCTAGTTTCCAAGACATAGTATTGGAGAACAACCCATTGTTGGAATATAACGACATGGAAACAATGTATGTAGAAGAAATTGAAGCTAACTTCGATTTAGAAGCTATAAAAAATTCAGGATTACAATTTGGATATGACGCCATGTATGGTGCAGGACAAAATGTATTGAGAAGAGTATTGCCAGAAACTTATTTCTTGCACTGTGATTACAACCCATCATTTATGGGACAGGCTCCAGAGCCAATTCACAAAAACTTAATGGAATTTTCTGAAGTAATAAGACTATCAGGTGATATTGCTTGTGGACTTGCTACAGATGGAGATGCTGATAGAATTGGATTATATGACAGCAAAGGAAACTTTGTAGATTCTCACCACATAATGTTAATCATTGTCAACTATTTATTCACTCATAAAAAAATGACTGGAAAAATATTGACTGCAGCTTCTTCTACCCCACGTTTGGGTAAAATGGCTAAAGAATTTGGATTGGATTTTGAAGTTGTAAAAGTAGGTTTCAAATACATTGCAAGCATCATGCTTAAAGAAGATGTATTGCTTGGAGGAGAAGAATCTGGAGGAATTGCAATAAAAGGTCATATTCCAGAAAGAGATGGAATTTGGATGGGATTAGTAATATGGGAATATATGGCGAAATCAGGTAAATCTCTAGAAGATTTAATTGAAGAGGTATATAAAATTGTAGGTCCTTTCAAATACCAAAGAGATGATCTTCATATTACTGAAGAATTGAAACTTTCAATAATGGCAAAGTGTGAAGCAGATGGATTTTCTTCATTTGGCGACTACAAAGTAACTTCTATTGACAAGACTGATGGTTTCAAATTCTTTTTTGACAATGACGAATGGCTTATGATAAGAGCATCTGGAACAGAACCTGTTCTTAGAACTTACGCAGAAAGTGATGATCTTGCTGGAGCTCAAAAAATATTGGCTGCTTGTAAAAAAGAAATAGGAGCTTAATTTTCGATACACTTATGAAATTAACTATCGTTATTTCAAAACCACTCGAACTGACAAATTAAATCATCTGTCGGTTCTAGTGATTTAAATTGATAACAATCAATTTAAATATTATCGAGAACAAAAAAAGATTTTTAAATTAAAAGGGAAAACTGAAACAGGTTTCCCCTTTTTTTTTGCCCAAATTTCATCTTAGAAACATTCCTCTTAACTATAAAATCTTCTGTCTATACAAGGGGAATAGTGCGAGAACAAAAATTATGTTGGCAAAATTCGACCAGAAAAGTCTTCCTTTTCTTATATTTAAAAATCCTTTGTGATTTATATGAAAAACAACTCTTTTTTATTATACTTATTGGTCATTTTCCTATTTCTAGGAATTGCTTCAATCCCCCTATTTTCCGAAGGAATGTTCATGGATGGCTTGCTATATTCAGCCATTTCTAACAACATGGCAAATGGAATTGGTAGTTTTTGGCAACCTCATTTATCTAACTCTTTATTTCCCGAATTCTACGAACATCCACCCCTAGCTATTGGCCTACAAAGTGTATGGTTTTGGCTGTTTGGCGATTCATTTTTAGTCGAGCGATTTTATTCTTTATTTACATATTTATTAATAGGAATTGGGATGTTATCCATTTGGATACAAATGGGCAAAAGTCTAAAATCGGGATGGATTCCTTTGTTCTTTTGGTTAATGGTATCAAACGTAATTTGGGCTGTCTCTAACAATATGTTGGAAAACACTATGGCTGTATTTGTAGTATTTGCTGCTTCTAGCTACCTTAAAGGATTAAGTAAAAACAATATTCTATTCATTATTCTAGCCGGTTTCTTTTTGAGTTTAGGATTCTTATCCAAAGGATTTGTATGTCTTTATATATGGGCATTCCCGTTAGGAATGTTTCTATTTACAAAAAGAATCTCATTTGCAAAAACAGCTCTTCACACAATTACTTTAGTAGGATCTACCTTACTACCTTTATTACTTTTGTTCTTCTTCTCCGAAGCTGCAAACAACAACCTTACCTCCTATTTTAATAAACAAGTAGTGGGTAGTATTCAAAATGTATCAACCGTAAATTCAAGATTTGCGATTTTGGGTGAATTTTTCCAGCACGTACTTATTCTTTTACTTATTACTGGCCTAGTCTTATTGATTGCAAAAGTAAAAAAAGTAAAATTATCGGTAAATAAAGAAGACAAAAAGCTAATTTATGTATTCTCGTTTATCCTGTTATGTGGAATATTGCCAATTATGATTAGCATGAAACAAAGAGGTTTTTATATCCTAACAGTCTATCCGTTTTTTGGATTATTGATGGGAATTATTCTCGCTCCTTTGGCAGATAACTACCTTCAAAAACAAGAATCAAAACCAAAATTCAATACACTATTAAAAGTAAGTCTTATTGTTTTGGTGATTTCTACCCTTGGGCTTAGTATATTTAGCTCACAAAGAATAGGAAGAGACAAAGACGAACTAACCGATTGCAAAAAAGTAATAGAATATATTGGTACAGATAAAACCATAGATATGTGTAGCGCCACCCAATGGGACAACTGGAGTAAACACGGGTATTACTCTAGATATGGAAACATAACGCTAAACAGACAAGGTGAAAACGAACAAGAATATTTTATTGTGAATAATGGCGAATGTGAAGCTGATACTGCTCATTACGATAAAATAGAGCTAGATTTATCGATTCACACACTTTACAAACGAAAATAAATTTAATTGAGGAAATTCTTAAAAGAAGTTCCTTTTAGAAAAAGAGAAAGAACTAAAAATACTTATGAAAAAACTACCACTGCATATCAAGATTTTAATGGGAATGATCCTAGGAATTGTTTTTGGATTATTGATGATGAATGTTGGAAATCCAGAACAAGAATTAGTAGATGCTTACGAACAAGAAATCTCAATAATAAAGGGGTTTGAGTCTAATAAATCTTCTCTAATAAAAGAAAGAAGCAAACTAAATACTCAATTTTTAAATAATTCTGTATCAAACGAATTATTAATAGAAAAGGAAAAGCTTACAGTTAAAATATCTGACTTGGAACAGAAAATAAATGCCAAGTATAGAGAAATTGAATCGCCTAATGCAACAGGTAAATCCTTTGTATTAAAATGGATTAAACCATTTGGGACTATTTTTGTAAACTTATTGAAACTGATTGCAATTCCCTTAATAATAGCTTCTTTGCTTAAAGGAATCTCGGATTTGAAAGACATTTCTAAATTTGCCGTAATTGGAGGAAGATCTATCTTGATATATATAGGTACTACGGTTATTGCAATTACTATAGGATTGGCTGCAGTAAATGTTGCACAACCAGGAAGTGGAATCTCTGACGAAACCATAGAAACTCTTACCCAAACTTATGCAGGAAACTCAAGTATAACAAGTAAAATAAGTACTGCCGCCTCTCAACAACAATCTGGTCCTTTAGATTTTTTAGTAGATATGGTTCCAAGTAACTTGTTTAGCTCATTAAGTGACAATGGAAGTATGTTGAAAGTAATCTTTTTCATTATTTTCTTTGGAATAGCAATGCTAATGGTACCTGAAAAAAGTGCTAAACCTATCAAGGAATTCTTTGACGGATTGAATGACATAGTACTTAAAATGGTAGATTTGATAATGCTTACAGCTCCATTTGCTGTATTTGCTTTATTGGCAACTGTAATCGTATCGGCAGAAAGCTGGGAAATTATTGTAGCCTTAATGAAATATGCTTCTACAGTAATTGTAGGGTTATTATTAATGATAGGGTTCTATTTATTATTGGTAGGATTAATAGTAAAGAAAAACCCATTTTGGTTCTTAAAACAACTAGCGCCAGCACAACTTTTGGCATTTACTACCAGTTCTAGTGCCGCTACATTGCCAGTAACTATGGAACGTGTAGAGGAACACTTAGGTGTAGATAAAGAAGTATCTAGTTTTGTATTGCCTGTAGGTGCAACAATTAATATGGATGGAACTAGTTTATACCAAGCAGTTGCAGCTGTTTTTATTGCACAAGCCTTGGGAGTAGATTTAACTTTTGGAGATCAAATTACAATTGTGATTACTGCTTTAATGGCATCAATTGGGTCGGCAGCAGTTCCTGGTGCAGGTATGGTAATGCTAGTTATTGTATTGCAAGCAGTAGGAAAATTTACACCCGAACAAATTGCAATCGGATTAACCTTAATCTTTGCAGTAGATAGACCTCTTGATATGTTGAGAACAACTGTAAATGTGACAGGTGATGCCACTGTGTCAATGATTGTTGCCAAATCTTTAGGAAAAATAAAAGACCCAAAACCAAAAAATTGGGATGATAACTTAGAAAACTTATAACTATGTGGGACTTTTTAGGGTTTATAATTGATCAGCTAGGACAAACTTTTCAATGGTTTCTTACCGGTTTCTTCTTAATGATTGTAATACTTATATTACTCTACAAAAACAACCTACTTAGTAAAACAGGTCCACTTAGTTTCATCAAGAAGATTTCTTACTATTTGTTTTTTCCTTTATATGTAGGGATAATTTGCTGGTTTTTTTCTGCTACACTTATCGTAGAAAAAGAAGCAAAAGAATTAGCAAGAATTACTATTGAAAAAGCACAAAACTCTATATTTCCTCAATTTTCTTCTTATATTTTATCTTTGGCAGATAACTGGATAGAAATTGAATTTGACTCTAAAGAAGAATTAGTTGCAAGCTATTTACAAAAATATGATTTCAAAGAAGGTGATTATTCTACAAAAGCCATGCAATGGACATTGGTAAACGGATTAGAATACATTCAAAATCGAGCTATTGAAAATGGCAGTTTACAATTAGGCAATGAAAAGGTAAACTTTCCTAAATTAATTTCAAATTACTTAAATGGAAATAATGACACGACTCCATTTGGTTTTTTGGCAGTAATGTCGTTAAAAACAATTTCAAATTATGCTAGATCGTTTTATTTAACCTTTATTTTAATGGGATTAGTAATAGTTATCATTTTGAGTATTGATGTGTTCCTTAATTTGAAAGCTAAAAAGAATAACCAAGAAGCCCCGAACTTTGTAAATCCTAGCACTACCCTAGAAAATAAACAGAAAAAACTTGAGAATTCTATCAAGGAAATAGAGGGAACCGCAAAAATTGAATAATAAAAAAAGGATTCCCGAGGGAATCCTTTTTCTTTATCATCTTACTAGTACTAGTAGATAACTATTGTCACGAACCACCGTGACTATTTTTGGAATGAAACTATTAAAAACATTCCAAAAAAATCTGTTTTATATGTTAGTTGTTTAACGTTACAAGCTGTAACTTGAGCGAATTCATGTATTCTAGTTGTTCAATATATTCTTTTACCAATCCTCTGTTCATTAATTCGATTGCTCTATCTCGAGCCATTTCGTATTTTAATTTTAAGTTCATCATAATAATTAGTTTTATGGTTTCTGCTAGTTATATTACAATAGACGTGCCAACTTCAATTTTATTTCATCTTCTTACCAAGAATTTTTGTTAAAATTCGTTAAATACTTTTAACTCCTTTTCTCCCTCTTGGCTACTTGATTTCATAAACGAACTTCCCTTATATATATTTCATAAGAAAGCTGTTTTAACAAAAATTTAGGTTTAAAATATGGTATTATAAAAAAGCATATGCCGTTTTCTATACATACGACCAAAACAAAGAAATAGTTTGTTTTGAAAAAAGTACAAACATCTTTGGCACTTTTTGTTAAATTTTACAAATATTTAACATATATTTATACAGATAATAACACTAAAACCAAAATATTATGAAAAAATCATTATTCCTCACAAACATTTTATTACTAAGTTCCTTGCTCGGGTTCTCTCAACTACCGGTTAGCACAACAGCAGCAAACAAGAACGTAGTATTAGAAGAATACACTGGAATCTATTGCGTTTATTGTCCAGATGGGCATAAAATTGCAAATCAAATTAAAGCAGCAAACTCTTCTAGAGTTGTTTTAATTAATGTACACACTGGTGGATATGCTGCACCAACTGGAGCTGATCCTGATTTTAGAACAACTTTTGGAACTGCATTGGCTGGACAAACAGGATTAACTGGATATCCTTCAGGAACTGTAAACAGACATGTATTTTCTGGAACAGCAACTGCTTCAAGTAGATCGGTTTGGACTGCAAACTCAACTACAATTTTAGGTCAATCATCTTATGCAAATGTTGCTTTAGAAGGTTCTCTTGATGTTGCTACAAGAGTTCTTACTGTAAATACAGAAGTATATATTACAGGAACTGCACCTTCATCTTTAAAACTAAATGTTGCATTATTGCAAAATAACCTTGCAGGACCTCAAACAGGTGGGGCAACTTACAACCCAACACAAATTAACTCTGCTGGAGATTATATTCACGGTCACATGCTAAGACATTTAATTACTGGACAATGGGGTGATACAATTACAACTACTAGTACAGGAACTTTAATTTCTAGAACTTACACTTATACTATACCTGCAGATCTTAATGGAATTCCTTTCAACTTAGGAGATTTAGAATTAGCTGCATTTATTGCTGAAGGAAACCAAGAAATTATTACTGGAGCAAATGGACCAATAGCCTACGTTATTCCTCCAGGATCTAGCATGGTAGATTTATCATCTGCATCTGCAATTACAGCTCCAAGCTCGTATTGTTCTTCTTCTATCGTTCCATCTGTAGTAATTACAAATGCTGGAACTAATACACTTGATACTTTTGAAGTAAGTTATTCTCTTAACGGAGGTACGCCAGTTACTATGCCAGTTTATACAACTTTAGCTGCAAATGCTAGCACAACTGTAAACTTCCCTGCCGCTACATTATCTGCAGGATCAAACACTATCGAATTTAATTGTAATGTAGATAATGCTGCAACTTATGTTGAGCTTTCTACAATTAATAATACATCTTTAAGTAGTGAAATGATTACTGTATCTAACACTGCAATTACAGGTGCTGTAACGGAACCTTTTGAAGGTTATGTTTACGCTACTGTGAGTGGAACAAATTCTTTCGCATTAAATCCTAATGCTATTTCTGCATTTATTTTAAATACTGCTAACACTTCTCAAACTACACCTATTGGAGGATTTGGAAATTCTGATGGAGTTTTCAGATGGAGATTTTATGATATTGCTGCTGGTGAATCTTCTAGTATCTTATATGATAAATTATCATTTAATGGAAATACTGGATCAATGATTGAATTTGATCTTTCTTACGCACAATATGATGCTTCTTCTAATGATAAATTAGATATTGAAATTTCTACAGATTGTGGAGCTAACTGGTCTTCTGTATACAGCAAGTCTGGTACTACATTATCTACTAATACAGATTTTTCTACAGCTACTTACTACCCAGTTGATAAATGGAGAAAAGAAACTGTTGATTTATCTACTTATGATGGTCAAGGTTCTGTTTTAATTAAATTTACTGGAACTAGTGATTACGGAAACAATCTGTACATTGATAACATTAGATTTGTAGATGCTGTTTCTACTTCTATTGATGAAAAAGAAAATACTGCTTCTCTTAATTTATTCCCTAACCCATCTAATGGACAAGTTACTTTAAACTATGCATCTAATGTAGAGTCTACGGTATCAGTTTCTATTATTAACGTGATAGGAGAATTAGTTTACTCTGAAAATGGAGCAAACAAAGCTGGTTCTTATTCAAATGTTTTAGATTTATCTCACCTTCCAAAAGGAGTATACATGGTAAATGTAAAAGCAAACAATGCAACTACTACTAAGAAATTAATTATTCAATAATTAGTTAATTAACTTATACCAAAAGCTCCATGTTAAAACATGGAGCTTTTTTTTGTCTCACATTTTTTATCCTCTAGTTTTTTCTACTATGACAAACGATATACTTGATGATTTTTCGGAAGAAATGAAACCAAAAACTCCAACTGGATTGGTTGTTTTGTCCATTCTATCTTTTATTTGGAACGGAATAATGTTAACGGGAATTGCATTTAGCTGGTTCAATAACCCAGGAGCAAATGTAAATATCGCTTTTGTGATAGGTAAACTAATTGGAGTTCTTCTCGTTTCCTCTATTTGTATTGTAAGTATTATAGGAACAATAAAAATGCTAAAAATGAAACGTACAGGATATTTTATGTTTCTAATTCCTCAGATAATCTATATTGTGATTTTCTCGGTTGCAGCCTACTCTGTTTTTCACATTTCTGTAAACCAAGTAATGAGCGAGCAAATGAAAATAATGCTTTACCTCTACCTGGGAATATTAAGTTTCTTGGTGGTGTTAACCATTCTTTTTTCACTTTATTTCAATAAATTCAAAAGAAAATCTACTTAATTTCTACCAATTTTATTCCATCCCATTGGTAATATGTAGCTA
>CAXIAX010000003.1:0-71861 GCA_964021785.1 uncultured Flavobacteriales bacterium
TAAATTAACCCAAAAACTCCACCACTCTATCTCTTATCTCTTGAGATTTTAATATAATCATATTATGATTACCGTCTTTTATCAATTCGTAATCTTTGATATTCTTGATAGGAAACACATGATCTTTGTCTCCATGTAAATGCAGAAAATCTTCTACTTCATTCTTCCCTTGCCAAGTATTAATCTTTTTTATGATCCATTTTTCTAATGTTCCATCTATGCTATGAATCATTTCACCAATCTCTTCGTTTTTTATTTCTTTGAGATCTGGCACAATTTTACTTCCTATTTCATAACCTTTCTCTATGGTTTTTTTCACCAATGAATCGGGAATAAAATCTAATAATTTGGAACTTTTACTAATCTTCATTAGCGGATTCATTTCTTTTCTATTCTTTACAGAAGAAACAAAAATGATTTTATCAGTAGCAACATGTTTTGCAATTTCAATTGCCAAAATTCCTCCAAAAGAAGTTCCTAGCAATGCTATCTTTTCATCCTTAACGATACTTTCTGCCATTCTTTTGGCATACTCTTCAATAGGTTCATCTTTATTAGCTGGAGATATAAATTCAAGTACTTTGCAATTCAATCTTTCATCCAATAAAAATTCCTTGTAAATAGTTTTATCGGTTAAGAAACCTGGAATTAAATACAAGGAATAATTTTTCATCTGTCTGTTATATATCTTTTAATGGAATAAAATCATTGTTTGGCGCCATAAATTTGTAAAGTAATCCTGCCAATGCTGCACCTATTAATGGAGCAACCCAAAACAACCATAATTGACCCATTGCATTTGCCTCTGCAAATATTGCAACTGCCGTACTTCTAGCCGGGTTTACTGATGTATTCGTAACAGGAATACTAATTAAGTGAATTAAAGTTAATGATAATCCTATTGCTAATCCTCCAAATCCTGGAGCTGCATTTTTATGAGTTGCTCCTAAAATAACAATTAAGAACATAAATGTCATTACTATTTCGGTAATTAATGCTCCTTGTAGTCCAAAATTAACACCATACACATCTGCATCATAAAAGTTAGTTGCAAAAGCTCCTGGTGCTGTTCCCACTCCAGTAAAATCTGCCGAACTACTTACGATTAAGTATAAAATTCCTGCTCCAAAAGCTCCTCCTAACACTTGAGCTCCTATATATGGCAATAAATCTTTTGATTTAAATCTTCCTCCAACCCATAATCCTAAAGAAACTGCTGGATTAAAATGTCCTCCTGAAATATGCCCCAAAGCGAACGCTCCTGTTAATACTGTAAGACCAAATGCAAGCGAAACTCCTACTAATCCTATTCCAATATCAGGAATTCCTGCTGCTAAAACAGCACTTCCACATCCTCCTAGTACCAGCCACATTGTACCGATAAACTCTGCTAATAATTTTTTCATAATATGTTTTTTATTAATTTATATGTTCCAATATAAACACATTAGCACCACAGTTTTGGATTTAATATCATTTTTTTAACATTCTGTCAATGTCTTTTTTTACGTCTTGTTTCTTCAAAGATTCTCTCTTATCGTAGAGTTTCTTACCTCTACCAAGACCTATTTTTAATTTTATAAGTCCTTTTTCGTTAATAAACAATAAAACCGGAAGTAAGGAAATTCCTTTGTCTTTTAGCTTTTTTTCAATCTTAAGAATCTCTCTCTTGTTCAATAATAATTTACGCAATCTATAAACATCATGGTTCATATATCCTCCATGAGAATATTCCGTAATACTCATTCCTTTTATAAATATTTCTCCATTGTCAAAATAACAGTATGCTTCCTTTATACTTGCTTTACTTTCTCGTATAGATTTCACTTCGGTTCCTCTCAATTGAATTCCCGCCACATACTCATCCAATATTTCGTAATCGAAATAAGCTTTCTTATTCTTTATTGCTATTTTTTTCTGAAATTTGGCCACAAGTATAGGTTATTTGATTAATTCTTTTGTTTAACTACGAAAATACATCAGTTCTAGTGATTTTATGTAATGAATTGAAGAAAATTTTATAGATAACAAGTTATGCAATAAACCCAGAAGTATTTCCGATTTAGTAAAAAATATACTTATTTTTGAATCATGAGTAAAACAGAAGCCACTTTCGAAGAATTTTCTGGTGTTTCATTGAAACAATGGGAAGAAAAAATTAGCAAAGATCTAAAAGGAAAATCTATTTCTGAATTGGAATGGACCAACCAAGATAATATTTCTTTGGTTCCTTATATCAACAAAGAAAATTCTAAAAACTATAAGGATGTAGATTCTGGTTTGAAATCTAAACCAAATTCTAAATCTAACGAATGGACAATAAATAAGTTCATAAAAATAACGACCGAAGAAGAAGCAAATAAGCTTGCCGTAAAATCATTATCCGAAGGAGTAAATTCTATTACTTTTAGAGGGGATGATATTAACCTAGAAATTTTGTTGAAAGACATAATGATAGAAATTATTGCGGTTCATTTTATCGTTCGCAACCCTATGAAACTAATAACAGATTTGAAAAAATTATGTTTGGACAGGGCAATTACTTTTATAGATCTAGACTCTAGTATTGCTTTTGACTACCTAGGAAACTACGCAAGAAAAGGAACTTGGTTAACTTCTAAAGAACAAATTACTGCCGATTTGATTAGCACTTTTGAAGCCACTAAAGATGCAGATGTAAAAACAATTTGTGCTAATTCTTCTTATTTTCAAAGCTCGGGAGCTACCGTTTCGCAACAAATTGCTATCTCTTTGGCACAAGGAACTGAATATTTAAATTTGATGACTCCACATTTTGAAGTAGATGAATTGGCAAAGAAAATGCAGTTTGCCATGGCAATTGGAAACAATTATTTTCTTGAAATTGCCAAACTAAGAACTTTTAGAATGTTGTGGGCAAACGTGCTAAAGGCATTTGGAGCTACAGAAACCTCTACTACCATTCACACCACTACTTCTACCCTATTTTGGAGTGACAAACAACCAAAAAACAATATGCTTAGAGCAACATCTCAAGCTATGAGCGCAATTTTGGGAGGATGTGATATGCTAACAATTTCTACTTTTGATACCGTTTCTGAAGATAAAAAATCTTACTCGGAAAGAATTGCTGCAAACGTGCAACTCATCTTAAAAGAAGAATCATATTTTGATAAAGTAGTAGATCCTGCAAATGGTTCTTACTTTATAGAAAACCTTACCGAAGAACTAGCAGAAAAAAGTTGGTCTATTTTTCAAGACATTGAAAAACAAGGTGGATATATAAAAGCTTTGGAAAGTAATTACCTACAAGAAAAAGTATACCAATCTGGAGAAAAACTGATGGAATTATACAACCAAGGAAAACTAACACTTGTTGGGGTAAACAAATACGAAACAGACGACAGAGCTGTGAGCATGAAAAGAATAAGTGAACCAAAAATGGTAGATAATAATACCTTGTCTTTCTTACATATAAAATAGGTAGGTTATAATTTAAACTTACTTTTAAACGGTCATTCTCGATACAATTTTTATTTCTGCTACGCTCCAATAAAACACACTCGAATTGACAAAACTGACTTAAAAAAATATAATAAATGAACAACTTACTTATAGCTTTGAAAGGAATGGCAATGGGAATGGCAGAGACTGTCCCAGGAGTTTCTGGAGGAACAATCGCCTTTATCACGGGTATATACGAGAAATTGCTAGAAACAATAAAAGCATTTAAACCAAGCCTTCTTAAAACTTGGAAACAAGATGGGATTAAAGGAGTTTGGAATGAAATAAACGGTACTTTTTTAGTCTCTTTATTAGGTGGAATGGTTGTAGGAATTGGGATAGGAGTTGTAGCTATAGAAAAGCTAATTCACCTTTATCCTCCTGTAGTTTGGGCGTTTTTCTTTGGGCTAATTATTGCCTCAATCATTTACATTGGAAAACAAATTACTAAATGGAATTTACCAACTATTGTAGCTTTAATCCTTGGAGGAATTATAGCTTTTGGAATCACACAATTACCAATGGGACAAGTAAATGAAAGCCTTTGGTTTGTATTTCTTTGTGGAGCTATTGCCGTATCAGCACTTATTCTACCCGGGATTTCGGGGAGTTTTATTTTGTTGATAATGGGAATGTATTCTTACATTTTACACGATACGCTTAAAACTGGACTAATAGAAAATCATGAATCTGGGGCACTTATTACAATGATAGTTTTTGGACTAGGAATGATAGTAGGATTAGTTACTATGGCTAGATTCTTAACTTGGTCGCTCAAAAAACATAAAAACACTACGTTTGCAATTCTTACAGGGTTTATGATTGGTGCTCTAAACAAATTGTGGCCTTGGCGAGTTCCTGTTAATGTAATGGACGAAAACGACAACATTGTTGAGTTTTCTAAAGGAATGGAATTTGACAAAGTTATCACTGAATATTCTACTACACCAACTGGATACACTGAAAACTGGGGAGAACCTTCTTATTTAGTTGGAGTTATTACTTTCTTTTTTGTTGGATTATTATTGGTTTTGGGTATGGATTATTTTTCTAATAAAAAATCAAACTAACCCATGCAATTAGGACTTATAGGAAAAACACTTGCTCATTCTTTTTCGAAATCTTATTTTGAAAATAAATTTGAAGAAGAAAAATTAGCCAATCATTCTTATGAATTATTTGAGCTAAACTCGATTGAAGAGTTTCCAGAATTGTTGAAAAACAACCCCAACTTAGTTGGGCTAAATGTGACTATTCCTTACAAAGAATCTGTGATTCCGTTTTTGGATGAACTGGACGAAACAGCCAAAGAAATTGGAGCTGTGAACACAATTAAGATTAGTAGAAAGGAAGGTAAAACAATCCTTAAAGGTTATAATACAGATGCTAAAGGATTTGGATTATCCATCAAACCGTTTCTAAAAAACACGCACGAAAGAGCTTTAATCCTTGGTACTGGAGGTGGTTCTAAAGCTGTGAATTATGTGTTGAAAAATTTAGGAATTACAACCTTATTTGTATCTAGAAATGCCAAAGAAAACGAATTAAATTACAAAGATTTGAACGACTATGTAATGAAATTTCACAAGCTCGTTATTAACACTACACCTTTGGGAATGAGCCCAAATGAGGATACTTTTCCTGATATACCTTATTCATTACTAGACGAATCTCATACACTTATTGACTTGGTTTACAACCCAAAACAATCTCAGTTTTTGACAAAAGGAAAAGAAGAAGGAACAGAAATATTGAACGGATTATCTATGTTACATCACCAAGCAAACGAAGCATGGAAAATATGGTGTAACGCTTAACAGACTTAGTTGTCATTTCTGCGAAGGCAAGAATGACTTTGAAAAATTATAAAATACAATGAATACAGAATTAAACGACATAAAAGATACAGTAGAATTTTTGACTAGCAAAGGATTTGCAAATGCAGAAGTAGGTATTGTATTGGGTACAGGATTGGGGAATTTAGTTACCAAAATAGACATTGAAATGGAGCTGTCTTACTCCGAAATTCCAAACTTTCCTTTGTCTACAGTTGAGTTTCATTCTGGTAAATTAATTATAGGAAACCTTGGAGGAAAAAAGGTGATTGCTATGCAAGGAAGATTTCACTTTTATGAAGGATACAGCATGAATGAAATTGTATTCCCTATTAGAGTTTTGAAATTATTGGGAGTAAAAAACTTACTAATTTCTAATGCTGCAGGAGCAATAAACACCAATTTCAAAAAAGGAGAATTGATGGTTATAACAGATCACATCAATTTACAATCCAATGCATTAATTGGTAAAAACATGAAAGAACTAGGAACAAGATTCCCTGACATGAGCGAGCCGTATGCAAAAAACCTGAGAGAGATTGCTACCACTGTTGCAGATGAAAACAACATTACTTTGAGAGAAGGTACCTACGTATCGGTTCAAGGACCAATGTTAGAAACTGCCGCAGAATATCGTTATTTAGATATCATTGGAGCAGATGCCGTGGGAATGAGTACTACACCAGAAGTAATTGCTGCAAACCACATGGGATTACCGGTAATGGCAATATCTGTATTGACAGACGAGTGCGATTACAATAACCTAAAACCTGTGAGTATTGAAGAAATAATTGCAATTGCAGGAAAAGCCGAGATTGTACTTACTACTTTGTTTGAAGGGATTATTGAGAAGATTTAATTACGAGCATTATTCTCAATACAATCCAAAGAAATCCTAATCATTCGAGTTGACAGTTTTTTTTGAATTGATTTCTTAACTAATCTTTTTCTTTTCTGTCATTCCTGCTTCCGAGCTGGAATCTAAAGTTGTATATTTTCTAGTCTAGAAACTCTGGGTTAAGTTACTGTGTAAAACACTAATTTCCTGTATAAATTATTCTTTCTCCCACCTTGTATTTGTTTGTTTCATCAAAAAATAAACGAATAGATTCCACCACTTCTATTCTGCCATCTGGCATCCTGCAAGTAACATTATTAAAATAAACCATACTCCCTATTTTCAACCTTTGAATGTGGTTTTTCATTGGGATGGTTAATGCATTATTCCCCGAATGAAATTCATTTTTATTTCCATTGGTAAATGTTACCAAATCAAACGACAAAAGCTGTACAAATTGCCCTTCGCACACAGCATTTAACTTTGCATAATCGTATAAATAGCGTTTGTCTATTAATGAATCGGCTTTTATATTCCCCACATATATTTGTGGCATTGGAGGTTCTACAACTTCATACACCAATACTTCGCCAAGCCCAATAGTTCCATCTTCATTTTTCACATTCACCCTTATCATTCCTTTACTTATTTTACTTTTTCTAGGAATTTTTATAGAATATAAATCTTCACCAACACGAGATATAAAAATAGAATCAGAAGAAACTTTAACTACATTCTTTTTCCCTGTTTTCATTTTTATAGAGACCAAATAATGCTTTCCTTTTACCAAGAAAGTATCCTTGTGCGAAACCTCCAACATAGAAGTTGGTTTCTTTATTTTAAACACATACACAGAGTCTTGGGAGAATGAATTTCCTCCCAAAAACAAGCAAACAAAACTCATTGCAATCCCTAGTATTTTAAAATAATGCGTCAATATCTAATTCTTTTTTAATTTTTTCTTCGGCATATAAATCTTTCTTTATCACCTCAAACTCTAGGTTATAAATCCCTTTGTGATTTAAGGGTATTTTGGCAAAATCTTTTGCCTTACAAATTACTAATTTATCATCCTTAGTAACACCCCAAAGTACACATTTATTGTTAGGATTATAAGATAAAGTCCCATTAGTGAACAAAGTATACATCACATTTTTATTTTCTTCTACCAAGTACAATTGTTTTAGTATCAAAGTATCTTTCTTTACTTTTTCACTCTTTTCAATGTATTCTGCAGCTATCATTTGCCCTTTTGGCATCCTACATGGATAATCAGAATTGAATATCCCAAAATTATTGATTTCAAAAATTCTTGTCACAAACCCTCCTAAATCTGAAAAAGACCTAACTTCATTATTAAACTGGCTAATGCTTCCTATCAACCTATCTTGCTCTTTTGTCAATGAGTCTAATTCCTTTTTGTTTTCGGAGAGATAAATCGCCATGGCTTTTTTATAATTTTCTCCTTCAAAAACTGGCTTTGTTCTTAGGGTCGTCTTCTTAAACTTCTTATAGAATAACAATTCAAAAACTTCATTCTTTTCCTTTAGTTTAATATCGTCCCATTCTACTTTTGCCAACTCTTCCGAAAAATTATTGTCGCTTTTATCAATCTCAAACAATACATCTTTGAAACCTCTAAACTGAGGAAATTCACTAGAGTCCATTTCTAATTTAATACAAATACTCTCTGCCGATTTTTTGTTCGGTTTTCTTTGCTCTATCTTTTTTATTTCCTTTTTCGTTTTCTTCAAATCCTTTTCTAGCTCAGCTTGTTCAACCTCATTAGGCAAGCTACTTAGTGTAATTTTATCTTTGGATATAAATTGCCATTCGGCCAATTTTTCATCATAATAATATTTATTAAAATAATCACCATTTTGCTGAGAAGCCATTTTTACCACAATTGGTTTTTCAAGTATAACGGGAACACCATTTTGTTCTCCTCTTAATTCAAACATACCTGCAGACTCGAAATGATATTGAGTCCCTGCGGAATCATAAGTCATAGGAATTCCTGAGAGAAAGAAATCGACAGGAGTATGAAAATCTTTGTAAATAATAGAGACCTCGCCACTTATTTTGACTCCATTAGAGTCAACAAAAGCTTGCTCCGGAATCTCTATCACAGTATTGTTATAGTTTAATACATTGGGTTTTTCTGTATTTATCACAAAATCTTTCTTCTCCAATGCCAATCCCAAAACAGGAGTAATCCCTTTTTCTTTTTCTACAAGAACAGTATTCTGTTTCGTTTCATTTTTCGTTTTAATCTTACTAGTAAAAAACAAAACTAACGCTACAATTAAAAAAACACCAGCCGCAACCAACCCTCCAATTTTCCAGTTTCTCTTTTTTACAAATAACTGGTGTTTTTTCAATAATTGACTAAAATCCTCATTTGCTTTCACCTCCTCGTTAGTCAATTTATTATTTCCAATAATTACTTTTTCCTCCTCCATCTTCTTTAGTTTTTAATCAAATTTGTTTTCAATTTCTCTATCGCTCTATATGTTTTAGCTTTTGCATTTACCTCTGTGGTATTCAGTATTTCTGCAATCTCCTTAAACGGTCTCCCCTCCCAAAATCTCATTTCAATTAATTGTAAATAAATAGGTTTTAATGTTTTCAACCCTTTTTTCAATCTAGCCGTTAACTCTTCGTCTTTCTCCTCTATTTCTTCTGAAAAAGAAAGCAAAAAACTTTCGTCTACTTTTATCACCTTACTTTTCTTTTTGTAGTGTGTATTTATCTCGTTTATAGCTATGCGATACAACCAAGAACCAAAAGAAACACCTTTGTATTGGTATTTTTTTATTCCTTTCATTGCTTTCATAAATACTTGCGAGCAAATATCATAAGCCTCTTCTTTGCTTTCCACTCTTTGGAAACAGAATAGCAATATCCTTTTATGATATTCCAAATACAAAGGCTCAAAGTCCTTTATATTATTCTGTGCTAATTGTATTTGTTTCTTTTCTTCCAACATCAAAAATGATTCGATTTACTTATATAACCTCCATTTTATAAAAAAGATACATTTTAAGTGAATTATTTTTTACATCCTCTACAAAAACTCAACAAAAAAGCGTAATCATTAAAAAATTAATAATTACGCTTTTCATTTATTTGAAAAACAAATAGTCTTCTTTATCTATTATTTATAAACTATGTCATAGCTTATATCTGCAAATTTTCTAAACATTTCGTAGACACCACAATATTTATCAATTGATAATTTTACGGCTTTTTCTATTTTATCCTTTTGTAAATCCTCTCCCTTAAAAATATATTTTAATGTAACCGTATGGTAATATTTAGGATGTTCTTCAGTAAGTTCTCCCTCTACCTCTACTTTAAAATCTTCTACCTGTGCTCTCATTTTTTCTAGCAAAGAAGTTACATCCATACTGGTGCAACCTGCCAATGAAACCAACATCAAGTATTTTGGAGTCATACCTTTTGCATTTCCATCTTCGCCTGCTGTAGCATCTAATTGTAATTTACCTCCTACTGTTTCTATCTCATAGGCCAATTCACCCTTCCAATCTGATGTTATTTTATGTGTCATGTTTTTTTTATTTAAAGTTATTAATAATACTGACGTGCATTTATAACTTTTGTTACTTAATTATAACCTGCACTGCAACTTTATCAATATATAAGATTCTATTTTTAAAATCTACATTCTTCTATTCTCACAAAAACCAAAAGATTCATATTATATCCATTGTTTTAAGTCAAAAATTAATATAACAAAAATTACTCAATCATAAACTGATATATCTCACTTTTGAAGCTATAATCTATCACACTTTACACCCTGTTATCTCATAAAAAAAAACTTGAATATCGCTATATTTGTATTGAGGTTAAATGTGTTTCTACCCTTGCATTTAACTTAACTAATCTATTAATTATGAGAACATTTTTTACATTTTCAATTCTAATTTTAATAGCTTTTTCTTGTGGAGATAGCGAGAATAATGAAGTGAAACCTCAAACAAAAAACATTACAGAATCCGTTTATGCTTCGGTTAGTGTGAGGCCTCAACTATCTTATTTTCCTCAACCAATGAGATCGGGAATTGTGAAGGAAATTTATGGCCAAGAAGGTGATTTAGTTAAAAAAGGTCAAATATTATTAGAAATAACACCAACAGAAACTGTAAAAGGTCAATTGGTAAACGCACAAATAAATTTACAAGAAGCAAAATCCAATTATCTTGGATCTAATAATTTATTAAAAAACATAAGCTTAGAAATTAGCATCACCAAAGAGCAACTGAGTTTAGACTCTACCAATTACGAAAGGCAAAAAGAACTAAAGAAAAAGAACGTAGGAAGAACTTTGGACCTTGACCAAGCTAAGGCTAAGTATTTCTCTACCCAACAACAGTTGGGTGTTCTTGAAAAAAAATACAGCCAAACCAAAACTAATTTACAGAGTAATTACAAAAAAGCGCTAAGCCAAACCAAAACCGAAAAAAGCCAGTTAAATGATTTTACTATTCGCTCAGAAATGGATGGAAAAATCTATACCATTAATAAAGAAATAGGTGATTACATAAGTTCGCAAGAAAAATTTGCTGAAATAGGAAGTGCAAAAGATTTTAAACTTCAAATGGATATAGATGAAGTAGATATTACTAAAATAGAGCTTGGAGATTCGGTTATCATTAAATTGGATGCCTATGAAAACGAATTATTTATTGCGATTGTAGATAAAATTTTTCCTAAAAAAGATGACATAACTCAAACTTTTAGAGTTGAAGGAAGATTTACTGAGAAGCCTCCAAAATTATTCAATGGACTGTCTGGTGAAGCAAACATTATAGTATCTGAAAGAAAAAATGCTCTGGTTATTCCTTCCGAATATTTATTACCCAATAATAAAGTACTGACAGAAGATGGTGAAAAAAGTATTAAAACAGGGTTGAAAAACTTGAAATTTACTGAGGTTATTGCAGGAATTGACAGCACCACTACCCTTTTAAAACCAACTGAATAATGAGTGATTTTTCTATTATTTGGGATATTTCCAAAACTCATCTTGTTTCTAAAAAAAAGCAAACCATTGTGGCAGCACTTGGTGTTACTTTTGGTATAGGAATGTTCATTATTATGATGAGTTTTATGACAGGACTAAATATACTACTAGATGGATTAGTACTTAATAGAACTCCACACGTACAAATTTACAACAAAACAGATCCTACTGTAATTCAACCCTCTGATAGTTATTTTGGTTATTCAACAAACGAAAATTACATTCATTCCATTAAACCAAAAAGCCGTCTGGACAGAATACATAATGCTTTGCCTATTTTATCTGAATTGAAAAAAAATAAATTGGTAAAAGGAGCTACAGCACAAGCAACTTGCAAGGTCTTTTATTTGGCAGGTTCCAATAATTTGAATGGAATTATCAATGGAATTGAAGTGCAGGAAGAATCTCGCCTATTTAATTTTAAAGATTACATTGTAGAGGGAGATGTGAACAGTTTGATAAAAAAGAAAAACAGTATTCTATTGGGTGCAGGAATAGCTAAAAAACTTTCTCTATCGGTAGGTGACAACATACAAGTACTGAATACAAGTGGAGCAAATTTCACTCTTACTATTGGAGGAATTTACCAAAGTGGAATGGCAGAAGTAGACGATATACAAAGTTTTGTGAACTTAAAAATGGCTCAACAAATATTGGGTGCCGGAGGAAATTATATTAGTAGAATTCATGTGAAACTTAATAATATTGAACAAGCCGTAGCTTTTTCGAAAATTATAGAGAATCTTTATGATGTAAAAGCCTTAGATATAAATACTGCTAACGCACAATTTGATACAGGATCAAGCATTAGAACCCTTATCTCCTATGCCGTTTCTATTACATTACTGATAGTTGCAGGATTTGGAATTTACAACATTCTAAATATGTTCATTTATGAAAAAATGAATGATATAGCAATTTTAAAAGCCACAGGGTTTACTGGAAAAGATGTGATGTACATATTTATTGTTCAAGCTCTTATCATTGGTTTAATTGGGGCTGGATTGGGTATTGGTATTGGATATGGAGTATCTGTACTTATTGATAATATCCCATTTAATACCGAAGCTTTACCCACAATAAAAACCTACCCAATAAACTACGACCCATTCTTTTACATTACAGGATTATCTTTTGCTTTAGTGTCTACTTTTTTGGCGGGATATTTACCTGCAAGAAAAGCTCAAAAAATAGATCCTGTAGAAATAATAAGAGGACAATAATGGATGCCATGAAACCAATATTAGAAACCAAAAATATTAATAAATTCTTTTTAGAACCTGTTAAATTTCATGTTCTTAAAGACATTACTTTGCAGCTTCAAAACAAAGAGTTTGTTTCGATAATGGGAAAGTCTGGGTGTGGTAAATCTACTTTATTGTACATTCTTTCTACTCTCGACACTAGTTATGAAGGCGATTTAATAATTGATGGAGAAAATGTTTCTCATCAATCGCAAGATAGTTTAGCACGAATACGAAATGAGAATATTGGTTTTATTTTTCAGTTTCACTATCTCTTACCGGAATTTACTGTGCTTAAAAACATCATGCTTCCTGCATTGAAACTAGGGAAATATAGCAAGAAAGAAATAGAGCATAATGCCTACCAGAAACTAGAAATATTGGGGTTGCAAGACCAAGCCTTGAAAAGAGCCTCTCGTCTATCTGGTGGACAAAAACAAAGAGTTGCTATTGCACGTTCTTTAATAAATAACCCAAAAATAATAATGGGAGACGAACCTACAGGAAATCTTGATAGCAAAAATGCCAATATAGTATTTGATGTATTAAGAGAGCTGAGTTCAGAAATGGACATGTCTATGCTTATAGTTACCCACGATCATGATTTTGCAAAAAAAACAGACCGTATTATAGAAATGGAAGATGGATATATTATATCCTAAATAAATGATTAACAAAAACAGTAACCAATGAAATTTGTAGACTATTATAAAATATTAGGGTTAAAAAAAACGGCTACGGAAAGCGAAATTAAAAAAGCTTACCGCAAATTAGCACGTAAATATCATCCAGATTTAAATCCTGACGATAAAGTTTCTGAAAGCAAATTTAAAGAGCTGAATGAAGCGAATGAAGTCTTGAGTAATCCCGAGAACAGAAAGAAATACGATAAGTATGGAAAAGATTGGGAACATGGCGAAGAGTTTGAAAAAGCACAAAGGCAACAGCAATCTCAAAGGCAACAACAATCTAATGCAGGTGGAGCTGGTGGATTTTCTGATTCTGATTTTTCTGATTATTTCGAATCTATGTTTGGAGGAAGAGCTTCTTCTGGGAGAAGTAGCAGAAAATTTAAAGGACAAGATTTTAATGCCGAACTTCAGTTGAGCTTAAAAGATGTGTACGAAACTCAAAAACAAGTTTTAACTGTAAATAACTCAAAAATAAGACTTACAATACCTGCAGGTGTTGAAAACGGGCAAGTAATAAAAATAGCAGGAAAAGGTGAAAAAGGAGTTAATGGAGGACCAAATGGAGATTTATACATTAAGTTTTCTATTAAAAATGATACCCAATTCAAGCGCGAAGGAAATAATTTACACACTACCGTAGAGTTAGATTTATACACTTCAATCTTAGGTGGAGAAAAAGTAATTGATACTTTTAATGGAAAAGTAAAACTAAAAATTGCTCCAGAAACACCAACAGATACCAAAGTAAAATTGAAAGGAAAAGGATTTCCTGTGTATAAAAAAGAAAATCAGTTTGGGGATTTAATTATTACTTACCGCATTACAATTCCTACAAAACTGACCGAAAAAGAAAAAGAATTATTTCAAGAACTTCAAAAATTAAGATAATATGGAAATGCAAGAATTAATATTAGTCGAAACACTATGTACGCACTACAAAATAGAAGTCTCATTTTTTGATGAACTAGAGAATATTGGGCTTTTACATATTGAAATTTATGAAGAAAAAAGATTCATTCGCCAAGATAAAATAAGTGATTTGGAGAAAATGATTCGCCTTCATAATGAGCTAAATGTAAATCTAGAAGGGATAGATGTTGTCTTCAATTTATTAGAAAAAGAAAGAAACTTGAGAAATGAATTGAATACCGTAAAAAACAGATTAAAACTTTACGAATAAGTCTTGAGGAAAAAAAATACAATCTGAATTGGATAATAAATAATGCTTTGGACTTGTTGTGCACAACAATAATTTCAAAACAGTTACCTTTGTAACTTCAATAACTCCAATAATGATTACAACTAAACTCAACCCAGAAGATAAATTACCTCTTACTTGCTCCCGAACAGGAACATGTTGCCATGGTAAAACTGTGTGGCTAAACCCTTGGGAGTTGGCTTTAATTGCACGAGAAAAAAAAATATCTCGTTCGGAGTTTATTGATTTGTATTGCGATTTTGGCGGAATTAAACTGAAATTTGAAGGAGAAAAAGGATGGAAAGAAATGAAATCTTGTAGCCAATATATTCCAAATTTTGGATGTAGTGTGCACCTTGGTCGTCCTTTGGCTTGCCGTTTATATCCCCTTGGAAGACAAATACAAAGCGAAAAAGTACATTATATTCACGAAGGAAAAGAATTTCCATGTTTGGAAGGTTGCCCTGAAGTTGTGAACTTACCTTTTATGACTGTTGGCGAATACATTCACGATCAATCTGCAGGAGAATTTGAAAACTCTCAAGACCTTCACCTTGAATTAATGCAAAAACTAGCAGATATTGCTTTTGAATTATTTCTGGATACAGGTTTAGCTCAATCTGGCGATACTGAGACTTTGCAAGAGTGGACAAAGCTGGGTGATTTAACTCCTGACGAATTAAATTTGAAAATAGGTAAAGATTGGCTAAAGGCTCTTGTTCTTCCAGAAATTACTGAAATTGATAACGCCATTTCATTTACTTCAAAACATACCGAATTACTATTAACGAAAGCACAAGAACAATATGGTAGTCTTACCACTTTTAATGAAGTGAGAGATGCCTCTGTACAAATTATGGGAGTTGCTCTTCAACTTTCTAGAAGTTTTGGTGCAGATCCTAAATCTTTATCTACCCATTGGGTAGAGACCGCTATAAGTCACTTGGGTTAAACGCAAAAAAAAAAGCTACTTGAATTTCAAGTAGCTTTTTTTTATTTGTTATAAAGAGAGCTTATCTCATTAATGTCATTTCATCAACTATATGCTTAGCTCCTGCATATTTATCAATGATAAATAATGTGTATCTAATATCTACAGAAATTGTTCTTTGAACTTTACTTTCAAAAGAAATATCTCCACTCATTGCTTCCCAGTTTCCGTCAAATGCTGTTCCAATTAAGTAACCATTACCATCAATAACTGGTGATCCAGAGTTACCTCCTGTAATATCGTTATCTGATAAGAAATTTACTCTTAGTTTACCATCTTCATCAGCATACTGTCCGTAATCTTTGTTGTTATACAATTCCTTTAATCTTGCAGGAACTTCAAACTCTGGGTTTGATTTGTCTTCTTTTTCCATCAATCCTTCCATTGTAGTGTAGTAACTTCCCACTCCATCTTGGCTTTTTAATGTTTTAATTACTTTGTCGCTCATTTTGTAAGACAATACGTTTCCATAAGTAAGTCTTTGTGTTGAGTTAGCATTTGGGTAAAAGCTTTTTTCTGGTTGCATTAATCTTATTCCTTCAACAAATAATTTATAACCTTCTTCCATTTTTTCTTCTGCTTCAGCAAATTTACTTGCCGATCCAAAATACATTGCTAAGAAATCATTAGCTGCAACTACAGCTTTATCTTCTTTTATACCTTTTATAGATTTTCCTGCTTTTAATGAACTAATCAATTTATTCATTTTCTTTTCTTTTACGAAAGGAGACTTACAGAACATTTGTCTAGCATATCTTTTGAAATTTGCTTTTTTCACATCTGCAAAGAATGCAGGATGCTGTTCCTTATCTACATTAGTATAATACAAGTCAAATAAGTTAGCTACTAATTGCTTCTCTGTTTTTTCGTCATAATTTTTGAAATGCTCTTCAGCCAATGCTTCTAATCTTTCTGCTAATCCTGTAACAGTTTGTTGTTTTTGCTCAATTAGTTTTGCTTTCTTTTCTGCATCCGTTTCATTTTCAATTTCTTTATCCAATTTTTCAGATGCACTTTCTATTGCCCCTAAAATTCTACTAGATCTATAAGCAAACAATACAAAATCAGGACCTCTAATTCCTGCTTCCATTACGTAAGTATTTCCTTTCACGTACTTATTAGTCATTTCATAATAATTACTAATATTCTTTAGAGCTTCACCATACTTTTTAGTTCTTGCATCATCTTTTTCGTACCACTCAATAAATCTTTTTTCTAAAGCAGATTTCTTAGCAAAAACACCATTAGTTTGCAATTGTTCTGTTTGTCCTTGGTAGTATTTCCAGTAGTTTGCAGTTTGAGCATATTTAGCAGAATACTTAATATCTGTACTTACTTTTTTATCCATGTTTTGTTTCATGGTAGCTAATTTCACATCTCTTACTTCTACAACAGTAGGCCCTTTAATATCTATTGCTTGTTTTACACCAAAAGAAGACAAATATCTATCTGTACTTCCTGGGTATCCCATAATCATTGCAAAATCACCTTCCTTCACCCCTTTCATGTTAATTGGTAAATGGTGCTTAGGTTCCAATGGAATGTTATCTGCAGAATACTCTGCTGGTTTTCCATCTTGTCCTGAGTATACTCTAAACATAGAAAAATCTCCTGTGTGTCTTGGCCACATCCAGTTGTCTGTATCTCCTCCATATTTCCCAACACTTTCTGGTGGTGCTCCTACTAATCTTACATCATTGAATGTTTCATTTACAAACATGTAAAATTCACTTCCGTAATAAAAATCTTTGATGTATGCCGTGTAATGAGTTCCTTTAGTAGCTTCTTCTATAATTTCTTTTTTCAAAGAGGCAAGTCTTCCTTCCTTCTCTGTTTTTGTAGGAAGTTTAGCTAATTCTTTATTAATTCTTTCAGAAACATCTTCCATTCTTACAAGAAAAGTTACGAATAATCCTGGAACAGCTTTTTCATCTTTCTTTGTTTTTGCCCAAAATCCATTTTTCAAAATGTTGTCTTCTGGAGTAGAAAATTGCTGAATTGATCCATAACCACAGTGGTGATTAGTCAACATTAGTCCTTGGTTAGAGATAATTTCTCCTGTACAAAAACCTCCCATAGATACAATTGCATCTTTAAGTGAAGAACTATTTACACTGTAAATTTCTTCTGCCGTTAGTTTTAACCCTTGTTTTTGCATGTCTGCAA
This sequence comes from uncultured Flavobacteriales bacterium, assembly GCA_964021785.1. Classification (GTDB taxonomy): domain Bacteria; phylum Bacteroidota; class Bacteroidia; order Flavobacteriales_D; family CAJJDF01; genus CAJJDF01. The sequence goes on from CAXIAX010000003.1 coordinate 17,498, forward strand.
TGTTCAATCTCTTGACAAACATAGGTAACCACATTCCTTCGTTAGCATGTAAGCTAAAACTTGAAACTAGCATTGTTAGTGCTAATAAAATTGATAAACTCTTTTTCATTTGTTGTTTTATTTTTTTGTTATTTTTAGGAATACTAAAGTAATAAAAATTAACCTCAACTGTTGTCATTTTATTTGAATGGTTTTTAAAAATTACGAATGGCTCTAATTACACATTAATGAATTTAAATCAAATAACGGTTCCTACTCTAGATATTTCTACTTCTATTGACTTTTACACCAAACTTGGCTTAACATTAATCGTCCATTCTTCTGATGAGTATGCTCGGTTTGTATGTCCTGATGGAAACAGTACTTTTTCAGTTCAAAAAGTAAAACAATTACATCCTACCGGCATAAAAGTATATTTTGAAGTAAAAGAACTGGATCAAAAAGTGGAGCAATTGATAAAACAAGGAATTAATATTGATGATTTACCCGAAGACAAAGCTTGGCTATGGCGAGAGTCTTACTTAAAAGACCCTGATGGAAATCAAATTATTTTGTATTTTGCGGGAGATAATAGAATAAATCCTCCTTGGAGAATTAAATAATAAAATCATGAAATATACTGCTAGCATTGTAATTGAGAAACCTATAGATGAAATTGCAAAATTATTTTTGGATCCAGAGAATTTACACAAATGGATGGAAGGACTAGTTTCTGTGGATTTATATGAAGGTACTGCAGGAAAAAGAGGAGCAAAAAGTAAATTACATTTTATACACGGAAATCGAAAAATGGATATGCTAGAAACAATTCTAGAAATTGATATGCCAAACAGAATGGTGGTTACTTATGAATCTAAAGGTATGAGCAACATTATTTTTTCTTCTTTAGAAAAAATTGACAAAAACAGAACAAATTACAACACCAAACAAGAGTTTAAAATGTATGGTTTTATGAAAGTTGTTGCTTTTTTAGCTCCAGCCATGTTCAAAAAACAAACGAATAAAATCTTAACAAATTTCAAGAATTTTGCCGAACAGCAGTAATTTTAATTTACATCACTAAGAATCTTAATGTAAATTCTATTCCCCCTACTGAGCTAGATGCTTCAATCAATGGAGATACATTTACATCATAACTTACACCAAACTGAAAATTATCGTAAGTCATATTGAAGGTAGGAACAAATGCATCATTAGGAATTCTGTAATAACCTCCTACTGAAAAATAAAGTCTGTCGAAATATCCCGTGTACAAACTCCCTTGTCTCACAATAATTTTGTACATCATACCTAGTACAATTTCTTTCTCTTTTCCTTTCAGTTGAAATAAAACGTAAGGCTCTATTTCTGATCTATTATTATTTATTACATAAGTCGCACTCCCAGTCAATGCATATCGGCTATATTCAGGATCACCTCCGTTATATACCAATCCTCCACCGGTTGCATGATATAAAGAAGCTCCAAAATTCAATTTGGTTAATGTATTCGAGAACCCATTTCTTTCTGATATATCGTAATTCCACATTAATCCAGCACCAACATCAAAATTCATAAAAGGGGCAAATAATGCCTGTTCACCAGAAGCTAAATTAGGATCAAATTCTTTTCCGTTATATTGATTAGCCCATTCTGCTTTTGATTCATCTATACTATGTTGAGTTATTCCCAATTGTAATGCTCCACTCAAATGACTATGTTTTGTTATCCTTTGGTGATAAGCGGCAGCAAAATCTGCTTGTAGCTTTGTTAAACTCAATTCTCCTGCTTGATCTCTATTTAAGATTAAACCTAAACCAATAGCATTAGTTCCTACATCCATTTTATAATCTGCGCTCAATCCTATAGTTTGAAATGACTTTCCTATGGTAGGCCATTGATTTCTATATTGAGTAGTAGCTCTAAATTTAGCTATAGATGAACCTACAGATGCTATAGAAGTATTCATATTATTAAAGCTTAAGTTACTAAAATGAATATCCTGTGCCTTTAAGCAATTGTTTAGGGCTAGTAGTACTATTAGTGTAAATATCTTTTTCATAGTTCCAATTTTATCTTCTTATTACCGTTACGGTCCCTTTATCTTCAAATGAAGTTCCATCTACAAATTTTCCTGACACAAAATACACAAAAACTCCTTGATTCACTAATTGTCCTTTGTAAGTTCCATCCCATCCGTCTCCAGGAGAGGTAGTTCTAAATACTATATTCCCCCATCTATTAAAAACTGAGAATTCTAATTTCTCTATTCCATTTCCTTCTACCCTAAGCACATCATTTTCTCCGTTTCCATCTGGAGAGAATATATTAGGAACAAAAATATTATAATTACAATCTGGTGTTGTTACATTTAATACCGTAATAGTTTCTTTAGCAAAACACCCATTTACATCTGTTACAGTTAAAGTGTAATTTCCTTTTTTTAGTCCAATTAAATCCTCTGTTGTTTCTCCCGTGCTCCATACATAATTGATGGTTGGTGTTCCACCAAAAACAGAAATATCTATTTCTCCGCTTCCTTCGTCACATTCATCTTCTGTTACTGTATTATTGATTGTTGGTGCAGAAAACACCTCTACAATAGCTGAATCTGTAACGCCACAAGCCCCAGGACCTTTATAGGTAACTACGTGTATTCCCATTCCTGAAGTTACAGGATTAAAAACTCCCGAAATAGAATCTATTCCTGGGCCTCCCCATCTCCCTCCCATAGGTGTTGCCATGAAAGTAACGGGAGCGGCATCTTGACACATATCAGCTGTAAAAGTTATAGTACCTGGTGTTAATGGATTTATTAATAAATTGGTATTTATAATGCTATCACATCCCAAAGCTGTGACAATGGTATCTCTATAAATTCCTGTAGCTCCATAGGTATTAGTTCCTACGGCTACAGTTTGTCCTGCACACAAAGAAAAAGTTTGTGTTATGTTAGAACTAGAACCCAAGGTAAGACTAGTAACAATAATGCTATCACAACCATTTGATGCTGACAAGGTGTCTCTGTATATGCCCGAAACCGTTACGGAGGTTCCTCCTGGCAAAGTATAATTATCGCAGGCACTCACTGTTGATGATGTGCTTGTTGCTGTTAAGATTGTTAAATTAATTGAAATCACACTGTCACAACCTCCTGAATTTGGTATAGTATCCATATACGTTCCTGTTGCTGTAAATGATTTTCCACTTGGTGAAATATAAGTTCCGCATGCTACTTGGGTTATAGTAGAAGAACTTTCTGTTGTGATTGAAACATTATAATTTACAAGGCTATCACATCCTTTACTAGAAACTAAAGTATCGGCATAAACCCCATTAGTATAAACAATATTCCCGTTAGACAGAGTAAAAGAATCGCAGGTAATTATTGGAGTATTTATTACGTAAGAATTATTTATCAATAAATCCAATACATATATGGTATCACATCCTATTGAACTTACTGTGTCGTAATGTAATCCCGAAACTGTTCTAGATTTTAATCTCCACACCAAAGAATCACATGCTGTATCTGCTTGATTTATGTATGTGGTAGTTGATAGAGTAAGGTTTATTGTCATTAAACTATCACAACCTGCTGCGCTTGGAATTGTATCTTGGTAAGTTCCTGAAATCTTCCATATTTTACCCGAAGGAGAAATTAAACTATCACAAGCAGTTAATGATTGTGTAGATGTAATAGCGTTTTGAGTTGTTAAATTAATTGTTGTAATACTACCACAGTTTGAACTAGAATTCCCTACTCCCCTAACTACAATTTCATCTACTGCAAATCCTGGCGTAACTCCCAATCCATTTATATTATTGAAACCTACAGCAAACCTTAATGTTGGTTGATTTGCAAAAACAGAATCTACAAGGCTAAAATGCGACCAATTTTGTCCTCCATTATTAATTTGCCCTCCTATTCTTGTCCATGTTACTCCTGAGTTTAAACTATAATAGAGTCTTCCGTAAGATCCTCTACACAAATAATACATATCAAACGACACTAATGATTTTCCCACAGTAGATATATCATTGGTCATTTTACTGAAATTTAATCCATTTTGACCGCCAAGTAAAACTATATTACCATCTATATAATTTGAATTGGTTATAGAAGGAAAAGATAAAATTGCAGAACGCCTGTTGTGTATATGAAGGTATGTACTATTTATATTTCCCGTGACTGCAGCATCTTGATTAGGCGTATTTACAATTGGAGATCCAAATACATTCCCTCCTAAATAGCTGTTATTAATTATCCAAGCATTATCTGATGCTCCTGGAGTAATCGCATTGGTATCATTTGTATTTAAAGTAAAACTACTTGTTGCTCCTTCAAAATCTTCGGAATAAATAACATTACTGCCTATGCTTCCTGCCGCAGTATCATAATAAGTTCCTGTAGTTTTTACGACTGTTCCATTAGATAAAATGATAGAGTCTCCAAAACATAAATTAGTATCTAAAGTAATTCTCTCTATCGTATCAATAATTAGGTGAGTAAGTATTACACTATCACATCCCAAAGTGGTAGTTAATGTATCTCCGTATATTCCGGAAACAGTATAAGTACTTCCCAAAGGAGTGGTATAGCTGTTGCAGGCAGTTACCATTACATTACTTAAAGTACTTTTATTTACTGTTAAATAATACTCAACTAAACTATCACACCCCTTGGAGTTAGGCATAGTATCTCTAAAAAATCCTGAGTTTTTATATACTTTCCCACTTCCAGAAACCATACTATCACAAACAGTTATCGTAGTAATGGATGAGGTAGTATTGTTAATCGTCAAAGGTGTTATCTTGATTGTATCACAAGAACCTGTAGCTATTGTATCGTTTATATTTTGAGAAGAGTAATACCATTTAGTATTTATCTGTATACTATCACAGGCTATAATTGCTGGATTATTCACTATGGTAACATTAGAAATGGTGATATTTAAAGTCATTAAACTATCACATCCTTGCGAATTAGCAATTGTATCTTGATAAGTCCCTGTTGTTTTATATATTTTCCCTGAGGGTGAAATAACACTATCACAATTCGTTATACTTACATTAGCAAAGGAAGAGTTATTAATAGTTAGCGAAAACCTCAACAAGCTATCACAACCAAATTTATTTGGCAATGTATCGTTTTGAATACCATTGATTTTCCAAGTTTTTCCACTTGGCGAAACAAAACTATCGCATGCCGTAATATTTTGTGTTACCACTACATTACTTCCCGATAAAGTAAAAGGATTTATTTTCGAATTGTTTGATGCATCATTATCATTCTCTGTCCCATTAATTGTTGTAGAGTCTATTCTTGCAGTAAAAGTATGAACACCACTTGTAGATGTTATTGCAGGTAAAGAGATGGTTACGCAATTTCCTGCTTGTAAGTTTCCCGTCCAGTTAAAGGTACTTTCTGCTCCTGCATCAACTTTATATTTAATATCAAATGAGGTTGTAGAATCTATAGATGAAACATTACAAACATTAATACTTGGAATAAATGTAGTTGAACAAATTGTATCTAACGGCACATAGATTGTGTCTATATTTAAATCAATTACAGGAGGAGCACTACAATTATTGTTACTCACCAAATCGTTTCTTATTCCTCCTGGAGCTAGTACTGCTCTCATTCTTGTAACTTGATTGGGTGTAAAATCCGAAGCGCAAGCCCCATTTTGATATTGCATGTAGTTTTCCTTATTATCCAACAAACAATAATTGGAATCACAATAATTGCCAGAACCTACAATTGTAGGGGGAGTATCACAACATCTATCACCATTTGTACCGCAGCTTGCTCCACTTGCTCCTCCACAAGAAGTTGTTCCTTCAAAAGTATGGTACAAGTTTAAAAAATGTCCAATTTCATGGGTAAATACTCGATTGTCATCAGTTACTGACCATAAGTTATACCCCAAAGTTCCTGTAGGATCATTTCCTACAGCCGAAGAAACCATTACTACACCATCATAAGGAGAAGGTGCTCCCGGAAAATAAGCATAACCTTGCACACCTCCAGTGTAACCGGTTGAATAAATATTTTTTAAATTTTTAATTTTATTTACCACCCACACATTCATGTATTTGGTATGATCCCAATTTACCATAGATTTTAAGGCTAAATCACTTCTCCAAGCTGTAGCTGTATGGTACACACCACTGTCCAAATAATCTTGATTTCCAGACATATCATGCCTTGTAACTCCTGTAGTCAAATTTCCACTAGGATCTCTTTTTGCCATACAAAACTCAATTTCTGCATCTACACCTAGTGGTCCTGAGTTTGCTATTCCTCCATCTGCTGCTGTTCTTCTAAAATCACGATTTAAAGCCGCAATACAAGAAACTATTTGTGCATAAGAAATATTAGTTTGAACCCCTACTGCTTCTCCAGAATGCATAATATGAAAGACTACAGGAATTGTGTAAACTACACCTGATGCTCTACTAGAATTTTGTTGCGCTATATAATTTTGTAGCTGCTGTTCTACTCCTTGTCTTATTTGTACATAAGATGGATTTGTTCTTAATAACTCTGCATCCAAGTAACTTGAAGCACATTGTTCCCCAGGAAACGGAACATTAGATGAAGTTGAAACGGGCGTATTTATTGGGTTTAAATTAGTCCCTTGAGAAATGGAATAAATACTAAATAATAAGAAAACTAATATAAGTTTATTTTTTTTCATCATAAAATGGATTTAAACTACTTGTAATATACCATTTTAAAACGAACTTAAGATTTATATAGTTGCTATTTTTTTTACTTTAAGCTAAAATAAAATCAATTTAAGATAAACCTCAATATGCTCAATTTTTATAATTAAATCATGAGTTGTAATTCCTATTATTTAAAACTAAAAAAATGAAACTTTGTTTCCACAAAAAACAATCAATTATTTTATTGCGAAGCTTAATGAGAAAACATTGGAATAAAGTGCCAAAGTTTGGTTTCCTATATTTGAAAGAGCATAATCAATATTAAATTTTTTGAATTTAATTCCTACTCCTACATTTGGAGAAATAGATAAAGATTCTGAACCATCATATTGCCTTACCCATTGCATGTTGTTTAATCCTGCTCTTAAATAAACTATACTTTTATATCCTAAATCTATTCCTAATCTTGGTGCAACACTAAATGCATTACTTCTAATTAATGAATTTCTTTTTCCATCCAAAGTAGCATCAAAATTCAATTCTGAATTTAATCCAAATTTATCACTTAGCTTAAAATATCTAGACCCTCCTACAATTATTCTTGGCAAAGTAAGCTCTGTAGAATTTTCAGGAATTTCATTTCCTGTTCTATTAAAAACCTCTCTCGTTTCATCATCTATAGAGTAACTCCAAGCATTTACTGTGGTAGTTACATCTCTTATAACACCAGAAAATCGCCATTCCTTATATTCATAATTTATAGATGCATCTATTCCAAAACCCCAAGAGTTTGCAAAATTTCCTATTCTTCTGTGAATGATTTTGAAATTGGCTCCAACATCAAATCCCTTTGGTAATTTTCTCGCATAAGAAACCAATAAAGCATAATCTGCAGCTGAAAACCTTGTAATTCTATCGTAGTCTATGTTACCGTCTTTATCTATTAATTGAGTTGTATTAGGAATATCATCTGTACCAAATCTTATTAATGAAATAGCTCCTACACTTTTCTCGTCCAGTCTTTTACTTACTCCAATATAATCGTATTTTGCTATTCCGGCAAAATATTCAGAATGCATAAGTCCTACCTGTATGTCTTTTTCTATTTTAAGTAATCCTGCTGGGTTATAATATCCTGCTGTAACATCATCTACACTTGATATTACCGAGTTTCCCATTCCAAAATTCTTTGCTCCTACACCTATCGCCAAAAACTCATTGCTATATTTGGGTGCGTTTGTTTGTGCATAATTAATCCCTACAAAAAGTAAAGTAATTGCTACTATTAAAAATTGATTGAATATTCCTTTCATAATCGATTAACGGTTATTGTTTTTAAATAGTATTTATTTTAATTAAAACTATTCATATTTAAATCAGAAAAATGCTTTTTGAACTTAACAAACCTAGAAAAAACTACACTTTTATTATAAATCCCCTTGGTATTTGATGTTATTCCTTTGGTAGCTTGTAGCAATTGTTTTCTTTTCTTTTTCATTTCGGAGAATTGTCCTACAAAATGAAATTGAGCTTTTATTACTTGTCCTCCTGCTCTAAATTCTCCATTTGCTATAAAAGCAAAAGCGGCTACATAATCCAAACAAATTCTCCACACCATTTTAAAAAACAAATAGTTTCCTCTATAGTTTTTATACAAAGTGAATAAACTGTTTCTAAAATTCAGATATACTTTTCTTGGACTCATATAGTTTAATGTCCCTCCACCCAAATGATAAACTACAGAGGCAGGATTTACCATTATTTTTTGTCCATGAAGTTTCATTCTCCAGCACAAATCTATTTCTTCCATGTGGGCAAAGTAATCTTCGTCAAAACCTCCCATTTCGTGAAAAGAATTACTCCTCACAAACATGCAAGCTCCTGTTGCCCAAAAAATTTCTTCTATTGAATTGTATTGTCCTTTATCTTCTTCTATATCATCAAACACTCTTCCTCTACAAAAAGGGTATCCGTTTTTATCTAAATAACCTCCAGATGCTCCCGCATGCTCAAAAAAAGATTTCTTTTTATAGGCTAACACCTTTGGCTGACAAGCCGAAATAGCTTTATCATTTTCCATTAAATTTAATATTGGTGCAATCCAATTGGGGGTTACCTCAACATCCGAATTTAGTAAAACATAATAGTCAAACCTTCCTTCTATTTGTTTCAAGCCATCATTATAGCCCTTTGCAAATCCTCCGTTTTCGGTATTGTGTATTATCTCTATATCTGGATAGTTTTTTTTAAGAAAATCAACAGAATCATCTGATGAGTGGTTATCAATAACCACCACCTTATGTTCTCCAGAATTTGAAACAACCGAAGGTAAATAAGTCTCCAGGTGTTGTTTCCCGTTCCAGTTCAATATGATTATTCCCAACTTATCCATTTCTCAAATATAGAGAGTTATTGAAGATTCACCAATTAATAATTCTATTTAACCTCTCTCACCTGACGGAAAGATAATCCTAATGCTTTTCCAAAATACCTCACAGTTTTCAATTCTTTAGAATTAACCAAGCACAAAGAAACTCCAGATTTTCCTGCACGTGCAGTTCTTCCACTTCTGTGTGTGTAATATTCTTCTTTATCTGGCATTTGGTAATGAACCACATAAGATAAATCTGCTACATCTATTCCTCTAGCTGCAATATCAGTGGCTATCAATGTTCTAATCGATTCATTTTTGAAAGCACGCATTACTTTGTCTCTTTCTTTTTGCAATAAATCTCCATGAATGGCTCCAGAAGAAATGTTCTTTGCTTCTAATTGTTGAGCTAATAAAATGGTTGCTTTCTTTGTTTTACAAAAGATAAGCCCTCTATTTTTATGTTCCGATTTCAAGAATTGAATCAATGCATTAAATTTATCTGCATCATCACAAACCAAATATAAGTGCTCTATGTTTTTGTTTACAACATCCTTACTCACATTTATTTTTTTCGCATTAGGCGACATGTGCGTATTCACTATTTGCTTTATTCCTTCTGGCAAAGTTGCTGAGAACAGCCATTTGTTTTGTACCGAAGTCATAAACCCAAGAATCTCATCCAATTCTTTTTTGAATCCCATACTCAACATTTCATCTGCTTCATCCATCACTACTGTGTGAACTTTACGTAAATCAATGTCTTTTCTTCTTACCAAATCTATCAATCTCCCTGGAGTAGCTACAACAATGTGTGTTGGTCTTTTCAGGTTTTTTATTTGAATATCGATATGTTGACCTCCAAATATCGCTTCTACAAATATCTTTTCACTGTACTTAGTAAATTTGAATAATTGCTTAGCTATTTGCTGTCCCAACTCTCTTGTAGGTGCTAATATTACTCCTTGAATATAATCTTTTGTAGGATCTACTTTTTGCAACAAAGGCAAACCAAAAGCGGCTGTTTTTCCTGTCCCTGTTTGTGCTTGACCTACTAAATCTGTATCGTAGTCTAAAAGCATAGGAATTACCTGCTCCTGAATTTCAGTAGGATTTATAATTTTAAGTTCCGTAAGCCCTTTAATGAAGCTTTTGTTTACTCCTAATTCTTTGAATGTTTTCATAATGCATTTTTATCTTCACAAAAGTAATGCAATAGTTAGGAGTATCAGCTATTATTAAGGCAAAATTCACATATTACTTGAACTCTACCAATTTCTTCTGTTCAGCCAATCATTTTTTATCCAAAAAAGTAATTTCCACTCCCTCCATCTCTTCAAAATAAGTAGAAATAGAAGGTGATTTCTTTAGAGATATTCTAAAACTAATTTCACAGCTTGTTTCAAAAACTTGCGAAATTACATCTAGCTTTTGTTGTTTTACAAAATTCATGACTTCACTCATTTCAGGATATTCGAAGTTAATTTTGTAATAGTTCATTATTTCTTGCTCCACTATTTTACCTGCATCAATTGCTTCTTTGGCTGCAATCTTATAGGCCGAAATTAATCCGCCAACTCCCAATTTTGTCCCACCAAAATAACGAACCACAATAATTAAAACATTAGTAATTTCTGCAGATAATAATTGCCCATAGATAGGTTTCCCTGCCGAGTTTGAAGGTTCTCCATCATCATTTGCTCGGTAGCGTTCTTCTGCTCCCACTCCTAGTCTATATCCATAACAATGATGTCTGGCTGCATTGTGTACTTTTCTTATCTCTTCAAGCTTTTCTTTTACATCCTCTTCGGAATACACAGGAAAAGCATATCCAAAAAACTTACTCCCCTTCTCTTTATACAAGCTTTCGCTTGGTGCATTAAGAGTATGATATTTAGAGATTGTTGACATTACCAAATAGAGATTTGAAGAAAAAATATGGCTATAAACGCTACAGCTATACCAATCCAATTTATTACCGTGAGCTTATCCTTGTAAATTACGTACCCAATAAAAATAGACAAAACTAAACTCCCAATATGCAATACAGGTAAAATGGAAGTACTATCTACTGAGCTATTCAAACATTTTACAAAAAAATAAACTCCCAAGGTATTGGGAATAGATAATACCAATCCTGCTACCAAACTCCTAAAAGTTATTTTTTTTAATTGCGAAATCAGAATTATTATTCCAAAAAGAAACGAAAACAAAAAGGAGGTAATAACAAACAAACCAATTTCACTAGAATCTTTAAAGTAATCTTTTTGGGTTACATTAATTATTGTTTCTGCTATTCCCGTGAATACAAAAACAGCCAATGGAAGCCAAATTAGTTTAGAGTTGTTATCCTTCGATTTTTTATTTCTCGTGATAAAAAATATCGCCAAAAAAGTAAGAAATATCCCAATCGTCTTAGATACTGAAACTAGTTCATTGTACCACAAAACCGTTATAAGAATAGGGATTCCTATACTCATTTTATTGGCAAATGTAGCAAACGAAACTCCTCTAAGTTGAGCCGTTCTGGCAATGATATAAAAATTGAAGAGAAACAAAAATCCAATAAGTATACTTTGCCACAGGTACGGACTTTTTGGTATATCTATTAATTGACTTGGGGTAACAAAAAGAAACAAACCAATAATTATTGCCCCTAAATAATTGAAAATAATAGCATGTAACGTATTCACTTTATGCTTATCGAATTCTTTGAATAAGACCACAGAAAATACGGGTAGAGCTATTGCCAAAATAATATCTATCATGACACTACTTTGTTTTTATAAATAGACAAATAATCATTTCCTACCCATTTGGTATCTATTGGGTTTAGATTTAATTGAGGAGCTTTTACTCCACTTTCAAATTTTTTTTCATTTTCGAATACAAAAGCTTCATCCCAATAACCACTAGCAATAAAACTACTAAGGGTAAATTCTCCTCCTTCCACAATCAAAGATTGAATATTTTCTTGGTATAATTTATTGAGTAAATTTTTAATGAACTCGTTATCAAAATCTATTTTTATCCCTTTACAATCTCCTTCCTCAAAATCTGAAATAGAATTTATAATCAATGTGTTAGATTCATAATTAAATATAGAAAAATCATTCTTTGTTTTCCACAATTCCAATTGCCTATCCAATACAATTCTTACCGGATTATTACCCGGGTAATTACGAGTAGTAAGACTTGGGTTATCGGCCAATACGGTATTCTTCCCTACTAAAATTGCCATTTCCTCACTGCGGATCTTATGCACCAATTCCTTGGTAAGTTCTCCTGTAATCCATCTTTCTTGTGAATGAAATTCTTTGTCTGGAGCTATAAAACGATCACTTGTTTGTGCCCACTTAAGGATTACAAAAGGCCTTTGTTCTTCATGAAAAGTAAAAAACCGTTTATTCAATTCTCTACATTCCTCTTCTAATACTCCAATCGTTACATCTACCCCTTTATTTTTTAGCATTTCTATGCCTTTTCCTGCTACCAAAGAGAAAGTATCTACACACCCAATTATTACTTTAGGAATTTTGTTTTCTATTATTAAATTGGCGCAAGGTGGGGTTTTACCCGTGTGAGAACAAGGCTCTAGACTAACGTACAAAGTAGATTGAGAAATATAAGGCTTGTTTTTATCTTTTACAGAGTTGATACAGTTTACTTCTCCATGACTTCCGCCATACGGACTTGTAAATCCTTCGCCTATGATTGTATCCTTGTATACCAATACAGCTCCTACTGCCGGATTAGGCATTGCTGATGGCAATCCTTGAGCTGCCAACTCTAGGCATCTACTCATGTATGATTCGTGTGTTTTCAAGAATCAAAATTAACTTAAAAATGCCTATAAAACAAAAACAGACCTTACTCCTTGAAGTAAACTCTGCCTTTGTCGTAAAAAAGAAAAAAGAGATAGTGTATCACTATTCTACTCTTATTACGACCTCATATCTTAAATGGTTGGGTCTGTTTAAAAAAAATTCAAAAATAATAGTTAAAACACTTAAATACAAGCATAAAAAAAAGCGATATTATTTAAAATATCGCTTTTGATTAAATAAACAACTCTGTTATTTATTAATTTTCTCTTTCAATTTAGCTATTCTCTCTTCCACTTTTGCAATTTTTGCTTCTTTAGCAGCAATTACTTCTTCCGTCATAGAACCGTCTAATTTTGCAGCAGCTATTTTTGCTTTTGCAGCAGCTATTTTTTCATCAGCATTAGCAATTTTAGTTGCAGCAACATCTTTCTTTTCAGCAAGTTTAGCAACTCTTTCTTCTTTCATTGAAGCAATTTCTGCTTTTTTAGCAGATAATTTTTCTTTGTCTCCTTTAATCTCTTCCATTTTAGAAGCTCTTGCTTCTGCCAATTCCGCTTTTTTAGCTTCTCTCTCAGCAGCCATATCTGCTTTTTTAGCTTCTTTCATTTTAGCAACTTCTGCTTTGTAACTTGCAGTATCGTCACCAAATTGTTCTTTAAGCTCTTCTTTCTTAGCTTTCATCTCCTCCTTCATCTCTCCTTTCTTCTCCTTCATGTCAGCCTTAGCTCCATCTCTAAGCTCTTTCATTTCAGCTTTCTTGTCAGCATGCTTTTCTTTTAAGCCATCTTTCAATTGCTTCTTCTCTGCTTTAATTTCTTTAAGCTCAGATTTTCCTTTCCCTTCTGCTTTAGCTTTTACAGACTCTATGTTTTGTGAAACTCCTGATAAGCTTAAAGCTAAACCAGCAGATACCAATAATATATTTTTTTTCATTGTATGATTTTTAAGTTGTTAATTATATGTCCAAATCTTCTAATTCTGACTCAAGTCCTTCAACTTCTTCATCAATAGCATTGATTTCTTCTTCCATAGAATCTAATTCATCTTGTGCAGTGTTAATTTCTGTAACTACTGATTCCAATTCTTCTGGTGAAGTTGTTTCACCACAAGAAAATAATAAAAGTGAAGCTGCTGCTGCACCTAATAAAATTGTCTTTTTCATTTGTTTTTAATTTTGGGTTAAATAATATTAGCTAAAAATAATAATAATACTTCAATTTACTTTAAACTCCACGCATATATATTATAACTTACTTATCTTTGTTGATAAACAAAATTCAAAATGTCTAAAAAAAATAACTCAAGCTGTTCATTCTGTGGAAGAAAAAGAGAAGATGTCTCTATGCTAATCGCAGGAATAGAAGGTCATATTTGTGAAAACTGTATCGAACAAGCGAACGATATTGTAACACAAGATCTAAAAACAACTAAAAGCATTGATTTACAGGAAGAAATTAAGTTTCTTAAACCTGCTGAAATAAAAAACAAATTAGACGAATATATTATTGGTCAAGAAGATGCTAAAAAAATCCTTTCGGTAGCAGTATATAATCATTACAAACGATTATTAAACCCTGGAAGTGATGCAGACGATATAGAATTAGAAAAATCTAATATCTTATTGGTGGGAAGAACTGGTACTGGTAAAACATTATTGGCAAAAACAATTGCTAAAATGCTTAATGTTCCATTTACCATTGCTGATGCAACTGTATTTACACAAGCAGGATATGTAGGAGAAGATGTAGAAAGTTTACTTACTCGTTTATTACAAGCTGCAGATTATGATGTAGAAGCTGCACAAAAAGGTATTGTATTTTTAGATGAGATTGACAAAATTGGAAGAAAAGGAGACAGTCCTTCTATTACAAGAGATGTTACATCTGAAGGAACTCAACAAGCATTACTTAAGCTTCTTGAAGGAACGGATGTACGTGTTCCGCCACAAGGAGGAAGAAAACACCCAGACCAAAAAATGGTAGAAATAGATACAAGAAACATTTTGTTTATCTCTGGTGGTGCTTTTGATGGAATTGAAAGAATGATTGAAAGAAGAATTAAAACTCAACCTCTAGGTTTTGGAGCAGATTCTACAGACCTTGATGAAGAAAACTTATTGGAATACATTAGCCCACAAGATGTAAAATCTTTTGGATTGATACCCGAGTTGATTGGTCGTTTCCCTATTCTTACTCACTTAAATCCTTTGGATAAAGATGCATTAAAAAGAATTCTTACCGAACCAAAAAATGCACTAATTAAGCAATACACTAAATTATTTGAGTTGGATAATGTGCAATTGACTTTTGATAAAAAAGCACTTGACTTTATTGCTGAAAAAGCAATAGATTATAAATTGGGAGCTCGTGGATTACGTTCTATTTGTGAAGCAATTCTTACAGATGCAATGTTTGAAATCCCTTCTTCTACCGACATCAAAAAACTGAAAATTACTGAAGCTTACGCAAAAAGTAAATTTGATAAATCTAAATTAAGCAAACTAAAAGTGGCTTAAGAACAAATACGAAGGCAAAATGGACAAACTCTCTATAAAAAACTGGTCGGAAGATGATCAACCCAGAGAGAAGTTGATGAAACTTGGCAGGCAAGTCCTGTCTGATGCCGAACTTATTGCCATCCTAATTGGAAGTGGAAACAGAGAAGAGAGTGCTATTGAATTATGCAAACGCATTCTTCATCAATCGGATAATAACATCAATCAATTGGCCAAATTATCGGTAAATGATTTGATGAAATTTAAAGGAATAGGTGAAGCAAAAGCAATCTCTATCATTGCCGCTCTAGAGCTTGGAAGAAGACGAAAAAGCGAAGATGTTATTATCAAAACTGCCATTACCTCTAGCAAACATCTATACGAATATATTAAACCAATTTTGGAGGATTTACCTCACGAAGAATTTTGGATTATATTATTGAATAGAGCCAACAAAATTATTGACAAGCAACTTATAGGGCGAGGAGGAATTTCCGAAACCACAGCAGACATCAAGTTAATCTTTAAAAAATCAATAGAGAGCCTTGCTTCTGCAATTATTCTGGCTCACAACCACCCTTCTGGCAATCTTAAACCAAGCCAGAGTGACATAAATTTAACCAATAAAATAGTAGAAGCAGCCAAATTATTTGACCTAAAAGTACTGGATCATTTGATTATTGGAGACGGAAACTATTACAGCTTTGCTGACGAAGGAATATTATAACTCTTTATCCTAATATTAAAGAAGTAAGAATTACCTTTGTAAAAAAATAATAAGACACAACAATGCAAACAACCTATTCTCAAAACTGGAAAGATTACGAATTACTAGATGCTGGAGACGGTAAAAAACTAGAAAGATGGGGAGACATTGTTACAGTGAGACCTGATAGAAATGCTTATTTCCCTGCTGTACTAACAGAAAAGGAATGGGCTATGAAAACTGATTTTGAATTTGTAGAAGAAACTACAACTTCTGGTCAATGGGTAAAAAGATCTGATGCACCTGACCAATGGCAAATTAAATTTGGAAAGGCTGTAATGAATTTAAAACTTACAAACTACAAACACATAGGGATTTTCCCAGAGCAACAAGCTAACTGGGAATACATTCAAAACAAAATACAAAAAGATCACAAAGTTCTTAATCTTTTTGGATACACAGGAGCCGCATCTATTATTGCAAAAATAAACCAAGCTGAAGTAATTCACTGCGATAGTGTGAAAAACGTATTAAACTGGGGTAAAGAGAACATGGAGTCTTCTGAAGTAGAGGGTATAAAATGGGTATTGGAAGATGCTCTAAAATTTGCACAAAGAGAAGTAAAAAGAGGAAACAAATACAATGCTATCATAATGGATCCTCCTGCTTTTGGTATTGGAGTGAAAAAAGAAAGATGGAAATTGGAAAATAAATTTTCTGAATTACTTAAAGCTGCTAAAGAATTAATTGAAGACAAAGGATTTATTATTGTAAATACTTATTCTCCTAAGTTAGACGCCAAAGAAATAAAAAGAATTGCTAGTTCTATTTTCAACCAACAAAAAGTAGAAGTTACACGACTATCTATGAAAACTGTTACTGGAAAAAGATTAGATTTTGGTGAATTGACTAGAATTCAATTCTAAACATTTTCAAATAATTATCGTTTTATTCTGTTACTTAATTCTAAAAATGAATTAAAAGGATAAAACTATGAAAACTATTTTCTTACTCCTTTTCGTTTCTATTCTACTAAATTCATGTGATACGGGATTAATAAAGAAAGAAAACAAGGCACTTACCACTCACAATATTGTTGAGACAAAAGTAACTCCCCTATTCTACAAACCAATAATCAGAAGAGACTCTATCATTAAAAACCTAAAGCAGAAAATTGAAAACGAGCAAGCTCTTGTGGTTCATGTTTTTGTTCCGCTTTGCGATAATGAAAACCAAGGCATTGTACCTACTTCCGCAAAACTAGGAAATGGACTAGATTTGAGAAATAATTTGTACTGGGGAGTTCGTCATGGGATGAAAACAATTTTTAAACTGAACAAAAACTGGAAATTAATAGCTACAACTATCCCAACAGACACCAATGTACTGGAAAGAGTTATTTATCAAAGAAAATATGGAAAAGCAACTGTAAATCTTGTGATGGATGCTTACCGAGGAGATAAAATGAAGGAAACATTAGAAGATTATTTTAATTCTATTGCCGAGAACAAACTAGACTCTATCTATACTATTCCTAAAACTATTCCAATTTATGGAAATGCAGATTTATTGGTATTTAATGGGCATAATGGATTAATGGATACTGAGATTTCATATAAAATAACCCAAACCAATATCCGTGAAAAAGATGCTATTTCTATAGCGTGCAGTTCTAAATATTATTTCGAAAATCATTATAAAAAAATGAATGCATTCCCACTAGTCGTAACAAACTACAGCCTATATCCTGGAGGTTTTATTTTGGAAGGAATAATAGATAAATGGGCTACATTTAATACGGATGAA
Source organism: uncultured Flavobacteriales bacterium (assembly GCA_964021785.1). Lineage (GTDB taxonomy): Bacteria > Bacteroidota > Bacteroidia > Flavobacteriales_D > CAJJDF01 > CAJJDF01. The sequence goes on from CAXIAX010000003.1 coordinate 35,359, forward strand.
AAAATAAGACAAGAAGCGGGAAATTCTTACCACGAAGTAAAAAAATGTGGATTAAAAGGAGCTAGAAATATTTTTCATTCCGGTTGGGAGAAGTAATATATTCTTTATCTTTAAGAATGATTTCAGAAATAAAACTTAAAGGAAAAACTTATCAGTTTGATTTATCCAAACCGATAGATATTTCTATGCAGCTTTCTACAAAGAAAGAAAACTCTAGCGCTTGGTATGTAAACCCTGTAAAAATAGAACCTGTAAAAGGAGACGGATTTGTGGGAAGTGTAGCTCAAGGAGGCTCTGTTAATTTTAGAGACATTACATTTAACCCTCACGGAAACGGAACTCACACAGAATCTGTGGGACATATTGCAAAAGAAATTTACTCTATAAATAAAACCCTTTCTAAGTTTCATTTCATGGCTTTGGTTATTTCTGTAGAGCCAGAAATATGCACCAAAAAGGAAGGAACAAGAACTGTAGGAGATAAAATTATAAGCCTAGATCAAATAAAAAGCGCATTAGGGAATCACAAGCCCGAAGCTATTGTAATAAGAACAACTCCCAATACGGAAGAAAAACTAACAAGACAATATTCTAACTCTAACCCTGCTTACCTGTGCCATAAAGCTGCAGCTTATATTACTGAGAACGAAATAGATCATTTATTAATTGATTTACCCTCGGTAGATAAAGAAGTAGATAAAGGTGAATTATTAAGTCACAAAGCTTTTTGGAAGTACCCAGAAAACACACAATTTCACAAAACAATTACTGAGTTTGTGTTCGTTCCTAATGAAGTAGCAGATGGAGAATATTTATTGAATCTTCAAATTGCCCCTTTTGAAAATGATGCTAGCCCAAGTAAACCAACTTTATATAAAGTGATAAATTAATAATGGAATAATTATTGATTATACTAAACCAAATTAAAACAATCATCTCAGTGAAGAAAACATTACTATTCTTTCTAATACTTTTTACCCAACTCACACTTGTTGCAAAAGACGGTTACATTATAAATTTCGAAACTAAAAACCTACAAGGAAAAACTATTGAAATATCCCATTATTACGGATCTTCAAGAATATTTTACTCCAAAAACATTGTAGCAATTTCTGAAAACGAACAATCTGTTTCTGTCAAAGAAAACGCCAAAATCTTGGGAGGGATTTATAAAATTAATTTCATTGGACAAAAAAACTACAAGGATATAATCATAGACAATGGCGACAGCCTGTCATTTAGTATTGATGGAATTGATATTGCGAACTTAACTGTATTAAACTCCGAAAAAAATAAACTTTTCTTTTTATATCCAAGTATTCAAAATGATTCTATTATTTCTACTTTTTTATCAAACCATTCCAAATCCGTGGGTTCTCTGTTTTTTAAACTAGAAGCCAAACGAAGAAATGTTCCTGCTTATTATTCCAAAAGAGCAGAATATCAAAGAACATTTTGGGACTCTATTGATTTAAAAAATGATCAATTAAGGTATTTACCAAACATTTACAAAACACTAAACCTCTTTAATGAGCTGCAACCAATTAATGATTCTTTGTATTCTAGATCCATGAATCAAGTCTTAAATCAAGTAGAAACTAATTCTGATAATTTTGAATTTTATCTTACCTGGTATTTTAAAAACATGAGATACCAACAGCTATACTATTTGGATAATACATTTATTAATACCTATAAAAAGTATTTTGACACCTTAAATATAGAATTCAAAAACCTAAGTAGTTTTAGATCTATTGAAAGAACTTATGATGATGTATTTGCAAATAAAAAGGGAGAAGTAATCTCTGATTTTAACTTTCTAGATAGCAATGACTCTACTTATACTTTATCCAAAATATACCCTAATAACGACTATACACTTATTGCTTTTTACGACCCATATTGTTCTCACTGTCAAAAAGCTATGCCAAAAATTAGTCTTTTGTTTTCTGAATTGAAAGCTACTAGCGGCAAAAAAATTGAAACAATCGGCATGCTAAATGCTTATGAAAAAGAAGGATGGAAAGAATTTATTGCAGAAAATAACATGACAAATTGGATAAATCTGTATTCTAAAGACCCAAACAAAGAATATCAAGAAGACTTTAACAGTTATTCTAATCCAAGATTTTTCTTAGTAGACAGGAACGGAATTCTCGTAAGTAGATCGGGAGACACAAAAATATTGTATAGTATTATTAAACAATAATTTATGAATATTGAAGAATATAGAGAGTATTGCATTAGCAAACCTGGTGTAACCGAAAGTTTCCCGTTTGACCAAAATACTCTTGTATTTAAAGTGATGAATAAGATGTTTGCACTTACCAATGTAGAAGGATTTGCCAGTATAAATCTTAAATGCGATCCCGATTACGCCATAGAACTACGAGAACAACACGAAGGAATTAAACCCGGATATCATATGAGTAAAAAACACTGGAACACGTGCATGACCGATAATGATGTGCCAGATGATTTATTACGTAAATTGATTGATGACTCTTATAATTTGATAGTTAGCAAACTAACAAAAGCACTAAAACAAGAGCTTGAAGATTTAAAGTAAATTTTAAACATTTAATTAAAAAAGAATCGAAATTTAAGATTACTTTTAATCATAAAATTATACAATGAGAAACAATAAAATATTCAAATATTTCATAGCAGGACTAGTTTACCTACTTCCTTTGGTGGTATTTGGCTATGTGCTTTACGAAGCATTTATATTAATAGATGGAATTATCCCCGTAGAATACAACAAAATACCTGGATTAGGGATTCTTATTATTGTTGCATTTTTAACTGTGTTTGGATGGTTTACTACTGTTTCTAAAATTGATGATATTGCAAAACAATACTTTTTCAAAGCCTTGAATAAAGTACCTGTATTAAAGAGTATTTATTCTACTTTAGAGGATGTTTCTTCGGCATTGGTAGGAAACAAAAAGACTTTTGACAAACCTGTATTAGTCAAGTTATCCAAAAATCACGACATGGAAAGAATTGGCTTTATTGCCAAAGAAGACCTAGAGTTTTTGGGAATAGGCAAAGATAAGATTGCTGTTGCTCTTCCTTTCACATTCAGTTACATGAGTAAAATAATAATTGTTCCCATAGAAAACGTAACTCCGATTAAAGCGAAATCATCTGAAGTAATGAAATTTTTACTTTCTGGAGGAATTACTGAAGAAGAAATGAGAGAAAAAATAGAAATTGAGGAGTAAAATCTTTTTAAATCTCAATTTCTCCAAAGAATACGCTTTCACCCTTCCCTATCAACCAAATATCTTTAAACTCATTTGCCGATACTTTATTGAATTTTATTTGCAATTCACCTCCTTGTACTTTTATTGTTACTGGTGAGGCTAGATTATGCTTAAGAGCTCCACTCAAAGCCACAGCAGTTGCTCCCGTTCCACAAGATAATGTTTCGTCCTCTACCCCTCTTTCGTAAGTTCTTATTTCCAATGAATCTGCATTTTTCTGTACATAATTCACATTTGTTCCTTGCTCCTTAAACCTTGTATTGTACCTCACTTTGTGAGCCTCAGTTACAATATCTATGCTTTGCACATCTTCTTTATATTCTATATAATGAGGTGAACCAGTATTAATGAAATAATAGTTATCTCCCGCCTCTACTTGTTGTACATTCCCCATTTTCAACTCCACAATATCCTTATCAATAGTAGCTTCATGTATTCCATCTATTGCTAAGAAAGTCGTATTCGTTTCTATGATATTCAAATACTTTGCAAAAGCTACAGCACATCTACTTCCGTTTCCACAGAAACTTTTTGTTCCGTCTGCGTTAAAATATATCATTTCAAAATCTACCGAATCATGATTTTCTATCAAGATTAATCCATCTGCACCAATCCCAAATCTTCTGTCGCACAATTGCGCTACCAATTTCAAATTGTTTTTATCGAACACAGAATTCCTGTTGTCAATCATTACAAAATCGTTTCCTGTACCTTGGTATTTATGAAATTTCAAACTCATGTTATTTTATCTTTTTAGATTGTCTATCTAGAAATTCTTTCTCTTTGGCCGTTAAGCTCTCTATTCCTTTTTTACTAATCTTATCCAGTAATAAATCTACTTTTTCTCTCTTTTTCGCCTCCATTTGGTTGTACGAATAATCGTCTCTAGGAACCCTTTTATTTTCCTCAAGTAAAGTGCTATTTCCTATTCCCAGCCAACTCTTAATTTTATCTAAAAATCCCATATTCTACTTTTTTGATTGTGAGAATAATAAATCTTTTTCTTTTCTTGTCAAACTCTCATATCCTGAGTTTTTCACCTTACTAAGAATAGCATTAATGTTTTCTTTATTCGTTTTATTTGGCGCATCAGTAGAAGTAGCCTTTTGCTTCCCTCCCCTTTTTACTTTTAATTTTGGTTTTCTTTTTACAACTGTTTTCGAAAAATTTAAAGAAAACAAATTATCTAAAAACGCCTCAAACCTCCTCAATATATTCTTCCCATCTTTGATACGTGTAGCATACACAAAACCAAAAATTGCGCCACCCAAGTGCGATAACCAACCTCCTTGGTTTGCACCCTCCAGCCCTATACTTCCCTGCAATTTTATTATATCTAATAATATAAAAAAACCAACAATATAAAGTAATTTAATAGGTTGTGGTATAAACATCAATCGAATTTCATCATTGGGAAACATCACTCCTATTACTACCATTATTGCAGTAACAGAAGCAGAAGCTCCAATTAAAATTCCATCAGAAAGCATTGTAAAAGCGGGTAGAAAATTATACCCAATCGTGAATAATAAAAAACCTGCAAAACCTCCCGCCAAGTATAAACTAAGCAGTTTTTTATTCCCTAGTTTATTTACAAAATAAGTCCCTGCAAAATATAACATTACCATGTTCCAAAACAAATGCCCTATTCCCGAAAGAGAATGAGCAAACATATAAGTTACAACTGTCCAAGGCTTAAAAATTAGCTCTGAAAAACTAGAAGAAGCTCCATAATAGTTTGATATTTCAAAACTAGGCATTCCTAGTTTTATAAAAATTGAAACCAACAAGGAAACCACAAAAAAACCTACGTTTACCATAATGAGTTTTATGGCCATAGATCCTGCATTGAATTGTTGTTTAATATTCTCTTTAATTGTACTCATTTATAAGTTGTATGAAAGTTCAAAATTACGAATTTTATCAAATAGAAACCTTAATTAATCTAGGAAGATATCATTTCTCATTACTTTATAAAAAAAACAGGGGTTTTCGTGAATATTTGTCAAATATTAGAAATCAAAATTGTAATTTTAGTTTTAACTCACTGTATTCAAATCTAATCCTCGATATTATGAAATTAATTTCAAAACTATTTACACTTTCATTCGCACTTATAACTTGCTCGTTATCAGTTTTTGGTCAGACTAGTTTTTTACCAAATAGTGATGTAAAAGTGATCCGAAATAGTGACACTTTAATGTTGCCATGGGCTGGAGGTCTTAACTTTGGTCAAGTATCTACAATAGATTTGAACTTAGATGGCGTAGAAGACCTTATTGTTTTTGATAGATCAGATTATAGAGTTCATCCTTTTGTAAATATAGGATCTCCCGGACATATAAAATTTAGATATGCTCCCGAATATTCTCACATCTTCCCAAAATCTATTGGTTGGATGCTTTTAAGAGATTATAATTGTGATGGTAAAAAAGATGTGTTTTATTCTAGTTCAGGAGGTGTATTAAGTGTAAGTAAAAACATATCTACCACCAAACTGGCTTTTGATTTGGTGAATGACAAAGTAGAGTCTGATCAATATCCTGGAGGAAATATAGGAATATACATTCCCTCCTCTGATATACCTGCAATAGGAGATGTGGATCATGATGGAGATATTGATATTATAACATTTGGAGTTTTAGGAACTTCCCTAGAATTCCACAGAAACTATGGTATAGAAAACTACGCAACTTGCGACTCTATAGATTTCACTTTAAAAAACTACTGTTGGGGACATTTTCAAGAAATTGGTGTTAACACTAACAAATTAATCTTATTAGATACTTGTAATTTTAATGTTCCAAATCCTGAAAGCACAACTGGCGGAGGCTCTGGATCATCCAGACATGTAGGTTCTACAGTAACCATGTTTGATAATAATGGAGATAGCGTAATCGATTTATTATTGGGTGATGTAACCTTTAATAATATAGTAATGGCGCAAAACGGAGGAACTGCTCCTAACCAAAACACAAGTATGACGCTTCAAGATACTGCTTTCCCTTCCTATGGTGTACCAATAGATTTGACTTTATTTCCAGGGACTTTCTTAGAGGACATAGACAATGATGGGATAAAAGATTTGATTGCTTCGCCAAACACATCTGACTTAGCTCAAAATTATGAAAGCATGTGGTATTACAAAAACTTGGGTACCAATAACATTCCAAACTTCGAATTCATAAAAAAAGATTTATTGCAAGATGAAATGATTGAGTTGGGAGAAAACTCAATCCCTGAGTTATTTGATTATAATGCAGATGGCTTGTTAGATTTAGTAGTATCAAGCTATGGTTATTTTAATAGAGATAGTATTACTTATGATTGTAAAATTTCTTTGTACAAAAATGTGGGTACGACACTAAATCCAATGTTTGAGTTTATAACAGAAGATTACCAAAACATTGCCGCTTTAAAGTTGGGAAATTCACTTCACCCAACATTTGGAGATTTGGATGGAGATGGAGATGAAGAAATGATTCTTGGAAACAGTGAAGGTTATTTACACTTATTTGACAATACTGCTGGAGCAGGAAACACTGCCAACTTCACTATCGCGAGCTATAGATTACAAGATAATAATGGCGACACTATTGATGTAGGTCAATTCTCTGCACCACAATTATTCGATTATGACAATGATGGAGATTTAGATTTAGTAATAGGAAAAGTAAACGGAAGCATTAGGTATTACAAAAACATTGGAACTACCTCTGCTTATAGTTTCCAAAAAATTACAGACAGTATGGGGAAAGTAGAAATACATGAACCTTGGGATTTATATGGAGCTGCAACAGGATATTGCACTCCCAAATTTGTAAGAGACGGAAGCACAGTAACCCTTTATTCTGGTAGCCAGCAAGGAGGAGTTTATTCTTATTCAGGAATTAATACTGCTAATCCTTTTCAGACATATATTATTGATACTGTAATGCCAAAAGAACAAAACGGATTTAGAACTGTGCCGGTTCTATATGATTTTAAAAATGATGGAAATATGGATATGATTCTTGGTAACGTGAAAGGAGGATTAAACTTTTACACCATGGGAGTTGGGTATCTTGGTGTTGATAAAAACTTGCCAGAAATTGATTTTGGACTATTTCCAAATCCAACTTCTAATATTATAAACATACAGTTGGATCAGTCCATTTATAGAAACAACACTATGAAAATTCACAACTTACTGGGAGAACTTATCGAGATAAAAACAATCTCTACTTCTAAAACCATAATTGATGTTTCTAATTACCCAAAAGGACTTTATTTAATTACGATAAACTCTGAACAGGGAAATAAAACAAAGAGGTTTATAGTTCAGTAAATAACAGCATATAGTTACCTAAAATTATAAATCCCCTTCCTGTTAGCAGAATGGGGATTTTTATTTTAATAAATAATAATAATCTAGCAATAAGGACTATATAATTTTTTACTTATAGATAAGGATACTCAATCTTAGACAAAAACAAAGCTGTACCGTCCACAGATTTACCTGCATTTTGTCTATTCATAGATACTATAATTTCATCAAAATCGGTTAAACTAACTCTACCTCTACCCACATCTACAAGAGTTCCCACAATTGCCCTTACCATGTTTCTAAGAAATCTATCAGCCGTAATTGTAAATTTGTATTGCCCGTTTTCTAGGTAAGAAACTTCAGCAAAAGACACGTCACAATTATTGGTATACGCATCAGAATGAAGCTTACTAAAGGAAGTGAAATCTGTAATAGAAAGTAATTTACTAGCTGCCTTATTCATCAGGTCAATATCTAAATTGGCAGAAATGTAATAAGAAAAATCACCTAAAAAAGGATTCAATTTGGTATGAAAAAAATAATCGTAAGTACGAGCAGTTGCATCAAATCTAGAATGAGCATCAGAATGTAATTTAATAATATCTTCTATCACAATAGAATCTGGCAGAACCCCATTCAGTTTGTAAACCAAATTATCAATTAAATTTTCTGCATCAAAATGAGCATAAAACTGAGAAGCATTTACTCCCGTATCCGTCCTACCACAACCCGTTACTTTAATCTCAGTTCTATTCAACAAACTCAATGCCTTATTCAATTCACCCTGCACAGTAATAGCATTATTCTGGATTTGCCATCCGTGAAAATCTTTACCGTTAAAAGCTAATTGTATGAAATATCTAGTCAATTAAAATCGTTTTGTTACAAGTATTGCAAAGATAGAAACTTCTGTTTAAAATAGAATTTCAAATCCTTTTCATTGTCACATATGATAATGAGTATAGTACAACCACAGCCTCATTGTTCCTATGTAAATTCTTACTTTCATAGTAATGACACATAAAAACAAAGCGATTGAAACAATTTATCCGTACATTTAATAAAAATAAAACAAAATGGGAAAAGGAAAAGATGCTAAGAAAGCAGTAAAAAAAGAAGCTACTAAATCATTGAAAGAAAAAAGAGCAGAGAAAAAAGCAAAAAAGAACTAAAACCTGTTACTTTTTGGAATAGTTGAATTATATAACCAAACAAAATCAACTATTATGAAAAACTCAACAAACTTATTCGGATTTTTAGCTTCATTTATGATTAGTACTGGAGTACTTTTCAAAATATTTCATTGGCCTTATGCAGGCGTAATTTTATTTGCAGGCTTTCTAATTTTTAATCTAGGATTTTTACCACTCTATTTCTTCAACAAAAAGAAACAGAATAAAGTAGAAATTTCGAAATAAAAAAGCTAAAACATTTGATAAACGAAAAGGTTTTACTATTTTTGCAATCCGAATAAATAAAAAACAAATTAATTATGTACGCAATTGTAGAAATAGCAGGGCAACAATTTAAAGTTGTGAAAGACCAGACGCTTTTCGTTCACAGATTGCAAGACGAAGAAGGAAGTACAGTTACTTTCGACAAAGTTTTGTTAACTGATAATGACGGTAAAGTTACTCTTGGCGCCCCGGCTATCAAAGGTGCTTCAATAACTGCAAAGGTTGAAGAACACCTGAAAGGTGATAAAGTAATCATCTTTAAAAAGAAAAGAAGAAAAGGATATAAACTAAAGAAAGGTCACAGACAGTATTTGACAAAACTTACTGTAACGGCAATTTCATAAAAATTAATAGATATGGCTCATAAGAAAGGTGCTGGTAGTTCGAATAACGGAAGAGAATCAGAATCAAAACGATTAGGTGTAAAGATTTTTGGTGGACAAGCTGCAATAGCTGGTAACATCATCATACGCCAAAGAGGAACAAAACACCATGCTTCTACTAATGTAGGGATGGGAAAAGACCATACTTTATTTGCTAAAGCTGATGGTATAGTAACTTTTACTAAGAAAAAAGACAACAGATCATTTGTATCTGTAGTTCCTTTCGAAAACTAAAAGATTACATTTTAAATAATTTAGGCATCAATTCTGTTTTCAGAATTGATGCTTTTTTTGTGGTTATTATTTTGTGATTAGTCGTATATTTGAACATGGAACAAGGAGAAACAGTAATTTCGATAAAAGGTGGTAAAATTTTCTACAAAGATCATTTGGTTCTTAGCTCTATTGATATAGAATTGAAGAAAGGTGAATTTGCTTATTTGATAGGAAAAACAGGGAGTGGAAAGAGTTCTTTGCTTGACGCTATCTATGGAGAAATAAAACTAGCCGAAGGAAAAGCTAATGCTGTAGGTTTTGATTTAATGAAATTAAAAACCAAAGACGTTCCCATGCTTAGAAGAAGAATTGGAAATGTATTTCAAGATTTTAAATTATTATACGACAGAACTGTCTATGAAAACTTGAGATTTGTACTAGAAGCAACCGATTGGAAAGGAAAGAAAAAAATTGACGAACAAATTTTCAAAGTCCTAAAAATGGTAGGTATTACAGGTAAAGAAAATAATTACCCTCATCAATTATCGGGAGGAGAACAACAAAGAGTTTCTATTGCTAGAGCTTTACTAAATGAGCCCGATTTAATTATTGCTGATGAACCTACTGGAAGCTTAGATCCAGAAACTGCTAGAGAAATTATGGATCTTTTAATCAATATATCTCAGCAAGGTGTAACTATATTTATGGCTACACACCATTACAAGACAATTGAAATGTACCCTGGTAAAATTTTCCAATGTGTAAATAATCAAGCCAAAGAAATGGCAATCAAATACAGCTAAATGATCGATTATAAAAACAAAACCGTTTGGATAACTGGAGCAAGTTCAGGAATTGGAAGAGCTTTGGCTATTCATTTCTCTGCCATTGGCGCCAATGTTATACTATCGGCACGTAACAGTGAAAAATTATTAGAAACACTTAATCAATGTCCAGTACAAGAAAATATTAGATTATTGCCTCTAGATTTAGAGGATTATGAAAGTGTGGGAAGAAAAGTAGATACAGCTCTTGCCCTATTCAAAGGAGTTGATTTATTGATAAACAATGGAGGAATTAGCCAAAGAGGATTGGCTGTAGAAACTCCAATATTAGTAGATAAAAAAATTATAGATGTAAATTACTTTGGTACTGTAGCCTTGACAAAAGCAATACTTCCTCATTTTATTGCTAAAAAATCAGGCCAAATTGCAGTAACATCAAGTGTGGTAGGAAAATACGGATCTCCAGTTCGTACTTCCTATGCTGCATCAAAACATGCTATTCACGGTTTTTTTGACAGCTTAAGAGCAGAGGTGCACCAATACAATATTGGAGTAACCATAATTTGCCCAGGGCCAATAAATACCAATATATCGGAAAATGCCATTACGGCAAACGGTAAAAGACAAAACAAGAAAGATGATGCAATTGCAGGAGGAATTTCTCCTGATGTACTTGCAAAAAAATACATAAAAGCCTTACAAAAAAATAAACAAGAAGCCTGGATAGGTAAAAAAGAAGTGTTTGCTATTTATATCAAAAGATTCTTCCCTACTCTATTCTCCAGGATAATCAGAAACGTAAAAGTAACTTGAAAAATAAAACATTAATTACCATTGTTGGACCAACAGCAATCGGAAAAACAGCATTCTCGGTAAAATTAGCTAAAGAGCACAATACCGAAATTATTTCAGCAGATTCGCGTCAATTCTTTAAGGAAATGAGCATAGGAACTGCAAAACCTACCAAAGAAGAAATGGACGGAGTTCCTCATCACTTTGTAGATTTCTTACCTGTAGATGAATTTTACACAGCTGGGAAATTTGAAAATGATGTAATAGCAAAATTAGGCGAACTATTCAAAACTCACGATACTGTGGTAATGACAGGTGGATCTGGATTGTATGTAAATGCTGTATGGAGTGGAATTGATGAAATGCCTGGTGATGCAGAAATAAGAGCAGAACTTAACGCAGAATTGAAAGAGCACGGATTGAGGTTTTTACAACAAAAACTTAAGAAACTTGATTACGATCATTACCGTGCAATGGACAAAAGAAATCCACAAAGAGTAATACGTGCTATTGAAGTATGTTTAGTTACTGGAAAAAAATACTCTGACCTAAGATTCAAAACAGCTAAAGAAAGAGATTTCAATATTGTGAAAATTGGATTGACTGCAGACAGAGAATTAATGTACGACAGAATAAACAAAAGAGTGGACATTATGGTGGAAAACGGATTGGTAGAAGAAGCTAAAGCTTTATTGCCAAAACGTGAATTAAACTCTCTAAATACTGTTGGATACAAAGAATTATTTTCTCATTTTGATGATGAAACTACTTTGGAATTTGCCATTGATAAAATTAAACAAAACACACGTAACTTTGCCAAAAGACAATTAACTTGGTTCAAAAAAGACAAAGAAACAAAGTGGTTTGATATTGCAGAAATGGATAAAATTGCTGATTATATCTCAAAATCTGAAGAGGAATAATTAACTTTAGTTAAACTTATATTTAGCCAAAATGAAAAAGAACATTGCAATAATTGCTGGTGGTTACTCTAGCGAATTGGAAATTTCACTTAAAAGTGTTGAAACTATTCATGCCAATCTTCCGAAAGATAAATACAACTCTTATGTTGTAATTGTAAATTCGCAAGGTTGGAATGTGAGACACAATGAAGCTTTATTTACTATCGATAAAAATGATTTTTCATTTACAAAAGATGGTAAAAAGATAAATTTTGACTGTGCCTATTTAACTATTCATGGTACACCTGGAGAAGACGGAAAACTACAAGGGTATTTTGATATGATGGGTATTCCTTATAACTCTTGCAACCAAAAAACATCTGCATTAACTTTTGATAAATGGTTATGTAATCAAGTGCTATTAAATAATGGAATAAGTTGTGCTAAATCTGTTTTGCTAAACGATAGATCTGAAATGTATAATACCAAACAGATCGTTACAGAATTGGGACTTCCTTGCTTTGTTAAACCAAATGATGGAGGATCAAGCTTTGGAATTTCTAAAGTGAAAGAAACAGTACAGTTAATACCTGCAATAAACAGGGCATTTACCGAAGGGAATGAAGTTATGATTGAATCATTTCTTGATGGAACCGAAGTTACTTGCGCCTGTTATAAAGATGGTGACAAACTAAAAACTTTACCACTTATAGAGATTGTAAGTGAAACTGAGTTTTTTGATTATGAAGCCAAATACGAAGGATTATCTCAAGAGATTTGTCCTGCTAGAGTTGATGATACTGTGAGAGATGAAGTGCAAGAGCTAACAAAAAAAATATACCAATTACTGGGACTTAAAGGATTAATAAGAATTGACTTTATGTTGGTCAATAATAAGCCATCAGTAATAGAAATTAATACAGCTCCTGGAATGAGTGCAGAGAGCTTGGTACCAAAAATGGTGAAACAAGAAGACAACTTAGATTTATCTGTTCTTTTTGATAAAATCATTCAAGAGGCATTGAAACAATAACTACTAAACTTGTATAGATTTACTATATTTTAGATTCTAGATTAATCTCTTGTAAAACAAAAAATTGTACATTAGTACTTGAATAAAAATTTAAATTTAAATGAATAAATTATTTTACCTAATAGGCTTAATTTTAATATCATATAGCTGTAAAACAGATTTTGAAATCAATGCGCCTTACGAAAAAATCCCTATCATTTTTGGAGTTTTGGACCAAAGTGCCGATACACAATTCATTAAAATAAACAAAAGTTTTTTAGGTACAAACAATACTTCTTATGCGAGCATAAACGATTCAATGTATTTTGATAACGTAAATGTAAGAATAGAAGAAATAGATGACAATGGAACTATTAATAGAGTATTTTCTCTACAAGAAAAAACAGTACCTGTTGCCGCAGGATCTGGAATATTCTTTACTGGTCAGCAAAAGGTATATTATTTTACAGAAACACTAGACGAAACAAAATCATATAGAATAATTGGAGACGGAGACGGACAACCTTTTTCAGCTACTACAAATCTAATCTCAGATTTTACATTTGATAACCAGTTTAGAACTGCATTTAATTCTCCTTTGGGAATTGGATGGTACAACTCTGGTGTATACACTAATATTGATCCTAAATGGAATCAATCTCCAGAAGGAAAATCTTATGATGTATCTATTCGTTTTAACTACACAGAATACAGAAACGGTAATGTGGTGCCATTATTTATAGATTGGTACGTAGGAAGTAGCAATTACACAAGTAGCGGGCAACTGTCGTTACAAACTAATGCTAGGAGTTTCTTTGCATACTTATCAAACAATGCTCAACTACAAGATACTGTTGGTGTCACTAAAAGAGTTATTGGTAAAGTTGAAATTAGAATTACTTCTGTGAATCAAATTCTTGAAACGTATATTGATGTGAATAAACCAAACAACAATATCTCATTTGATAAACCTGATTATACAAACATTGAAGGAGGAAGAGGAGTTTTTGGTAGTAGATACACTATTAAATTAGAGTCTAACAAGAAATTTAATGAAAAGACAACCGAGCACATGCATGGCGGAATATACACAAGTGCCTTGCTGTTTTGTTCTGATGAAGCAGCCTGGAATACAGAAGTTTATTACTGTCCTTGATTTCAATAGATTAAATCTCTTTTACTATGGAAATTGATGTTGTACAATTCGTTCAAATATTTGCCTTAATAGGAATTTGCACGTTTTTACTTTGGTTATTGTTTAGAAGTAAGAAAAAGAAATAAGCTCTTATTCTACCGTATAAGTGGCCAATTCCTTGGTAATCTCTACGTTTTCAAATTCTATTTTTACTTCCTTTATGAAGTTTTCATGGTGTTTTTCGTCATACCTTGCCGAGAAATGACCAATCAATAACTTTCCTACTTTTGCCTGCTTTGCAATACTTCCTGCTTGTTCTGCTGTAGAATGAAAAGTCTTTTTTGCCAAAGCAATTTCTTTGTTCAAAAATGTAGTTTCGTGATACAAAATAGATGCATTCTCTATAACTGGAATTATTTTTTCTCTATAGGCTGTATCAGAACAAAATGCATAACTTCTTGATTTTTCTGGAGGGAAAGTTAACTTACTATTCTCAATTACTTCTCCATCCTTTGTTACAAAATCGGCTCCCGCTTTTATATTTTGAATTTCATAGTGAGGAACTTCATAAAATTTCAATTTTTCTGCTTTTGCTTTTTGTGGAATTGGTTTTTCATTAAACAAAAATCCATTGGTAGTAATCTTATGTTTTAAGGGAATTGTAAATACTTGCATATTTTTATCCTCCATTATCAATTCGCTTTCTTTGTTCTCAAGAACCTTGTAATTTACTTTAAATCGAAGCTTGGTATAAGAAGCCCTTAATTGTACATTAATGATTTCTTCTAGCTCTTTTGGTGCATAAATATTCAACTCTGCCACACGACCTAGCAAATGCATAGAAGAAATTAATCCTACCAATCCAAAATAATGATCTCCGTGTAAATGTGAAATAAAAATATGATTGATTTTAAGAAAACTTACTTTCGCTTTTCTTAATTGAACTTGAGTTCCCTCACCACAATCTACCAAAAAATATTTGTTGGAATAATGAATCAACTGAGAAGTTGGCCTTTTTTGAATAGTTGGTAATGCACTTCCACTTCCTAATATGGTGACCTCAAATTTTTCCATTTCCTTTTCTATTTTATCAATTTTGTCACCTCATTATATCTAAAACAATCAGTAGTATGATCATTTATCATACCCACAGCTTGCATAAAAGCATAACAAATTGTGGAACCCACAAATTTGAATCCTCTTTTCTTCAAATCCTTACTCATTGCATCAGACTGAGCAGAAGTAACAATTGCCTCACTCCTATCCTTAATTGCATTTTTTATTACTTTTCCATCCACAAATCCCCATAGATAGTCAGAAAAACTTCCTACTTCTTTCTCTATTTCAAGATAAGCTTTTGCATTGGTAATGGCAGCTCTTATTTTTAGTTTGTTTCTTACGATAGCCGGATTAACTATCAACTCCTGAATTTTATCTTCAGAATACAAAGCCATTTTATCTGGATTTAATCCATCAAACGCCTCGTAATACCCGTCCATTTTTTTTAGAATAGTAATCCAACTAAGACCTGCTTGGGCACCATCCAAAATTAATTTTGCAAATAATTCTTTGCTGTCATATACAGGTACTCCCCAGTGTGTATCATGATAATCCATATAAATTGGATCTGATCCACACCAAGTACATCTAATTTTCATCAAATGCTTTTAATGATCTATAAACTTTTTTGGTAAGTAATTTTTTTAAAAAATCTGTCTTACTTTCATTGAATTCCAAAAACGTCCACTCTTGTTTTTCTTTTTCAGAAACAGCAACCATAGAAGATTTTCCTTTTATGTAAACCATATCCTTTTCCTCATCTACAGTGACTCCGTTTCCATATGTTTTTCTCATTTCATCTGCAAAAACCTCTATGTTATCTGCCATCATTCCACTAAGTTTTACATCTATTACACTGTTGTAAAAAACTCTATGAAATACTTCGTCTCCATTGTACACAGGTGGACTCACAGATCTTAATGTAAATGATTTAAAAAACATATCTACCCCCATTTCTTTCAAAGAAGAGAATATCGAAATCATTTGCTCTTTAGAGGCATATTTAAAGATTTCGGGATAGGTTCTGTCCATTACTCCTTCCCAATTTCCTTTATTCATGTCCTTAAAATACTGGTTCAATTCTTTCTTAATTGTTCCTTTCATTACAGTTTGTTGAGTCTCTGTAAATGAACTTGAATTAGAATTTGATATTAAATTACAACTTGCAAGTAATATACTGAACAGTATAATTTGGACTATATTTCTCATGTTATTTTCTTTTAGATGCTATTAAAGTATTTTTTAATAAAGATGCAATTGTCATTGGCCCTACTCCTCCTGGAACTGGAGTAATGAAAGAACATTTTTCCGATACTTCGTCAAATTTCACATCTCCTTTCAAGCAATATCCACTTTTCTTTGTTTTATCTGCAATTCTAGTAATTCCTACATCTATTACTACAGCATTTTCTTTCACCATATCTGCTGTAATAAATTCTGGTTTACCTAGAGCCACAATAAGAATATCGGCCATTAAGGTCAATTGCTTTAAATTCACAGTTCGGCTATGCGTTAAGGTTACTGTACTATTTCCAGGGTAAGAATTTCTTCCCATCATAATACTAATTGGTGCTCCCACAATATTACTTCTTCCTACCACTACACAGTGTTTTCCCGAAGTCTCTATATTGTATCTTTCCAATAATTGTAAGATACCAAATGGTGTAGCTGGTAAAAATGCTGGTAAATTCAAGGCAGTTCTCCCAATGTTTTCTGGGTGAAACCCGTCTACATCTTTACTAGGATCAATTGCTTGTGTAACTTTCTTTTCACTAATGTGATCGGGCAAAGGCAATTGAACTATAAAACCATCAATTTCATCATTTTTGTTCAATTTATCAATCTTATGAAGCAATTCATCTTCAGAGATAGTATCAGGTAATCTTACCAAAGTACTTTCAAAACCTACACGCTCACAAGCTACAACTTTTGCATTCACATAAGTTCTACTCGCTCCGTTATTACCTACCAAGACAGCAGCCAAGTGTGGAATTTTCTTTCCTTTCGATTTCAAATACTCTACTTCCTCTTTAATTTCGTCTTGAATTTCGAGTGAAGTTTTTTTTCCGTCTATTAGTATCATTTTGTTTTTGTCTTTAGTCTTTAGTCGTTTGTCCTTAGTAATTAGTCTAGAAATGGTTTGGGGTAATCTCCAATAAATCTCTCTTGAAAAGATAATAATTCTATTTCTATTTGTCTATTTGTTTTTTTTAAAACTTTATAATGTAAACTTATTATTGATTCATTATGATATTTGTACCTAACTTCTATCGTTGAATCATTTAAAAAATCATACACTCCTTCCATCTGTTTTCTTCTTCCGGATGCACACCAATGATCGTGAGTAAAAAGTATAATTTCCTCTTCATTTACAAATCTAAGACCATGTTTGTTGGGGTGAAAATTAAAACTTTTAGTATACGTATCATCTTTGAAACTCGAACTTACCCAGCAATTACCTATTAAAACTTTTTGTAAACTTTTCTCTTTTATAAAAGAACTGCTTACAAAAAATATCAAAATCGATATGTAAATTATATTTTTCATTTATTAATCAAACTATCTTCATCAGTCATCCTGAATTCATTTCAGGATCTTTATTCATTGAACTATTACCTGAGAATACTTTGTGAAATATTCTTTGTGAGATCCTCAATCTCTTCCGATAGCTATCGGGATAACTTTACTGCATTCCTCCTCCTCTTTGCATTTGTTTCATCTGCTTCATCATTCCCATCATTCCTTTCTTGTTGTTCATCATTTGCATCATTTTGCTCGTATCTTTGAACTGTTTCAGCAATTTATTTACTTCTTGAATGTTTGTTCCACTCCCTTTTGCAATCCTTTGCTTTCTTGTTCCGTTAAGCACAGTTGGGTTCTCTCTTTCGTGTGGAGTCATAGATAAAATAATAGCTTCTATTCCTTTAAAAGCATCTTCATCAATATCCGCATCTTTTATTTGCTTGCTCACACCAGGAATCATTCCCATCAAGTCTTTCATGTTACCCATTTTCTTTATCTGCTGTAGCTGACCAAGAAAATCATTGAAGTCAAATTTGTTTTTAGCAATTTTGGCTTGAAGCTTTTTAGCTTCTTCTTCATCAAATTGTTGTTGTACTTTTTCTACCAAAGACACAACATCTCCCATACCCAATATTCTGTCTGCCATTCTACTTGGATGAAATACATCCAAAGCTTCCATTTTTTCTCCGGTACCAATAAATTTAATTGGTTTGTTTACTACAGATTTAATAGAAATTGCTGCTCCACCTCTTGTATCTCCATCTAGTTTTGTAAGGATAACTCCTGTAAAATCTAAACGGTCGTTAAATGTTTTTGCAGTGTTTACAGCATCTTGTCCTGTCATAGAATCAACTACAAACAAAATCTCTTGAGGATTAATCGTATTCTTTATTTCCTCAATCTCGTTCATCATTTTCTCATCCACAGCCAATCGACCTGCCGTATCAATGATTACCGAATTAAATCCATTTTGTTTTGCGTGAGCTACTGCAGCTTCAGCAATTTTTACTGGATTTTTTTCTTCTTTGTTAGAATATACTTCAATTCCTAATTGGTCTCCCAATACATGCAATTGGTCTATTGCCGCAGGACGATATACATCACAGGCTGCTAATAATACTTTTTTCTTCTTTTTGTCTGTTAAGAATTTTGCTAATTTCCCTGAGTGAGTTGTCTTACCAGAACCCTGAAGACCTGCCATCAAAATAATAGACGGATTTCCTTGTAAATTTAATTCTTCGCTCTCGCTCCCCATTAATTTTGTAAGCTCTTCATTGGTGATTTTTATCATCAACTGTCCAGGAGATATTGCACTTAATACATTTTGTCCTAAAGCTTTTTCCTTTATTGTACTCGTAAATTCTTTTGCCGTTTTATAGTTAACATCAGCATCTACCAGTGCTCTACGAATTTCTTTTACCGTTTCGGCAACATTAATTTCCGTAATCTGCCCCTGCCCTTTTAATACTTTAAAGGCTCTTTCTAACTTGTCGGATAAATTGTCAAACATATTTTATTTTTTTTATTCTGTTCTTGTTCTCGATACTATTTTAATCAGTTACCACTCCTTAAAATCACTCGAACTGACAAATTAATTGATTGCCTGCTCGAGTGGTTTGAAATTGCGATAGCTATTTCAACATGTATCGAGAACTATTTTTATTAATACAAATATAACTACATTTTTTCAGGAACGTTTATTCCTAATAAATTCATTGTAAACTCTACTGTTTCTGCTACTTGTTTAGTAAGCAATAATCTTAAATTTTGTTTATTCTCGTCTTCTTCTTTAAATATTGATACAGATTGATAAAATGAATTATACAATTTCACCAATTCATAAGTGTAATTAGAAACCAAGGCTGGACTTTGATTTTTTCCTGCTTCGTTTATCATCTCTGGTAATCCTACCAAATGCTTAATGATATCCAATTCACTTTTTTCTATTTCAGTTTCAATTCCTATAGTTCCACTTGCTGTTTGCTTTCTCAATATAGATTGAGTTCTAGCATACGTATATTGGATAAAAGGCCCTGTGTTTCCGTTCAAATCAATTGATTCTTCTGGGTTAAACATCATAGATTTTCTTGGGTCTACTTTCAGTAAATAATACTTCAATCCTCCCAAACCTATTGTTTTGTACAACTCAGCTTTTTGCTCTTCATTCATTCCTTCAAGATGACCTCTTTCCTCTGCAATTGCTTTGGCATCATCTATTACATCCTGCATCAAATCATCTGCATCTACTACCGTTCCCTCTCTCGATTTCATTCTTCCGGTTGGTAAATTTACCATTCCGTAAGATAAATGAGAACACTCATTTGCAAACGAATATCCTAATTTTTTCAATATCACAAACAATACCTTAAAATGGTGGTCTTGCTCATTTCCTACTGTATAAATCATCCCTGTTGTATTAGGATAATCTTTAAATCGTTCTACTGCTGTCCCAATATCTTGAGTCATATAAACTGAAGTTCCATCTCCTCTCAACAGTAATTTATCATCCATTTTCTCATCAGATAAATCACACCATACAGAACCGTCTTCTTTTTTGTACAATACCTTTTTCTCCAATCCCTCTTCTACTATATCCTTACCAAGAATGTAAGTTTCACTTTCGTAATACAATTTATCAAAATTCACTCCCATTGTATCGTAAGTAACAGCAAATCCTTCGTACACCCAGCTGTTCATTGTTTTCCACAATTCCACTGTTTTGGGGTCATTGTTTTCCCACTTCATTAGCATCTCTTGAGCTTCAATAAGAATTGGAGCTTGTTTTTCTGCTTCCTCTTTCGTCTTTCCTGCTTCAAGTAATTCTGCTATTTCTTCTTTGTACTTTTTATCAAAAGCCACATAGTATTTACCTACTAATTTGTCGCCTTTCAATCCAGAAGATGCTGGAGTTTCTCCGTTTCCAAATTTTTCCCAAGCCAACATAGATTTACAAATGTGAATTCCTCTATCATTTATGATTTGAGTTTTCACTACTTCATGCCCGTTTGCTTTCAAAATCTCTGCGACCGAATACCCAAGAAAATTATTTCTTAAATGTCCTAAATGCAAAGGTTTGTTGGTATTGGGGGAAGAATATTCAACTATATAAGTTTTTCCAGAAGTATTATGTTTTCCATAATTTTCTGTTTCTAGAACTGTATTAAACTGCTCTAACCAATATTTTGAGTCTATTTCTAGATTCAAAAAACCTTTAACCACATTAAATCCAGTAATCATTGGAATTTCTTTTTGTAAAAATTCTCCAATAAAATTACCCGACTCTACAGGGTTCTTTTTTGTAATCCTCAATAACGGAAATACTACCAATGTCATATCTCCTTCAAATTCAGCTCTTGTCTTCTGTATTTGAATAAGATTATCAGTTAACTCAGGATACAATCCTTTCAGTTTATTTCCAATTAATTCTTGCATAAAATAGGTTCTTTATTTTCTTTGCAAATATAGGATTTGTAAAGGAATTTTAATCAAAATATAGGTTCCAATTCTTATAAAAGTGTCATAATATGTGATACTATTTCCTAAATTCAATTATTTAATTAATCCTTATCCTTACTTTTGAAAAACAAAAATTCTCTATGGAACAATTAATAATGGTTGCTGTAATTCTTATCATTCTCTATTTTGTGGTAAAAATTAGTTCCAAGATCCCTTCAAAACTAGCGATTGAAACAGAAGCGAAACAACTTCAAAACGACAAATCCTTATCTGAAGAATGGAAAAACACATTGACCAAAAAGGTTGGTTTTTATAAAAAGCTGAATCAAGAAGAAAAAACAAATTTTGAACAAAGAGTCTTAGCTTTTTTGAATGACATTACCATTACAGGTGTAGATTGTGAGGTAGAAGAATTGGATAGAATTTTGATTGCATCTAGCGCTATTATTCCTGTATTTCATTTCCCAAACTGGAAATACAGAAACTTAGATGAGGTACTACTTTACCCTCTCCCTTTCAATGCACAATTTAGCACAGAAGGAGAAGACACTCATATACAAGGCATGGTTGGAAACGGTTTTATGAATGGAAAAATGATTTTATCTAAAACTTCTTTACGCCAAGGATTTCAGGCAGAGCTAGACAAAAAGAATGTAGGTATTCACGAATTTGTACATTTAATAGATGGAGAGGATGGAGCCATAGATGGAATCCCTAAGGTATTAATGACTCAGCAATTTGTATTACCCTGGATGAACTTAATCTATAAAAAAGTAGATGAAATTGAAGATAACAAGTCCGACATTAGATTATATGGAGCAACAAACGAGCAAGAATTTTTAGCCGTAGCTTCAGAGTATTTTTTCGAACATCATATTCAATTCAAAAAGAAACATCCAGAACTTTATTCTATCCTAGATTATTTCTATTCTGCAAAATAAAAAAAAGGCTTTGTTATAAAACAGAGCCTTTTTTAGTTATTACTTATTTCTCACTTTATCTAAACATAGTCAAAGGGAAATTCTGTGTCACTTCTCGTCCTCCATAATATCCTTGCAGAACCACAAAATATGAACCTGCTGATAAATCTTTCCCATTTTTATCTTTTCCATCCCATTCGAAATTAGCATTGGGAGAATCAAAAACTAATTGTCCCCACCTGTTGTATATTCTAACATTCAACAAATCGTAACACTTATCATATGCTTCCTTTTTTAAAAAATATTTATCATTTACTCCGTCTCCGTTAGGAGAAAAAACATTGGGTACAGAATGAGTATATTCTGCTCTATCTACAGTTATAGGTACTCGCTTATAAATAGAATCACTATTTCCTGAACAACCTATGGAATAGCCATAAAACTCAACATAGAAGCTATCAATACTAATGATGTCACATACGGTAGGTGTCCAGCAAAACTCCACTCCCACTTCTCCTACTCCAAGAAACAAATTCCCCGACAAATCCGTAACTGCAACACCTGATGTTGTAGTAATTACTCCTGATGCATTTTTCCAAGTATAAGTTGAATCCGAGGCAACACCTACTTTTGCGCCATAAGCAAAGGCATTGGAATTAACCTGAAGATAAAAAGTATCAGAGAAATCGCGATCTACAGCTAAAACATCAAAGCAAGTATCTTTTTCAAATTTAATTGAAATAGGATCTTCAGAAATATCAAACACTGGTGGTAAATCGTAATTACAGTTTAGCGATTTCACGACCATGTCACGAATTACTTCCCCTATTTTTATTCCGTTCCTAAACTCTTCGCACTTCACAGCTATAACGTATTCACCCAACATCCCTGTTCTACCGGTAACAATACCTGTATTTGGGTTTATTACACAACTTGTTCCTGGGCCCAAAATATTTAACAAATTATGACTAGCTGTCCAATTAACTAGAATAAAAGGTTTTGTTCCTCCAGGCTGAGTATTATCAAATGGCGTAATCAATGAATAGACTAGGCTATCTCCATCTGGATCTATACAAGAAAAATCTATTTCCTTTTCGTTTCCAACGCATAAATACGCATCTTTTGGGTAGTCTATAAATTTAGGAGAAGAGTTCCCTGCAATTAATGCAGGATCTGGAATTTGAGCATACCAAATATTAGAAGACGAACTTAATACATTAAGTATAGAATTACTTCTATTGGGAGGTGTTCTGTATGAGAAATAATATCCATTGGCGTAATCAGGCAATGTAACAGTGGTAACAAAAAGTCCCACAGAAACGCACAATCCTACTTGAGCATTACTAAAACAAGCGTCTCCAAAAACAAGAGTATCTATAAGTCCTATTCTAGGAGCCGTAATGGTACTCCCCACTTGTGTGTTACTTATATTTTGAAAGAATCTTAAACTAATACTTGTAGGCATTGCTGAACCTCCTCCATCACATTTTCTATAAAATTTGGCACTTATTCTAAACGTATTTCTTCCTATCTGTTCTACCCATGAGTCTCCACCAACAATATGGTTAGAGGTTGCAGTAAAATTTACTCCTCCAAGCAGGAGCATAATGATTATTAGCTTTTTCATAATTATTTGGTTTTGATTAATAACCTAAAATTATGACATAACTAACTTATATTTAGACGATTTTCATGAGTGCACTATTATTCTTTTTAAAGTAAAATAAGCTTCTTTTTTATAAAAAATATTGGGACTTTCACAAAAAAAAAGGCTCTCTGTAAAAACAGAGAGCCTTTTGTAAATAAATTTTTACTTTTTGTTATCTAAACAAAGTAAGAGGGAAATTTTGTGTCACCTCTTCTCCTCCGTAGTATCCTTGAAGGATTACAAAGTATGATCCTGCTGATAGTGGATTTCCACTTTCATCATTACCGTCCCACTCAAATTTAGCATCTTCTGATTCGTAAACTAATTGTCCCCATCTGTTATAAACTCTTATATTAAGTGCGTCATAACATCTGTCGTAAGCATCTTTTTTAAGGTAGAATAAATCATTTACACCATCTCCATTTGGAGAAAATACATTCGGTACATTATATGAGTATGTAGCTCTTTGAATAGGAATTGAAACTCTACTTCTTACCGTATCTTTAGAAGCGTCACATCCTATGGAGTAACCTAAAGCTTCTACATAAAAACTATCTACTGTTAAGATATCACAGTTATCAAGGTTCCAACAGAAACGTGCTCCTACTGTTCCATCTCCCATAAATTCTGTAGCTGTGATTTGAGTTACATTTACATTGTTAGCTGTATCAATTCCACTAGCCATAGTTGCGTCCTCCCATTCAAAATCATAGTTACCTGCTGCATTTGGTGTAGGCAATGAAATTGTTGCGCCAAAATCATAAGCATTTGATAAAATTGAAATAAAGAATGTATCCTGAGCATCCCTATCTGAAGCTACGATATCAAAACATCCTTCATCATCAAATGATAATACTTGTACAGTTGGGAAGTTTTCAAAACTTGGTAAAGTATTATAGCTACAGTTAAGTGCATAATATTGTAAATCTCTAATTAACTCTCCAATTCTCACTCCATTTCTCCATTCTGTACATTTTACCGAAATAGTATAAGTTCCTAACTGTGCTGGTCTTGCCCATACACATCCTGTAACTGCATCAATAGTACAACTACTTCCTGGCCCTAATATATTTTGCATGTTATAACCCGGGCTAAAAGCTAAATAATTTGGTACACAGTTTGTCCAATCTTCAATTGGATTTACCAATTCATAAGAAAGACTATCTCCATCAGGATCTACAGCTGCAAAATTAATACACTTTAAGTTGTTTACACAAAAGTATCCATCAGTAGGGTAATCTACAAATCTTGGTGTACTGTTTCCTTGAGCCAATGCTGGATCCGGAATATGAGTATATAAACCTACATTTCCTGCTCCCATGTTTGTAAGAGTTGGTCTACAACACAAATCCCACATTACTTTATATCCATTTGGATTATTTGGTAAGTTGGCAATTGTTCCTGTATATTCAATTTGTTCTACTTCACTCCCAGTTGGTGGAGTATAACACTCATCTCCAAAAGGAATTACAAATCTATTTACTTCGTTTACTGTTACAGAAGTTCCGAAAGCACAAGTTACCTGATCTCTAATATCAAAAGTTTGAGGACCAGTTAAGTTTGCTCCAGATAAGAATCTAAACAATCTAGCGTATACCGTATAAGAGTTTGGTCCGGTCTGTACAAATCTAATGTCTCCTCCTACTCCATGGGTAGCATTCGAATTAAAAGAAAATAAACTTACGAGTGTAAGTAATAAAAGTATTTTTTTCATAGCTCTATTTTATTTAATAAAAATTTATTGTCTCAAATATAAGTTTTAATCATTCACAATCAAAAGAATTTACATGAACAGTGTGTTTTTTTTCATGAAAAGTGTGTTTTTATTTTTTAACTAATAAATATTTACTTCTCTTTCTAGAGTAATTTGAAAATTCTTTAATACAGATTTCATAATTAGTGAAGATAAATCATAAATATCTTTTCCTTTACTTTCTCCATAATTCACAAGGACTAGCGCTTGATTTTCGTGTACTCCATAATCCCCTTTTCTTGTCCCTTTCCACCCCAAATGATCAATAAGCCATCCCGCAGCAATTTTTATTTCTCCATTAGGTAATTTATAATAAGACATTTGAGGAAATTGATCTTTCAAATCTTCAAAATGAGATAGAGAAATAACTGGGTTTTTGAAAAAACTTCCTGCATTCCCTATTTTATTTGGATCTGGTAATTTTCTTAATCGAATACTTGTTACGGCATCACTAATTGCCTTTATTGATAGCTTATCCACTTTCATTTTTTTCAACTCACTTTCTATTGCTCCATATGAGACATTAAACTGTGGTTTTTTTGACAATTTATAAACTACTGATGTAATTATATATTGACCTTTTAAAGCGTTTTTGAAAACACTATCTCTATATCCAAATTCACATTCTTCTTTTGAAAATATTTTTAGTTTTCCTGTAGCTATTTCAATAGCTTCTAAACTATGAAAAACATCTTTTATCTCTACTCCATAAGCACCTATGTTTTGCATTGGACTTGCTCCCACATTTCCGGGAATTAAAGATAAATTTTCTATTCCTGCATAGTTATTACTAACACAATATTGCACAAATTCGTGCCAGTTTTCTCCAGCTCCAGATTTAATATATATTTCTTCCTCGTCCTCCTTTTCTATCGATATACCTTTCAAATTATTCTTCAATACCAAACCATCAAAATCTTTGGTAAATAACAAGTTACTTCCTCCTCCCAAAATTAACAGTTCTTCTTTCATTAGTTCGGTATCTTTCAATACTTCTTGAAGTTCTTCTAGATTGGAAAACTGAGTGAAAAATTTAGCAGAAACCGGCACACCAAAAGTGGTATACTTCTTGATAGATTTATTCTTTTCTATGTCAATCATTTTTTTTGTATTTTTAGGAAGTGGATAAAAATACTACTTTATTTAACAATTAGAGCATCCTTTTTGCCTACTATTCGTATTTATATTACATATAAATAATTTTTATGATAAAAAGTCACACATATAAATTTTTCCTTACTCTTGCGGGTATGATTTTGAGTTTATTGACTTTTTCTCAACATGACCATGAAGAATCTTCTAATCATTATTTTTTCAAACAAAATAAAGGCCAATGGAATGAAGTGATTGAATACAAGGCCGATTTAATTGATGGTGCTATGTTTCTTGAAAAACAAGGAATAACTTATCATTTTAAAGATAAAAGTTACTTGAGAGCTTCACACGCAACAAAAGAATATATTCCTAAACCGAAAAATGTAAAAGGTCATGTTGTAAGAGTAAAATTTAAAGGGGCAAATACAAATCCAATCATTTCATCTGAAAGAAAATCACCTCATTATGAAAATTATTTTGTTGGAACCGACAAATCAAAATGGGCTTCGGAGGTGAGAGTATTTAATGAAGTAAGCTATTCCAATATTTATCCTGGTATTGATTTCAAAATATATGAATCTCAATCTAATATGAAATATGATTTTGTTGTTTCGCCAGGAGCAAATCATAAAAATATTCAAGTTGAGTATAATGGAGCGGATGATTTATATATTGATCAAGGAGTCCTTTATGTAAAAACAACTATAACCGATATTATAGAAAACAAACCCTATGCTTATCAAATAATAAATGGAGAAAAAGTAGAGGTTATTTGCAACTATAAACTCAAACGAAATATTTTAAAATTTGACTTTCCAAAAGGATATGACAAAACGAAAGAATTAATAATTGACCCGGTTTTAATTTTTAGCTCCTATTCTGGTGCAGTTTCGGATAACTTTGGGTACACTGCAACTTATGACACCTTGGGGTTTACTTATGGTGGTGGTGTAATTTTTGGAACAAGCTACCCTACCACAACAGGGGCGTATGACACCTCTTTTAATGGAGGTTCTGGAGGAAGAACCTCTGTACCTGCCGATATTGCTATTTCTAAATTTAATGCTAATGGATCTGCCTTAGTTTATTCTACTTTCCTTGGTGGTGCAGGAGATGAATCTCCACATAGTATTGTAACCAATGATGCAGGCGAATTGTATATTCTTGGAACTACAGGCTCTTCCAACTTTCCTACTTCTGTTGGTTGTTATGACAACACATTTAATGGAGGAACAAATTTCCCAGGTTCTGCCGTAGATTACCCTTCGGGATGCGATATAATAATTACTAAACTGAATGCCGCAGGAACTGCTCTTCTGTCGTCTACCTATGTTGGAGGATCTGGAAATGACGGATTGAACAATAATGCTGGATTAAAAAACAACTATGGAGATGAATTTAGAGGAGAAATAATAGTAGATCAATCAAACAATTGCTACGTTTCTTCTGTGACAAACTCTACCAACTTTCCTGTTGTGGGAGGTTCAGGTTTTAAAGGAGGTAGTTCAGACGGAGTAGTTTTTAAATTAAACCCTACTCTTTCTGTACTAACCTGGAGTACCCACATAGGAGGCTCTGGAATTGATGCTGCTTATGGTATTCAACAAGATGCCGCAGGAAATACATTTATTGCAGGAGGAACCACAAGTACCAATTTAGATTCTGCTGTGAATACTAACTCGGGAGGAGTTGATGGATTTTTAGCTAAATATAGCCCTGCAAATATTCTACTTAATTCAAGATACATTGGAACTGCCTCATACGACCAATGTTATTTTGTTCAAATCGATATCTTCGATTCTGTATACACATTTGGTCAATCGCTTGGAGCAATGCCTGTGACTGCAGGAAAATATTCTAATGCTGGTAGTCATCAATTCATACAGAAATACGACAACACACTTACTACCTTAGATTTTAGTACTGTTTTTGGCTCTACAAGCTCTACTATTAATATTTCTCCTTCTGCATTTTTGGTAAATGATTGCGGATTAATTTATATGAGCGGCTGGGGAGGAACAGTAAATTCTGCGGGCGGAACCACCACAGGATTACCAATTTCTGCGGGTGCGTTTCAAACTACAACTGATGGTTCTGACTTTTATTTAATGGTATTAGAAAAAAATGCAACTGGACTAAATTACGCTACATTTTTTGGAGGATCCGGATCTAATGAACATGTAGACGGAGGAACAAGTAGATTTGACAAAAAAGGAAATGTATATCAAGCTGTTTGTGCTGGTTGTTCTGGTAGTTTTCCTACTACACCTGGCGCTTGGGCAACTACCAATGGAAGCACCAATTGCAACCTTGGTGTTTTTAAATTTAATATCAATGAAATAAAAGCAATTGCAAGTATTCCTACAGTAATCATTTGCTACCCAAATGCTGCTTTTTTTAGTAATAGCAGTTCCAATGGTAATGCTTATTTATGGGACTTTGGAGATGGAAATACTAGTACAGCATTTGCTCCTACTCACTTCTATTCTTCTGCAGGAACCTACACAGCTTCTTTATTGGTATATGATTCTACAGGATGTATAAAACCTGATTCTTCTACTATAACAATTATTGTATTTGATCCGGCTTCTGCAGTTACTTCTCCAGATACTGTAATTTGCCCAAATACTTCTGTTCAACTTTCAGCAACCGGAGGATCTACTTATTTATGGAGCCCTTCTGCCACACTAAGTAATGACACTATTGCCAACCCAATTGCCACACCAACTTCTGCTACTACGTATCAAGTTATTGTTTCTAATATTTGTGGTATCGACACTAGCTACATTAATGTTTCTTTTCATCCAACCTCAACATTAACAAGCAAAGACAGTACAATTTGTTCGGGAGACACTGCTCAGTTATATGCAGCCGGAGGTACTACCTATAATTGGACTCCATCTGCTAGTATTGTTAATCCATCCTCTGCTACTCCTTCTGTATTCCCAACCGCAACCACCAATTACTATGTAAATGTTGTTACACCTCAAGGTTGTAATGCCATAGACTCTGTATTGATAACCGTTATAGATATACCAAACCCTATTCTTTCGGATGACGATTCTATTTGTTTTGGCGATAGAATTACTTTAAACGCATCTGGAGCCGACTCATATCTGTGGAGCCCTGCAGCTAGTTTAAGCAACACCACAGGCACTTCGGTAACTGCCTCACCAGGAAATACAACTACCTATTTTGTAGATTACACAAATCAATGTGCTACACTTACAGATAGTGTTACAATTATTGTGGTTGTTCCAAATGCAACTTCCTCTCCCAATGATACCATTTGTTTTAATGAATCGACCACCATTTGGGCTACCGGTGGAGTCACTTATTCATGGAGTCCTAGTTCATTTGCTGCTCAACCAACCAATGACACAACAGATGTAAATCCTACATCTCCTACTGTTTTTAGAGTTATTGTAACTGATGCTATTGGCTGTACTGACACTGCCTTTACTTCTATTAATTTTTCTCCAATACCCTCAGTAGACGCAGGACCAAATCAAATAATAAATTATGGAGAAACAGCTTTGCTTAATGCAACTTCCTCTACAGGAACATTTTTTTGGTCCCCAGCAACATCTATAGCTAATACCACTATCAAATCTACCTCTGCTCAACCTAGTAATTCTACTACATATTATGCTAACTTAATGGATGCATACGGTTGTTTTGTTCAAGATTCTGTAACAATATCTTTAGATGGAAGTCTATATATCCCTAATACATTTAGTCCAAATAAAGATGGAACAAATGATGTTTTCAAAATCTATTCAGAAGATATCTTTGAATTCGAAATATTAATATTTAATAGATGGGGCGAATTGCTGTACGAATCTAAAGACGTATCAAAAAGCTGGGACGGAACCTTTAAAGGTGAAGTTTGTAAGATTGATACTTACGTATGGAGAATTGTTTATTCAGATGTTAACACTTCTAAAAACGAAATATTTGGACACGTAAATATAATTAGATAATTACAGGTTAATCTCTCTGTAATTATCCAATAATAAAGTCCAATCGTAAGTAGTAAAATATATTTTACTTGGCTTCTTTTCTGTAATTCCGTAATCTTTCAAGATTCCTTTTGCTCCTCTTATTCCACCAAAATCTCCACGAAACCATGAGAACAATGAAACCGTTTGAACAGTTCCGTATTCATCTATGCTTGTTTGTTCTTGCAGGTAAGTTTTAGTCATGAAATCAAATTGCTTGTCCAAATCTTCTGCATTATAAATGGCAACTGGCGGACAACTTTTTGCTCCACAGTTTAGCGCAAAATGCACTCTCCAATCTTTGTGATCTACTCTTAGTTTTCTTTCCCATTTATCTCTAAATATTCTGCGGATATATCCTGCTCCAATTGGAGATTGAGATTTTCTTATTATTCCGTGTTCTATATCGGCAAAGGACAAAGTTTCTCCTGCAATTTTTATTCTTTTTTCGCTAAAAAAAGCTCTTCTATCTTCATACAACTCTGGATTATTTTTCAATGCATATTGTATGTATCCATTGTATACATTTACCCAGAAAGCTAGTTTTTCGTTATTGGAGTTCAATCCATTTTCTATTTGTTCTAATGAGGTAGATGCAAAAAATTCTACTATTTTTTCTGGTGATTTATTGTCCTTCTGAAGACTTAATAATTCTTGAGAATAGTTTAATAATTCTTTTTCTTGAGAAAATGAATTTGAAAAAAAAGCTAAAAACATAGCTAGTAAAGTTACCTTAATGGAGTAGTTCATATATTTTGTTTATACTAATTAAACGAATACAACATAGATTCCCTACAAAAAGTATAAATTTGAAAAATGAAAACCACTGTAAGTATAATTATTCCTTGCTATAACGAAGAGACTTTAATCTCTCATAAGATTCCACATTTGCTGGAAATAGCTAAAAATACCGATACTGAAATCATAGTGGTAGACTCACCAAAATCTACTGATAACACAAAAGGTGTTTTGGTACAATTCCCTAGCGTTTCTTACTATAAAGGAGATGAAAAAGGCAGGGCTAAGCAAATGAATTTTGGTGCAAAAAAAGCTACAGGAAATGTATTTGTATTCTTACATGCAGATGTAACATTACCTCCCAATTATTTTTCACTTATAGAGGATTGTTTGAGAAAAAATGACTGTGGTTTTTTTAATTATAAATTTGATAAAGAGGGATTCTGGATGAAATTTAACGCTTCATTTGTGAAGAAAAAAGGAATTTTTACTGGTGGTGGCGATCAATGTCATTTTTATAAAAGAGCAATTTTTGAAAAACTGAATGGTTTTAACGAAGAATATTGCATCATGGAAGATTTTGAAATCATAGACCGTGTAAAACAGAATAACATTCCTTATGAAATTATAGAAACTCCAGTAATTGTGAGCGCAAGAAAATACGAAAAAAACTCTTGGCTAAAGATTAGCTTAATAAATGGGTATGTGTTTTTATCCTACAAGCTGGGAGTTCCTCCTACAAAATTGGAAAAAAGATACCGAAGCTTAATTAGAAAATAAGCTTACTTAAAAACAGGAATTTCTTGCAAGTAATTGTAAGTCTTGTTTTCAAAATCTATTTCACAAATAAAATGCGAAAGTCCATTCGTTACAATCAAAAAAGGCACTCGTAACTCCATGTTGTAGGTCGCAATTTGTGCAAATGTTGCTTGCGAAATTTTCACCTCAGGTGCTTTACATTCTATCAATAAAAAAGGTTGAGCATTTTTATCATAGATTAAAACATCAAATCGTTTTATCCTTTCATTTACTTTAAATTGTTTTTCAACTTTAAAGTAGTTTTTAGAATAGGAATGATGATTGATTAAAAAATGGATGAAATTTTGCCTCACCCACTCTTCTGGGGTGAGTACAAAATATGCTTTTCTTATTTCATCATAAATGAAATATTCGCCTTCTTTTTTTTGAATCTTAGCCTGATATCCTGGCAGATTTAACTCAACTGTTTTCAATTCTATTAAAAGTTAGATAACGGTTTGTTCTTAGGATGTTTTACTTCATATTTTATCTTATGAATTTTCGTCTCTCCAGCTTTCAAAGTGTATTTCCAAGTCAACTTACCTGTTGTTTCGTCTTGTTTTGCCTTAGAAATATCTTTGATTGATATCTCTATCTTTTCGTCACTTGTAGTTGGCACTTGATCTTCTACAATAATTTCTATGTCTTTCCCTTTGTTGTTCTTTACAGTAATCTGGATTCCCATATCTACTTTTTTGCTACTTCCCAAGATAGCATTTTTAGATACGTCTTTTATTTTTTCCCTTTTTGCCACAATGCTTTTGTCTTTTCCAAGTACCAAGCTCATAGTGTCAGAGATTTCATTTGGGTTTATCATGGTAGTTCCCACAAATGTTCCTTCTAGAAATAAGTTGGCTGTTCCTGGCAATAAATTATATTGTTCCCAATCGTTAATGTGTGCTATCAAAAACACATCACAGCTGTATTTTGGTGCTGCATAATATACATACTCCACATCAAAAGCATAATCTTCTAAATCTACTACTGCTTTTCCATTACTTCCTTTTATAGAATAAGGTTTTGATACACTAAACTCACGGTTCACCATATTATCGGTTGCTGTGGTATAACTTGCCAATGAATTAGAACTGTATTCTTTTTCATCTGCAAGTTCATACGAACTATTCATTTGACTATTAGAAATTGCTCCTTGGTTATACGCTTTGGATTTTGCATATTTTCTTGCATCATCTTGAAACCTCAACACCCAAGGATGAATGGTTGGCAACACTCCATAATTCATAGGATTACTAGTAGAAAGAGTCAATTTTACATCACTCCAGTCTACTTGTGAGTTTTGATTAATTTGTGCTTTACAAATTGCATTAATCTTACTTCCTATTCCGTTCGATTTAATTTCATAAAATGGAGTCCATCCTATGTTATTTACCAAGTAAATTAATTTCATTGAAACGGATTGTGCTCTTTCAGAAAACACGGTTACAAACAAAGAATTAGATCTGTTTTTGTATCCAAGCTCAGTCAATTTCACATTTACCAATCGCGATTGTTCTCTCACTTCATTTATTTTGATGTTCTCGTCATACACAAGTGCATCTATTTTACCTAAGTTGTTTCTGTAATATTCTGCCAAGTCTAGCATATTATCCAAATTGAAACCACTATTCACTCCATTCGCACTTTTATTGAATAAAATTGCATTTTTCTCTGCATTCAAATTCTGAACTGCCAATCTTCTTAGCTGTTCGTCCCTTTTCAATACATCCAAACTATCCAATAATTGTTTGATTGCAAATGGCTGTGACGATTTCTTTGTATTCGTCATTTGAAAATAATTAGATATAATAGTTATTCCATTAGTTCCTGAAATCTGAACCGAATTATTATCTATGCTCGACTCCAATCCTGTAAACTGAATTAAGTTATCTCCTTGTTTCAATTGAACCGTTTCTACCCTACTTACTTGTGCTTTATTAGAAAACAAAGTAGCTTCTTTTACTTTAGATGCAACTTCTATCTGCGAAATTGAAAATTGGGCGAAAGCCAACAGAAAAATTAACGAAAGTTTTATGTGTTTCATAGTGTGTTTTGGAATTATTTTTTGATTTTTATAAAAGTAAAAATTGTTGAGTGATATTAGTTATCCCTTAACGATTATTAACCAACAATATTTCAACACTATGAGAAAGCCTTTGATATTAGTAACCAATGATGACGGAATAACTGCACCAGGAATAAAAGCCTTGGTAGAAGTTGCCAGCAAATTAGGTGAGGTTGTGGTAATTGCACCAGACAGTCCACAATCAGGAATGGGACATGCCATTACCGTAAATAATCCTATAAGAATTGATAAGAGTGAAGTTTTTGGCAAGATTAAAGCTTTTTCTTGCTCGGGTACTCCGGTAGATTGCGTAAAAGTTGGGATTTTCCATATTCTGAAAAGAAAACCAGACTTGGTCGTTTCGGGAATAAATCATGGTTCCAATGCGGCTACCAATGTCATTTACTCTGGTACAATGTCGGCAGCAGTAGAAGGTTCTATGGAGAACATTCCTTCTATCGGTTTTTCTTTAGATGATTTTCAGCACGAAGCAGATTTTAAACCTACTCAGCACTTTGCAGAAATTATAATGAAAAAAGCGTTAGCTTCTGATTTTCCTAGGTCGGTTTGTTTGAATGTGAATATTCCTAAACTTCCTCTTGAAGAACTAAAAGGAATAAAAGTATGTAGACAAGCTGCTGCTTTCTGGGAAGATAGATTTGATGAACGAGAAGATCCTCTGGGAAAAAAGTACTATTGGCTTACTGGAGAATTTAAAGATCAAGAAGGCGCAGACGATACGGATATGGCCGCTTTACAAAAAGGATATGTTTCTGTTGTTCCTGTACAATTTGATATGACTGCACACCATGCAATACCTCAACTTAATGGATGGAAGCTATAAGCTTATTGCTTTACTATTTTCTTCGTTACAATTCCTTTTTTTGTTACAATTTTCAAAGTATAAATCCCGCTTTTCATAAATTTTAAATCAATCACTTCTTTGTTTTTTTGAACTGAAATTTGATTAATGAACTTTCCATTTACATCATAGATAGAAACTGATTGTAGATCTGTATCATTGGATTGTACCGTGATCTGGTTTATTGCCGGATTTGGATAAACCTCAACCGAATTACTTTCTATTTCACTTAAAGAAATAAATGAATTCTTTATTTGCCAATAACAAGCACTATAACTTACAGGAATATTGTGAGAAGGATTATTCTTTTTTATGGAACAAAGTTTTATAGTTCTATAATCTGTTTCTATTTCATTTGCACAAAAATCTACATTTCCAAAACCTTCTACAATATGATAATTTGGAAAAAAAACAGAAGAATTAACATCATGAATCCATATATCTCTTCCATAATAATTTGAAACTGTATCAATTCTTTTAAATTTTACGTTTACATTTTCACTGTTCCACATTGTGGTAAAAAAAATACTGGTAGTATCATTTAAACTCAGACTAAAATCATATATTTTTCTTTCTATAGAACTATCCTTATGAAGAAAATATACTTTCTTATTCACTTCTCTTATTGCACCATAATAATTTGTATTTGTACTCAATGCAAAACTAGAATCTTCAAGTAAAGAACAATGATAAACTCTGAAATAGGAAGTTGAATTAATTGTAGTATCTCCTAAGTATTTATAAACTACAGGCTCAGCAAAATCATATCCCCAAATTCCATTCACCACAATCATGCTGTCTTCCACCATGGGAATATAGGATTGAGCATTGAAATTACTCCAGTTCGTAAATATAAAAATAAGTATAGATAGCTTTTTCATACTATAAATATAATGTAAATCAACCACTTACCTTTTGTTATCTTATGAAACTATCTGTTTTTCTTATGAAACTAGTAAGATACTTTACAACTTGTACATTCCAATCCTGAGTTACCTTTCTTTAATCGTATTCCTTCAATTTTATTTACAACTACATTTTGAATAAAATTAAGGTTGGCTTGTCCGTTATTCACGTCTATTTGATTGTCTTGGTACAATTCTCTTATTACATTATCAAATTCTTGACTTCCCCAACAGTTAGGACAAACTCCTTCTGGTGTTTCGTTCTTAGTTTCTGAAGCTGGTCTTTTGAAAAATGCTATTAATTTATCTATCATGGCTTAAAGTTTTATTTTTAAACGGAAGTAGAATACGATTCTTACAAAACAAAAAAAGCCACACTTTTCAGTATGGCTTTTGCAAATTATTAAATCTTATATTTTACTTATT
>CAXIAX010000004.1:0-66636 GCA_964021785.1 uncultured Flavobacteriales bacterium
AGAGCACCTCCCTTCTAAGGAGGCGGTCAAAGGTTCGAATCCTTTCGCGCTCACAAAAAAAAGACTTACCTAACGGTAAGTCTTTTTTTTTACCTAATATTTTCTTAAATCCCTTTTTTTATATAAAAAGTATGGCTCATAAAAAAGCCATTTTGATTTCTCAAAATGGCTTTTACTATATACAAGAAAAGATTGTCTGGCTAATAAATTCTTTCTACGGTTTTTATTCCTTCTATCTTTTTCATTTCTTTCATTAAATCATCAAGGTGCTTGGTATCGTGTACTAAGGCATTTAGTTCTCCATTAAAGAAACCTGCTTCTGATCCTATATTTAGTGATTTTATATTAATATTTAGACTCCCCGTTACTAAATTGGTAAGTGAATGTAAGATTCCCATTCCATCAATACCGGTAAACTCTACTCCCACAGAAAACTCTTTCAATGTCTGGCTTTTCCATTTTGCTTTTAACACACGATAAGCATAATTAGACATTAATTGTACTGCGTTAGGACAATTGGTTCTATGAATTTTTATTCCTTCGTTAATCGTTAAGAACCCAAAAACATCATCTCCAGGAATTGGCGAACAACATTTGGCAATTTTATAATCCACTTGCTTCAAACTATCATCTCCCAAAATAATCGCCTCACTAGATTTAACTCCAAAACTCGATATAATCTCTTTTTCTTCGGTAAACTTAGGAACTTGCTTAATAGGTTTTTCCTTTTCAAACTTAAGCTCCCCTCCTTTTATTACAATGTGCTTTATTTTGGATAGGTCAATCTTTCCGTTTGCTATTTGAAAATTCAAATCCAATGGATTCTTAAAATCATATAATTTCAATAACTCTCTCAAGTTTTTGTCATTATAATCTACTTTTAGTGATTTCAGCTTTCTTTTCAAGGCTTCTTTCCCTTGTTCTGCTACTTGTTTCACCTCCTCTTTCAAGGATTGCTTAATGTTTGATCTAGCTTTGGATGTTACCACAAAATCTAACCAAGCCTCTTTTGGTTTTTGTTTGTTGGATGTAATTATCTCCACTTGATCTCCACTGCTCAATGGATGATTAAGAGGGACCAATTTATGATTCACCTTTGCTCCAATACATTTTCGCCCAATATCTCCATGAATATCAAAAGCAAAATCTAATGCTGTTGCATCCTTAGGCATTGTTTTTAATTCTCCCGTAGGGGTAAAAATATAAATCTCTTTGGCATAAAGATTCAATTTAAAATCATCAATAAAATCTAATGTATCTGTTTCATTGTTTTGGACCAAATCTCTAATTTTATTAATCCAATCGTCAAATTTATTCTCTATTTTCTTCTTGCTGTCTTTGTATTTCCAGTGAGCTGCCATCCCTTTTTCTGCAATCTCATCCATACGTTCGCTTCTTATTTGTACTTCTACCCATTTTCCTGTTGGGCTCATTACTGTAGTATGAAGCGACTCATATCCATTACTTCTAGGGTTAGTAATCCAATCTCTTAATCTATCAGGATTGGGCTGATAAAAATCGGTAATGATTGAATACACTCTCCAGCAATCTGTTTTTTCATTCTCTGGGGTACTATTCAATATAATACGAATTGCAAACAAATCGTATATCTCTTCAAAAGCTACTTTCTTCTGTGTAATCTTATTAAAAATAGAATAAACTGATTTTGGTCTTCCTTTTATAGTAAAGTCCAACCCTGTTTTTGTCAATTCTCTTTTCAATGGAGAAATAAACTGAGAAATAAAACGCGATCTTATTTCTTGAGACTTTTTAAGTTTCGTGTTAATCTCGGCATACATATCAGGCTCTTTAAACTTCAAAGACAAATCTTCCAATTCTGTTTTTACCGCATTTAACCCCAATCTGTGAGCAAGTGGAGCGTACAAGAACAAAGTTTCTGCAGCAATTTTTAGCTGTTTGTCTTTTCTCATAGATCCCAATGTTCGCATATTATGCAACCTATCGGCAAGTTTTATAAAGATAACCCTCACATCATCTGGCAGAGTAAGAATCATTTTCCTAAAATTCTCGGCTTGGTCAGAGGTTGTAAAATCTATGGCACCAGAAATCTTGGTTAATCCATCAATTATTCTTTTTACTTTTTTTCCAAATAATCTTTCTATATCCTCTAGTGTAGTATCTGTATCCTCTACGGTATCATGCAACAAAGCACAAACTATAGAA
Organism: uncultured Flavobacteriales bacterium; assembly: GCA_964021785.1. Taxonomy (GTDB): domain Bacteria; phylum Bacteroidota; class Bacteroidia; order Flavobacteriales_D; family CAJJDF01; genus CAJJDF01. Next base: position 2,185 of record CAXIAX010000004.1, read on the forward strand.
GTAGCTCCAAGTCCTATTTCTTCTGTACAAATTCGAGCTACAGCAATTGGATGTGTAATATAAGGTTCTCCCGATTTTCTACGCATACTCATGTGAGCCTCCGTAGCAAAATTAAATGCCTTCCTTATAAATGCTGTATCCTCTGGTGTTGTTCTGAATTTTTTTGAGGCTCTTAATAACCCTCTATAATCTCTTAAAATTATTTTTTTATCGTTTTCCGAGTAATCTTTCATCTGTTAATTTTAATTTCATTATGAATATAAAAAACTTATTAAAAAAATCCTCTAAAACTCTTATATTTGTAGCATAATTCAACCGATTTTTCAAATTTATGTACAAACTATTAGTAAGACCCTTTTTATTTCTTTTTGATCCAGAAAAAATTCACCATTTCACATTCAATTCAATTCGAAATATTTTTAAAATTCCTGGAATAAAATCAATTGCAAAATCTATCCATACTTTGGATGATCCAAAATTAGAAAAGGAATTATTTGGATTAAAATTTAAAAATCCTGTTGGGTTAGCTGCTGGTTTTGATAAAGATGCCAAACTTTTTAATGAGCTTTCTGCTTTTGGATTTGGATTTATAGAAATAGGAACCCTTACTCCACTTGCTCAAGACGGAAACCCTAAAAAAAGAATGTTTAGATTACCAGAAGATTCTGGATTAATAAACAGAATGGGGTTTAATAACGGAGGAGTAAAAGAAGCTGCAGAGCGATTAAAAAAGAACAACTCTGGAGTAATTATTGGAGGAAATATTGGAAAGAATAAATTAACTCCCAATGAAAATGCTGTAGATGATTATGTGATTTGCTTCAATGAATTGCATGCTCATGTAGATTATTTTGTGGTAAATGTAAGTTCTCCAAACACACCAAATTTAAGAGCGCTACAGGACAAAAAACCTTTGACAGAAATCCTTAACAAACTGATGGAATTGAACAAGGAAAAACCTACTCAAAAACCTATTTTATTAAAAATTGCACCAGACTTAACGGATTCACAATTGGATGATATTATTGATATTGTGGCCGATACAAAAATTGATGGAATTATCTCATCCAATACCACTATCGCAAGAGATAACTTGAATACGAATAACGCAAGACTAGAAGAAATAGGAAATGGAGGACTAAGTGGAAAACCACTAACCAAAAGATCTACAGAAGTAATTAGATACCTTTCAGAAAAATCGAACAAAGCTTTTCCTATCATTGGCGTGGGAGGAATTCACTCTGCAGAAGATGCGCTAGAGAAAATTGAAGCTGGAGCAGATTTAGTACAAATTTATACTGGATTCATTTATGAAGGACCCTCTTTAATTAAGAGAATTAATAAGGAAATATTAAGAAGGAAAAAATAAGAATTGAATACAATTCAACTCCATTCTTTGTAACTTTATTTATGCAAAAAAGCAAAGATCAAAACGAGCTTTTTAAAATTATCTGTTACCTACAAATATTAACACAATGAAGAAAAGAGAAATAAAAATAATAGAATGCCCTCGTGATGCAATGCAAGGAATTCATGATTATATTCCTACTCAACTTAAGGCAGATTATATCAATACCTTATTAAAAGTTGGTTTTGACACGATAGATTTTGGAAGTTTTGTTTCTCCAAAAGCTATTCCACAGCTAAAAGATACGGCAGAAGTATTGAGTAAATTGGATTTAGAAAACACTAATTCTAAGCTACTAGCAATTGTTGCCAATAAAAGAGGAGCTGTAGATGCCTGTCAGTTTGAAGAAATCAATTATTTAGGATTTCCTTTTTCTGTATCGGAGACATTTCAACAAAGAAATGCTAACTCTAGCATTGAAGAATCTTTATCACGAGTGGAAGAAATTCAAAATTTGTGTGTGAAAAACAACAAAGAACTTGTGGTGTATTTATCTATGGCATTTGGGAATCCTTATGGAGACAAATGGAATGAAGACATTGTAGCTCAATGGGCAGAAAAATTACATACCAAACTTGATATAAATATTTTAGCTTTATCCGATACAATAGGAACATCAAATAAAGAAAACATTACTTCTTTGTTTTCTACATTAATTCCCGAATTTGAAAAAGTAGAATTTGGAGCACACCTACACACCACTCCAGAAACTTGGGAAGAAAAGATAGTCGCCAGTATAGAAAGTGGTTGTAATCGATTTGATGGAGCCATAAAAGGCTATGGAGGTTGTCCTATGGCTGCAGATGAATTGACAGGGAACATGCCAACAGAAAAAATGCTTTCTTATTTTGAAGAGCAGAAGTTCGAAACTGGGCTCAATCAGGGTGAATTCTTAAATTCTATGAAAAAATCTAGTAAAATATTCGATTCGTTTCATTAAAATCACTATTTTTGTAGAAAATATGCAAAGATAGTTTTGATAGTAAGAAAAAAAGCGTTTTCTTTGCAGTCTCAAAAAATAACAGAAGATGTCAAAAGTTTGTCAAATAACAGGAAAAAAAGTACAGTCAGGTAATAACGTTTCATTCTCATTGAGAAGAACAAGAAGAAAATTTTACCCAAATTTAGTAACTAAGAATTTTCACTTACCAAGTGAAGACAGAACGATTAAATTAAAAGTTTGTACTAGAGCTTTAAGAACTATCGATAAGAATGGAATTGAAGCTGTGATCAAAGAATCAAAAGCAAAAGGATTGTACACAGGAGCGTAAGCATTTGTGTAACCATATTGGAAAGCGTCTCGGACTATGTTCGGGACGCTTTTTTTTGTGCCATATATTTTGGCTCTATTATTGAAATACCGAATAATAAATAAAAATCGTAATTTTATCTAACTAGAATTAAATCTATGAACAAGAACTTACTCCTATTGCTCCCAAGCGTACTATTTTGTTTTACTCAATCTTTATCGCAAGAGAAAGAATTAACGATAGAGAACAAAATGATTACTCCTCATGAAATTGGAATCTTTGATACCGATTTATTAACTCCTCAGTTTCACAAAGAACGTAGAGATGAATTAAGGAAACTAATGCCCGACAATTCTATGGCAATTCTTTACTCCTCTCCTATTCGTAATCGATCAAATGATATAGACTATGAATACCACCAAGATCCTAACTTCTATTACCTAACAGGACTTAACGAACCTCATTCTGCCATAATCATTTTTAAAGAAAAAAGAGAAATTGAAGGAGTAATGACGAATGAAATTATTTTTGTTCAACCAAGAAAAGCGTCTAGCGAATTGTGGTTAGGAAAAAGAATGGGGGTAGATGGAGTGAAGCAATTCCTAAAAATTGAGACTGTAAAAGCAAATAATGAATTAGAAAATTGGGATTTAACTGCAACCAAGAAAACCCAAGTCTTTTTTATTTCTGATCAAAACGACACAAGAGATACACGAAGTAATTCTGATTTATTTGACTTAAAACTATTGTTAAAATCAAAAACAGGAGAATATGAGCAAGAGTTCTTTAAGTTAAACAAATGGATGGCTAAATTGCGCGAAATCAAAACCCAAGAGGAATTAGTATTGATGAGAAAAGCAATAGATATTACTTGTAAATCACAGATTGAGTTGATGAAAAAACTGAATCCTAAAATGGCTGAATACCAAACAGAAGCTTTGGTAGAATTTCATTTTAAAAATGAAGGAGCTGAGCATGCTGGCTTTCCTTCCATCCACGGAAGTGGAGGAAATTCTTGCATTCTACACTATGTAAGTAACAGAAGAATGTTTGAACAAAACGACCTGCTGGTAAGTGATATTGGTGCCGAATATCATGGATATACTGCAGATGTAACGCGTACTTTACCCGTAAATGGAAAATACAGCAAAGAACAAGCTATTATTTACAACATTGTATTGGAGGCACAAACGGCAGGAATTGATGCTTGTTTAGAAGGAAATAGTTTTTGGAAACCAGGACAAATTGCAAATGAAATTATAACCAAACGATTGCTAGAGTTAGGAATCATTAAAAAAGCTAACGAAGTAAAAAAATATTTTCCACACGGAACTTCGCATTATTTGGGATTGGATGTACACGATATGGGAACATACAATTCGCTTAAAGCAAATCAAGTGATAACGGTAGAACCAGGAATTTACATTCCAGAAGGAGCCGATTGTGATGAAAAATGGTGGAACATTGGAGTAAGAATAGAGGATGATATCTTAATTACTTCGGGGCAGCCAGAAAATCTATCTGATTGCATACCAAGAAGCATAAAAGAGATTGAAAAAATAATGACCCAGGACTAGGAATTAATAATTCATTAATCTTTAGGTAAAGCCTTTATGGTAGTTGTTTATGTAATATTATATAAACAATTATATAACCTATGGCACTAAAGAAAAAATCAAAAATATTTGTTCTAGACACTTCAGTAATTTTATTTGATCATAACGCAATTTTCGCTTTTGATGAGCATGATGTTGCTATACCAATTTCTGTTTTGGAAGAATTAGATAACTTAAAAAAAGGTAGCGAAAACAAAAATTATGAAGCAAGACAGTTCATACGAACGTTAGACAAAATAGCTGAGAACAAAGATTTGAGTAAATGGATATTACTCACCAATAAGAAAAAGGGAAAAATAAGCGTGGTCTTTAACAGCAATGGATTAAAGAAAAGTGCAGTAAAAATATTTAATGAAGACACCAAAGACAACCGTATTCTGGACACTGCATTATACCTAAATGAACAAAACCCTAACCAACAAGTAGTATTTGTAACCAAGGATATAAACTTAAGACTGAAAGCCAAAAGCCTTCAATTAATTGCTGAGAATTTTGAGTTTGGGAACATAAAAAATGTAGACCAACTACCTACTGGAGTTATTACATATTCGGATATGGAAAACGATTGTATAGCAGAGCTACACAAAGATGGAGTACTTAAAGTAGATAAAAAAAAGCATAAATTTATTAATCCAGAAAACAATTACTACATCCTTAAATCTGCCAAAGGAAACAGTGCTTTGGCCTATTACAATGCATTTAACAATACGCTAGAAAACATTCAAAAAACGACAAGTTTTGGAGTGTCTTCACGCAATGCAGAACAAACATTTGCCATGCATGCCTTGATGAATGAAGACAAAAAACTAGTTTGCTTGCAAGGAGTAGCAGGAACAGGAAAAACCTTACTTGCACTCTCCTGTGCTATGGAAATGCGCAAAGAATACAAACAAATATTCTTAGCAAGACCTATTGTTGCACTTGGAAACAAAGATCTTGGGTTCTTACCAGGAGATATTAGCAGTAAATTGGATCCATACATGCAACCGTTATGGGATAATCTTAAGTTCATTCAAAATCAATTTTCTGACAGAAGTAAAGAATATAAACTCATAAACCAGATGATAGAATTAGAGAAACTAACAATTTCTGCACTTTCATACATTAGAGGAAGAAGCTTGAGCAATATTATTTTTATAGTGGACGAAGCACAAAACCTAACTCCACACGAAATAAAAACGATAATTACCAGAGCGGGAGAAGGAGCTAAATTTGTGTTTACAGGAGATGTAAAGCAGATAGATACACCCTATTTAGATGAGAAATCTAATGGATTAGCTTATGTAATAGATAAGTTTAGAGGAGAAAAGATTTTCAGTCATATTCAATTAGTTAAAGGAGAAAGAAGTACCTTAGCAAACATTGCAAATAGACTACTTTAAAAAAAACTGAATATTTAAAGGAAAATTTCCTCAATAATGTTTGAAAGTAAATTAATAGTTTCTATATTTGCACTCTTGAAATTAAAAGGAAAATGGCAAAGACTAAAGGAAATAGAATACAAGTAATCTTAGAATGTACAGAACATAAAGCGACTGGTGTGCCAGGAACTTCTAGATACATTACGACTAAGAACAGAAAAAACACTCCAGAAAGAATGGAAGTGAAAAAGTATAACAGAATTTTGAGAAAGCACACAATTCACAAAGAAATAAAATAATAAGACATGGCTAAGAAAGTAGTAGCGTCCTTGCAAAAAGGAGGAGGAAAAATGCATACAAAAGTAATTAAGGCGGTAAAATCTCCAAAAACAGGAGCTTACCAATTTAAAGAAGCGATTGTATTAAACGATAAAGTAAAAGAATTTTTTAGTAAATAATTATTATTTACTTATAATTATATCTAGCTTCTTTCATTTTATGGAAGAAGCTTTTTCTATTTTAACACTATGAGTTTATTCAAGAAGTTTTTCTCTAAAGAAAAAAAAGAAACCCTTGATAAAGGATTAGAAAAAACGAAACAATCAGTTTTTTCTAAACTATCAAGAGCAGTTGCCGGAAAGTCAACTGTAGATTCATCCGTATTGGATGAATTGGAAGAGGCTCTTATCACTTCGGATGTGGGTGTAAAAACCACAGTCAAGATAATTGAACGAATTGAAGCTAGAGTATCTAAGGATAAATACATTAACACTTCAGAATTAAACACTATTCTTCAAGAAGAGATAGCTAGTTTATTGGAAGAGAATAACTCTGTAGACCAAGTAGATTTTGATATTAAAACCACACACAAGCCTCATGTAATTATGGTGGTTGGTGTAAATGGTGTAGGTAAAACTACTACTATTGGAAAATTGGCTCATCAATTTAAAAAAGCCGGAAAAAGTGTAGTTCTTGGAGCTGCTGATACTTTCCGTGCTGCTGCCGTAGATCAATTGATTATATGGAGCGAAAGAGTTGGTGTACCTATAGTTCAACAAGGAATGAATGCAGATCCTGCTTCGGTAGCTTTTGATACATTACAAAGTGCTGTGAAACAAAATGCTGATATAGTATTGATAGATACAGCAGGTAGACTTCACAACAAAGTGGGCTTAATGAACGAGCTTACTAAAATAAAAAGAGTAATGGACAAGGTTGTACCAGATGCTCCTCATGAAATTTTATTAGTTCTAGATGGTTCTACAGGTCAAAATGCAATAGAACAATGTGCCCAATTTACAGAAGCCACAGATGTAACAGCCTTAGCTCTTACTAAACTTGATGGAACTGCAAAAGGAGGTGTTGTTATAGGAATCTCTGATCAATTTAATATCCCAGTAAAATATATTGGTGTAGGTGAAGGAATGGAAGATTTACAAGTTTTCAATAAAATGGAATTTGTAGATTCATTGTTTTCTCTTAAGTAGAATTCTTGTTTCAAAAGGAAGTTGACAAATTGTTATTTAATAACATGAAGTCAATTTCTAAAAATCCACTCTAACAGTATATAATTCAAATTTTTTAGGGAGTCAACAGAACTAACATTCTATAATTCTCAATTCTAACATTCTCATAAACAATGAAAGCAAAAACTCTCAAAAAAAACAAAGTAAACGTTATCACTCTTGGGTGTTCTAAAAACACGTTTGACTCTGAATTATTGATGGCACAATTACATGCCAATAAATTTGATGTTGAGCATGAATCTAACAGTGGAGATCACGAAATTGTGATTGTAAATACTTGTGGATTTATTGATAATGCAAAACAAGAATCTATTGATACTATTTTGCAATATGCTGATGCTAAAGAACAAGGATTAGTAGACAAATTGTACGTTACAGGTTGTTTATCTGAAAGATATAAAGAAAATCTAGAAGAAGAAATTCCTCAAGTTGATGCCTATTTTGGAACACAAGAGTTACCAAAAATGCTTAAAACGCTAAATGCGGATTACAAAAAAGAATTATTAGGAGAAAGAATCTTGACGACACCAAGTCATTACGCTTATTTCAAAATTGCAGAAGGATGCGACAGACCGTGTTCTTTTTGTGCAATTCCATTGATGAGAGGAAAACACAGATCTACTCCTATTGAGCAATTGGTAAGCAATGCAAAAAGCTTAGTAGCTCAAGGTGTGAAAGAGCTAATGCTTATAGCACAAGATTTAACTTATTACGGACTCGATTTATACAAAAAAAGAGAATTGGCTGAACTATTACGTCAATTATCGGATATTGAAGGATTGGAATGGATAAGATTACACTACGCCTACCCATCTGGATTCCCTATGGATGTATTGGAAGTAATGGCAGAAAGAGATAATATTTGTAATTATTTGGACATGCCCTTACAACATGGATCTACCAAGGTATTAAAAGATATGCGTAGAGGAATTACAAGAGAAAAAACTACTGAATTGGTAAAAACAATCAGAGAGAAAGTTCCTGGAATTGCAATTCGTACTACTCTTATTGCTGGTTACCCTGGAGAAACTGAAGAAGATTTTCAGGAAATGGCTGAATGGGTAAAAGAAATGAAATTTGACAGATTGGGGATATTTGAATATTCGCATGAAGAAAATACACACGCTCACAACTCCGAGGATGATGTTCCTGAAGAAGTTAAAACTGCAAGAGCTGAAGAAATTATGGATATTCAATCTACTATTTCATATGAGCACAACCAGAATAAAGTAGGAAAAGAATTCAAAGTATTATTTGATAGAATTGAAGGAGATCATTTTATAGGAAGAACAGAATTTGATTCTCCAGAAGTAGATAACGAAGTATGGGTTCCTATCTCTGAAGAAAACCATGTAAGAATTGGAGATTATGCTACTGTGAAAATTAACAGTGCCGATTACTTCGATTTGTTTGGAACTATCGTAAGATAAACCTTCTACCAACAATCTTTAGATAAAGTATAAATTGGACTTATTCAATTCATCACCAAATCCTAATATTCTTCCTTTTGATGGGGAAGCAAATTATTATGGCCCTGTTTTGAATCAAGCGAAAGCCAAGCATTACTACGAACAGTTATTAGAAACTATTAATTGGGAAAACGACAAGGCTATTATTTTTGGAAAACTAATTGTAACCAAAAGAAAAATTGCTTGGTACGGAAATGAACCGTATACTTATACTTATTCCAAAACTACAAAACGAGCATTACTCTGGACAACAGAATTGCTTGAACTAAAGAAAATCATAGAAGAAAAAACGGGAGAAACATTTAACTCTTGTTTACTAAATTTATACCACACTGGCGAAGAAGGAATGGCTTGGCACAGTGATGGTGAAAATGATTTGAAAAGAGATGCTGCAATTGGTTCGTTAAGTTTGGGAGCAGAACGAAAATTTGCATTTAAACACAAAGAAACCAAGCAAACGATTAATATCCTGCTAGAAAGAGGAAGTTTGTTGGTGATGAAAGGAGAAACACAATACCATTGGCTACATAGGTTACCTCCTACCAAGAAAGTAAAAGCTGCAAGAATCAACTTAACGTTTCGTACTATTGTTCCCAATAAGTAAAACAAGCTAGAAACAGATTGATTTACAAAATAAACAAGACAGTTGAAAGAATGAACCAGAGGATAACGAATTGATTATTTTATTTATCTTAGTTGCTACAAGATTAAAAGAGTAATATTGAAAATTAAAAATCATAAATCGATTGTAGGTCTCATCCAAAAAATTGGATTGTTATGTATTCTATTTATTGGAGTATTAATTTCTTCTTTTTCTCAAACAAACAAAATTACGGTCAAAACTTTCTACGGTTTCATTTTCCCCCACCATGAGGTTATTTATAGCAAAGTAAACTCCCCCATTCATTCATTAGAGCTTACTTACTCCAAACAGTTGGCAAAAGATAGCATATGGGACCATTTATATAAAAATCCTGAATTTGGCATCAACTTGTTTTATACCTCCTTGGGAAATAATAATGTGTTTGGAAAAGAAATTTCATTATTTCCTAGTTTGACTTTTAATTTAATGAAAACAGAGAAAATTGATTTTTACTCTAGATTTGGATTAGGAATTAGTTACAATACAGAAACTTTTGATCCAAAAAACAATTTAGAAAACTATGCGGTAAGCAAACCGATAAATATTCATTTTGATTTTCTATTGGGTGTAAATTACAAACTAACGCCAAATTTCGAATTGAAAGGAGGTATTAAAATTGGTCATTTTTCTAATGGGAATACCTCTTTCCCAAACATGGGAATGAATTATATTTCCTCATATTTGGGAGCAGGTTATTTATTTAATCAACCTACTAATGAGAACAAACATACCAGTAAACCCTCTGTACCTAAAGAACAAAATTTTAATCTATTTGCCAGTATGGGATTTAGAAATAATAGGATAAAAACTAAACCATTCACCCTTTCTTTCTTGTATCAAAAAAGTGTGTCGAACAAATGGATGCTGGGAACAGGAATAGAAATATTTTATGATAAATATGTAGAGTTTGAATTAAAAAGAAAAAAACAAGAATTTCTCTCTTATTATAATTTCAATTCTGGATTATTTATAAATCAAAGTCTTAGGTATAGAAAATGGTTACTTAGCTTACAAGAAGGAATTTATATTATGGATAATAAATTACAAAATTTAGCCTATTTCAAAGCCTCAATTTCTTATTGTATTTTGGATAACTATTACCTACGTGCTTCATTAAAAACTCATTCATTCACTGCCGATTATACTGAAATTGGAATAGGATATAAATTTTAACTGTATGAGAAACCAAGTAATTTTCTTCTCGTTATTTATCCTGATAATAGGGTGTAAAAAAAGTGATTCTATCAGTTCACAAGTTTTTGCTTTGGATTATTTTAATTCTGTAGAGATAAACAATAGTTTTGAAATTGAACTGATAGAAGGACCAGAACATAAAATTGAAATTAGTTCTGAAAACGAAAACAACATTGGCAAAGTAGCTTATGAGATTGTAAACAATCAACTAATTATATCTGACGAACGAAAATTAAAATTTACCAAACCAAACCAGCACATCTATTTAAAACTTTACGCTCCTGAGTTTTTTAGGTTTGATTTAAATGGTGGTGTTACACTGACAAATAAAATACCACTTACCTCTACAGAAATTGGAGTTATATTTAAAAAAGATTACAATTTTTGCGATTTATCGCTCAATAATGATGTGTTTTACTTTTGGAATGAATTAGATTCTGGAGGTGAAATAAAACTGAATGGAACCACTAATGCTGTTAAATTTTGGTTCTCGGGATTGGTAACCATAAATGCTAAAAATGCCTTAGCAAAAGAAGTTATTATCTATTCAGATTCTAGAGTAGATACAGAAGTATATGCATCTCAAAATATTGATTGTGAAATTGTAGGAGAAGGAAATGTTTTCCTTTATGGCAATCCAAACATTGTGGTAAACCATTCGGATGAGAATCCAAATTCGGGTAAGTTAATTTTCAAAAATTAGCTTTAGTGTTCCTGCATATCCCATTACCTTTTATCATAAATTCTGTACAAACTTATTTATTCGTATTTTAGAGAAGAATAACCGCTCTAATTACCATTATGATGAAACATATACTCTTTTCCTTTTTAACACTTTTAGGTTTAAATACTTTGTCCCAAATAACCTATACATCTTCCAATCATGCAGGTGGAACATATTCGCAACAAATGACCAATGTTGCAGTAGGATTAACTTTACATAATTTTGATACAACAGGAGCCAATATAACCTGGGATTATTCTGCCTTAGGCAAAAGCACTTGGGGTAACAAATCTACAGTTACTGCTTCTAACTCCGGTTATCAAGCTACTTTTATTGCACAATGCATAGCTACCTCAGGACTAAATGGAATAATCACCTGCCCTATTCAATGGAATAATTTAGCCAATATGGGAATTATAGATTTAGACTCTATGAATGCCTTGGTAGTCACTTTGTATGATGTGACCACTCTTGCAAAAAAAACAACAGCACATTTAGTAGGTACGATAAAAGGATTAAAACTGAAAGATTCTACGGGTATTACTATTCCCTTGGTTTCGGAATATATAGACTATGATACGATTCTTAATTTCCCTTTGACTTACCAAGACTCAGGAAAATCAACTGGTTCTTGGGGGTATGATTTAAATACAATAGGACAAAACATAAAATTCAAATCTAGCTACAACAGAAACTACACTGTAGAAGGTTGGGGAACTTTAATTACCCCACATGCCACGTATAACAATACGCTAAAAGTTAAAACAATACTAGACCAAATAGATTCTCTTAATTACTTAGGAACTCCCTTTGGAATACCACGAAAAATAATTGAATACACATGGTATGATGCAGCTTTTGGACTTCCCGTTATGAAAGCCGAAGGACAAGAAGTATTGGGAATTACTACCATTAATTCTGTATCCTATATTGATAATGTATATGTAGGAACAAATGAAATAAAAATGACTGACTTTAGTTTATTTCCAAATCCTACTTCTAATAATATTACAATAAATAATAAGGAAAATTCTAAAATTGATTCCTATAAAATACTCGATTTACAAGGAAGGTTTGTACAAGGAAATAGATTTACAAGAACAATTTCTATTGGTGAATTAGAATCTGGCACCTATATAATCCAGTTAATATCCGACAAGGAAATTATTGGAATTGAGAAGTTTGTGAAAAATTAATCTTGGAATAATTTTTATAATCATATTTTTTGTTGTTATTTGAACAAATAAATTATTATTTGAACAAACCAAATGAAGTTTATTCTCTTGTTAATAACAAAAAAAATGATTAAAACTTCAATTCTAAATTCGTTACTACTCTTCACTTTTTTTCTTTTTACTTTATCCTCTTTGGGTCAATTAACCTATTCCTCGTCTAACTTTTATGTGCTTTCAGGATTAGAAATTGGTAGTTATGATATCAGTTCCAATACCTATCAATTAGATGAGTTTTATCAAGAAATTTACGAACCTAGAAAACTTAATTCCTTACAAGCTCGACTTGGATTGGGATATAACTACAACAGGAGTGCAAAATTTTCTTTTGGGTTCGAATTCGTGGCTGGAATTGGAATACCAAAGAAAAATACATACACTTATTATGCTAACGGGTTTAAAACATTTGAAGCCAAGGATAGAATAAGTACTATTGAATTGGGATACTTATTGGATTTTGCTCTTATTGGTGACTTAGAAGGTACAGAATTTACTCTTGCCATTTCCCCAACTATTGGAATTCAAGGCGCTTTTTTTAAATCAGAAATATTAGATGATTTAGAGCAAAGTGGATCTATGAATTATGAAACTATCATTCATAGAAACAATGTAAATGGACTTTCTAGAGCACAAATACTTACCCTATTTGCCAAAGTTGGTCCTTCGTTCCAATACGGAATTTCTAAATACACTCTAATATACGGAAGTGCAAAATATGCTTTTGCCTACTCTTCTAGCGAAAACGATTATATAAAGAGAAACAACTGGTTGAGTCTAGATTTTGGATTAAAAATAATGTTAAACTAATAATTAAAATAAATGAAAAAAATTTCAATACTACTATTTACAATTTTTGCATTAGCAATTGGAGGAACAAGTCAAGGAAAAATAGAAACAACACAAAAACTAATAGAGCTTGAAAAAGGGAGAAAAGGTGAATATGTATTGGGATCTTTGCTAGTAGATAATTTCATATACTCCATTACAACTATTGGTAAAGGAAGAAGAGCTATATACACGATATCTAAATATGATACCAAAATGAAATTGGTAAAAAAACTAGATTGGGATTTAGATTTTAAAGAAGGATCTTTTGATAGGTTTATGATGATCAAAAACAACCTTTATGTTTTATTCAAAAAAATAGATACTAAATCTAAAACTGCTGAACTTTATGCAAAATCTTTGAATAAAAACACTCTTAAATTAACTTCCAAGGAAACACTAATCACAGAGAAATACACAAACAAAAGGTATACTCCAAGTTATGTAATAATTGAGGAAAATGATTTGGTTTTGATATATAATACCAAAGAAAAAGACAGAAAAGAAAATATGTCTGTGTCATTGAAACTTTTTGGAAACAACCTGAAAGAAATTTGGAATAAAGACATTGACTTTCCTTTCTTGAACAAAAAATCTAGGTTTGGAGATCTAGAAATAACTAGTAATGGAGATGTCTATTTTATTATCAAAGTAACAAATGAGGATAAGAAAAAGGAAGCTCATAAAATGTTATATTCTTGTACCAAGAATGGAAAAATAATAAAAGAAAAAGAACTTTCTGAATTACCAGAATTCATTAGTGATATAAAAATTGCTACAACACCCAAAAATGAAATTATTATAGCTGGTTACTACAATGAAAAAGTTGAAAAAGCCTGGAAAAAAGGTTCGTATTTTGCTAAAATTGATAACAATAGCTTGTCTATTAAAAAATTAACAAAAGGACTTTTTCCTACTACTCTTTTAATGGAAAACAAGACCGATAAAGTAAAAAGAAAAGCCATTAGAAAAGAAAACAAAGGAAAAGATACAGGACTAGACAATTATTTTGCTGTAGATGAAATAATAACCAAAGAAGACGGAGGAGCAATTATTATTGGAGAACATTATAAATATTATCAAACTTCTTCTACCACTACAGATGCCAATGGAAGAACAAGCACTACGTACACAAATCATTATGAATATGACGACATTTTAGTTATTTCTATAAACAAAGAAGGTGAGATAGAATGGGAAAGGATTATTCCTAAAAAACAACATGTTTCTGGATCTCCTTTAGGATGCGGATATTATAGAATGATCGTAGAGGATAAAATGTATTTCATATTTAATGATGACAGATTAAATCATGCTTCTGACAATGAAACAACAGAAAACTTTTTAGCAAATAAGAAAAATAGAATTATTTCAATTTATGAAATAAACTCAGAAGGATATATTAGAAAAGATATTCTAACTGATTATCAAACAACTGAAAGTCTTTTGGATGTAACAAAAACAGAACAAATTGGCGATAAAGAAATGCTTTGTTATATGTTTGGTAAAAAAAGAACTAGAAAATTATTACTGGTTAATATAAAGTAAATGAACCTATAAATTAATAGATTCGTGTGTAAAGTAATCTGATTAACAAAGATACTGTATACGTTAAATACAAGCCAAAACCCTAGTAAATTGCAACATTGATTTCAATTTACTAGGGTTTTGATTTTTAAAGTAAGCTCTTATAAATCAATTATTTTATGAGTAAAAATAGTATGTTTGCAAAACTAGTTGATACAAATAAAATTACTACAATAGAACAACCTTCTGTTTTAATATGATTAATCTACCTAACTTTTCGGAGAATAAACAAATTCAAGTTTATAGTATTTTAGCAATAGTCATGAGTCTATTATTATACTTGGGAATATTTAGTACTTATGCATTCACAGATGCCAATGAGTTTTTATATTCTGCTCACACAAGCTCTCAATTTATTGATGTATTTGTACAAGGGGGAAGACCAATCTATGGAGAATTAAACAAACTGATTTTTGGAAACCTTATTGATACCGTTTCTCAATTGAAATGGATTCGCTTAATTTCTCTATTAGGCTGTGTCCTATTTTCTATCCAATTATTTCGGTTTTTAATTAAATCAAAATTTCATTTTTTCGAATCTGCCTTTTTCTCATTACTTGTTTTGTCACTGCCCTCTTTTGGGGTATTTATGAGCTGGAGTGTAACTTACGAAATACCTATTGCTTTAAATTGTTCTTTTTGGGCCGGAGTTCTTCTTTTAAAATCTATAGAAAACAAAAGACTAAAAGTTCTCAATTATAGTGTAGCGTTACTACTTGTAGTAATTTCTTTGTCACTTTATCAATCGGCAGGAACTGCTTTTCTTATTCCTTTCGTAATTCTATTTACTAAAAATAGTATTCTACCCTTCTCTATTTTAATTAAACTTGGTGTATTTTTTATCGTCTCGTTTGGGTTATACTATGTGACATTCAAACTATCATTGGCATTATATGATTTAGCTCCACTAGGTAGATCTGGAATTGATATACTTAACTTACCTCAAAAAGTCTTGAATTTTTACACCCTAGAAATGGAAACTTTACTCTACGGAAGTAGCATTCTTATTAAATCTTACCTTCTATTATCATTAGCTTCTTTTTGTTTTTTAGGATATTTCTTCTTCCTAATTAAAGATAAAACCAAATCAATTTTTATTGTATTTCTGGTTTTAGTAATACCATTTAGTTATTTACCCAATTTACTTTCTGTAGATAGTTGGATATGCTCCAGAACTCTTGCACCTGCTGCTGTAATTGTCTTATTTTATCAGTTCTACTTTCTTCGTCAACTAAGTATAAAAAGCAAAGTTGCTAAAGGAATCTCAGTTGGTTTCTTTGTATTCTTGCTTTTATTCAGCTCTTATAATTTAAATGTATATTTCACAGGAATACAGTCCAAAGAATATTCAGCTTTACATGAAGAGTTTGGCTCTTACTCTTTTTCAGAAAATGAAACAATCATTTTAATTCGTCCTGAGCATAATTTCCTTCAGGCTACGGGTTATTACAAATATTCTTATTCTGATGAATTTGGTCAATTATCGTGTTCTCGCGATTGGGTTCCAATTCCTTTTTTGAAACAAGTAATTAAGGAAACTAATCCTACTGCTAGCCTGCCAATAATTAAAACTTACGGTCCACAAGAGCCATACAATTTATCCGACAGTAGTGCCCTAATAATTGATTTAAGTAAAATTTTAATTAAACATTTTGAAAACTAAATGGTTTAAACCTATTACGTTTCATTCTTCGTAAAGTATATAATCCTTTAAAACAACTACTTATTTTCATATATTTATAAATAAATATCTTAATTAAGTAAATCAATCTAAAACTTACATCTAACTCAATTCTAAAATTATATGAAAAATCAAATTATCAAAACCTTTATTATCTGCTTTGTTTTTTCAATTTATAGTTGTTCCAACTCTTCCAATAATTCTAACTCAAAAGAATTTATTAATGCAGAGAAGGAAATTGAACCTTCCAATGAAGTAGAATTGAAAATAATAGAACTTGGAGAATTTATTGATAATGCTATTCTAGATCAAGACATAGAAGGATACTTATCTAAATTAGATATTGACTATTTTCTAAATAAAACAACACACAGTATTGGTTTGTCCCGCAAAGAAAAAGTTGGATTTAAAGAGGGATTATCTAAAGGGGTTTCTTCTTTACCAAGAGAAATTATGTCGAAAGTAAGTGAAGGTCAACTTTATGATTTTGTTAGCTATAGATACGATACTTCCCAAAATGCTTATTATATTCTTTTCAGGTTTTTCTCTGAAGAAGAAGGTATTAATTACCACGATTATAGAGTATCAAGGAATGGAGATCAATTTATGTTCAATGATATATTTATCTACTTAACTGGCGAAAATTTGAGTCAAACTATGGAGAGGATTCTAATCTCAGGAATGCCATCAAATAGCCTTATAGCATTATTAAAACCAGAAAAAAAACGAGATATGGAAAGGTTAATCCAAGCCTCAAAAGCATTGAGATTAGCAAATTTCCAAGAAGCATATGATGCCTACAATTCATTAGAAGGAGATATGAAAAATGAAAAATTTGTATTAATAATGAAGGCTCAAGTTGCTATAAAAATTGATGAAGATCTTTATGAAGAAACCATAAAAGAGTTAATTCAAACCTACCCAAACGACAATACCATTTCATTAAATTTTATTGACTACTATATTATAAATGAAGAATACCAAAAGGCTCTTGAAGCAATACACAATTTGAAAGAAGAAACAGGTGATGATTTTCTGGAATATATCCTTGGAAATATAAACTACCAAAAAGAAGACTATACGTTTGCAAAGAACAATTTTAAGTTAATTACAGAAAACTATGAAAGCTTCGCTACGGGATATCTTAGTTACATGAGTTGTCTTGTAAAAGATAATGAATACAAAGAGGTTATTCCTTTACTAAATAAATTATTAACCTTAGATTATACTAGACCAGAGCTTATTGAATACTTAGAATCAATTGATGAATTTGGAGGAAATGAATACGAAGATTTTATACTATCAAAGGTTTATCTAGATTGGAAAAACTAACAATCATCCCAAACTTATTTTTAGTTAATTAAGTCTTTCTTTTCTTCTTCTTTGCTGCAGGAAATAATAAATTGTTCAATATCAATCTGTATCCTGGTGAATTTGGATGAAGATTTAAATCCGTAGGTGGATCTCCTACTCTATGTTGGTAATCTTCGGGGTCGTGTCCTCCATAAAAAGTCCATCTTCCCTGCCCTAGTTCTCCGCTAATATAACGAACTGTTCCCAAAGCCTTAGATTCTCCCATTACTGTAACACTTGATTTTACAAACTGCTTATGAAAATCAGTAGTTTGCCCCATAAATCCTTTTATTACATTTTGGTGATTTTGACACAACATTGTAGGTACGATATCCCATTTTGCAGAAAACTCAAATAAATTAAATACGTCTTGGTTTTCTGGAACTCGTTTTGGTTTAAACCTTGCCATTGTACCATCTATATTAGAAAACTCATATTCGTAAGGGTTTGTTCTCAATTGAAAATCTTTAAAAGCTAAAGTTTTAGAAAAATCTAATTTCGATTGAGCGTGCTTATCTGCAGGATCTCCGTCAAACATTGTTTCGCAAATATCTGTTTCTGTAGCAGATAATGCAATATCGTAAGAATCCGTTCCAGAACACATTGTAAATAGGAATCCTCCTCCCGATACAAATTCTTTGATTCTTGTTGCAACTCCTGCTTTAAGTTCCGATACTTTATTAAATCCAAGGCTAATTGCTCTTGCCTCCGATTCTTTTTGCTGTTTTTGATACCAAGAAGCAGTTTTGTAAGCTGAATAAAATTTTCCGTATTGTCCAGTAAAATCTTCGTGGTGCAAGTGCAACCAATCGTATTTTGGAAGAACAGTATTGATCACAGCAGAATCGTAAATCTTATCATAAGGGATTTCTGCATACTCCAGAACCATTGTTACAGCATCATCCCAAGGCATTTTTCCTGATGGAGTATAAACTGCCACTTTTGGTGCTTTTTCTAGCTTCACCACCTCTTGATTTATTTCTGGATCTGCAATTGCTTTCTTAATTGCATCAGCTTGTATATCTGCAATGACATCAAAAGAAACTCCTCTAATTACACATTCTTTTTCAATGTCTTTGTAGTATTTAATTAAGAAACTTCCTCCACGATAGTTAAGCAACCATTCTATTTCTAGGTCATTTTGAAGAATCCAAAATGCTATTCCATAAGCTTTCAAATGGTTCTTTTGTTTCCCTTCATCCATAGGAATAAGGATATGCGAGGAACAACCAATTTTTACAAAAAGTAAAAGGGCAAATAATACAGTGAGTTTCTTCATAGTTAAAAATACTAGTTTTAAGAATAATAACTGACTATTTTAACAAAAAATAGGTTTAGAACGGATCGTCATCATCATCATCATCATCCCAACCTTTAGATTGCATAGTCATTGTTCCGTCTCCATTTTCAAAATCTGCATTTGGAGTAATCGCATTGGTATCCATTTCTGAGAATGAATCCAAGTTTTCGAATTTTGCGAATTGACCTACAAACCTAAGCTTGACAGATTCTAGCGAACCATTTCTGTGTTTTGCAATTATGAATTCTCCTATTCCTTCTAGCGAATCTCCTGTTTCTTCGTCTGTAGTTAATCCATAATATTCTGGACGATAAATAAAAGATACAATATCCGCATCCTGCTCAATTGCTCCTGATTCCCTCAAATCGGATAACATTGGTTTTTTATCTCCTCCTCTTGTCTCTACCGATCTACTCAACTGAGAAAGTGCAATAATTGGAACATCCAATTCTTTTGCTACAGTCTTAATAGAACGAGAAATAAAACTAATCTCTTGCTCCCTATTTCCTTTACCTTCTCCTCCCCCGGTCATCAATTGCAAATAATCAATGATAATTAGCTTAATATCATGTTGTGCTTTAAGCCTTCTACATTTTGCTCTAAACTCAAATACAGAAAGTGCGGGTGTATCATCAATAAAGAAAGGAGCTTCTGATAGTTTTCCTATTCTCGCATGTAATTGCTCGTATTCGTGTCTTTCTAAATTTCCTTTTCTTAATTTCTCTGCAGGAATTTCTGTTTCTCCAGAAATCAAACGATTTACCAATTGTACCGAACTCATCTCTAGAGAGAAAATAGCTACTGCCTGGTTAAATTGAACGGCCGCATTACGTGCCATAGAAACTACAAAAGCCGTTTTCCCCATCCCTGGACGTGCTGCAATTACAATCATATCTGATTTTTGCCAACCCGAGGTAACTCTATCCAGAGCAGTAAACCCGGTAGGAACTCCACTAACTCCATCTTGATGATCTTGAGCATTCTCAATCTCCTCAATGGCTTGTTGCATTACTTTGTCTATCTTTTCGTAACTCTTACTTAAGTTTCCTTCGGCAACTTGAAACAAACTACTCTCAGCCGTATCCAATAAATCAAATACATCAGTAGTTTCATCATACGCCAATTTTATTGTCTCTGATGAAATACGAATTAATTCTCTTTGTATAAATTTTTGCGCAATGATACGAGCATGGTGCTCCACATTGGCCGCAGATGCAATTCTATTGGTAAGTTGTGAGATATAATAAGCTCCTCCTACATACTCCAATTCTCCCCTATTTCTCAATTCTTGAGTCACAGTAAGAATATCAATTGGCTGAGAATGTCCAAACAAATGATGTACTACTCCGTATATTTTTTGGTGCGCATCTTTATAAAAACTCTCTGGGCTCAATACATCAATAACATCATTTACGGCATTTTTTTCAAGCATTAAGGCTCCTAAAACTGCTTCCTCAAAGTCTACTGCTTGAGGAGGAATTCGTCCAGATTCCTGATAAAAAGAAGGTTGTTTCTTCTTTTTTGTCATTCTTGTTACTGACTCGTTTTCGCTTAGTTCGTTATTCATTTATTGAGAAATATTAGGTATTCAAGCTGTATTTTCTTTGTTTAAATTAAGAGAATACAACTAATTTTATTGTAGCATCAAATGTAAGTCGATTTATTCATTTTTATGGAAAAACTAATTAAAAAAGTTACTAAAAATTGTTTTCAACAATTGTTGACAAAACCAACCTTAATTACATTTATCCAAATAAATTTTTAGATAACTCTAAAAATTTATTTACATTTGCATAATGAGTTACACTAGAACAGAAGAAAACTACTTAAAAGCTATATTTTCCTTGTACAACAAAGAAAACAAAGCCGTATCTACCAATACGATAGCTAAAAAACTGAAGACAAAACCTTCTTCGGTAACTGATATGGTAAAAAAATTATCGAACAAAGATTTGGTGAAATATGAGAAGTATAAAGGAGTTACTTTAACAAAAAAAGGAACTGACATTGCTGTTACCATAATTCGTAACCATAGAATTTGGGAAGTTTTTTTGGTAGAAAAACTTGGATACAAATGGGATGAAGTTCATGAAATAGCTGAACAACTAGAACATATAAAATCGGATGAACTGATTGACAGAATGGATGAATTCTTGGATAATCCAAAATTTGACCCACATGGAGATCCAATTCCTGATAAAACAGGAAAGTTTGCTGAAAGAAAAAAAGCTGTTCTATTAAGTGAATTAGAAATAAAAGAAGAAGGAATAATTGTAGGAGTAAAAAACACTTCGAATGATTTTTTGCAATACTTGGAAGAAAAAACACTTACAATAGGAAAAGAAATAAAAGTCACAAAAGAGTTTGAGTTTGATAAATCTAGAAACTTAGTTGTGAACGAAAGAGTGATTACCATTTCTAAAGAAGTGTGTAATAATTTAATAATAGAAAAACGCCCTTAAGCGGCAATTAATACCGAATAACAAATGGAAACAATTTACAATTGGTTTAGTAGTGTAGATCCTGTAATGGCTGCTTTGGCAGCAACAGTTTTTACTTGGCTTGTAACAGCAGCAGGAGCTTCCTTAGTCTTCTTTTTCAAAACCTTGAACAGAGCAGTTCTTGATATTGCTCTAGGATTTACTGGAGGTGTAATGGTTGCAGCAAGTGTATGGAGTTTAATTATGCCTGCCCTTGATATGTCGCATGGAGAAGGATTTGCAAAAGTAGGCCCTACCGTAATTGGATTTGTAGCAGGTGCCTTATTCATTTTTGCTTTGGATAAATTAATTCCTCACATACATCTGAACTACGAAAAAGTATCGGAAGCTGAAGGTCCTAAAACAAAAATGAACAAAACTTTATTGCTAGTTCTAGCAATCACACTCCACAATATTCCCGAAGGATTAGCTGTAGGTGTTCTTTTTGGAGGAGCAGCCCTAGGAATTGACGGAGCAACTATTGGTGGTGCAATTGCTTTAGCTCTTGCCATAGGAATTCAAAATTTCCCTGAAGGTTTTGCAGTTTCTATGCCACTAAGAAGACAAGGAATGACTAGAGGAAAAAGTTTTTGGTACGGACAATTATCTGCTATTGTAGAACCAATATTTGGAGTCCTTGGAGCTGTTGCAGTTTTAACTTTCACTCCCCTACTGCCTTATGCTTTGGCTTTTGCAGCTGGCGCAATGATATTTGTAGTAGTAGAAGAAGTAATTCCCGAAACCCAAAGAGATAAATATACCGACCATGCAACTTTAGGGTTTATTGGTGGATTTTTAATAATGATGGTACTGGATGTTGTCCTAGAAGATGTATTCGCAAACTTGGTAATGTAATGATTAAACAAACAACTCTCCTTTTAACACTAATATGGCTTTCTAATTCTGTTTTTTCTCAAGGAAAAATTGAAGGTGTAATAACCAATAAAAAGACTCCCATTGAATTTTCTACCCTAGGAATTGAAGGTACACAGTATTCTACTTTGACTAATGCTAAAGGACAATTCGTGTTAGATAATTTACCTTTTGGTTCTCATCAGTTAAAAATTTCTCACTTAAGCTTTGTAGATACGGTTATTACTATTCGTTTAACGAAAGAAAACCCTACTCAAACATTCAATATTGCATTGCAAGAGCAGTATCAGAACTTAGATGAATTTGTTATTACAGGAACCCGAACTCAAAAAAGGAAAACGGAATCTGCTATTATAGTTAATGTAATAAACAGTAAAACTTTAGATAATGTTCAAGCTTGTAATTTATCCGAAGGCTTAAAATTTCAGCCAGGACTTAGAGTAGAAACAGATTGTCAGACTTGCAACTACACTCAATTAAGAATGAATGGGCTTGCAGGAGGATATTCTCAAATATTGATAAACGGAAGACCTATATTTAGTCCACTTACTAGTCTTTATGGTTTAGAGCAAATTCCTGTAAATATGATTGATAGGATAGAAATAATAAGAGGTGGAGGTTCTTCTCTTTATGGTTCTAGCGCAATTGGGGGAACTGTAAACGTAATAACTAAGATTCCTAAAGAGAATAATTATGAATTGAATTTTCTTACTCAATCAATCAACCAAAAAACAAGTGATAATATTTTATCGGGAAACGCCACTTTACTTACAAAGAAAAAAAACGCAGGAGTTTCACTCTTTTTTAATCAAAGAACTAGAGAAGCTTACGATCATAATGACGATAATTATTCTGAATTACCCGAGTTAAAAAACCTCTCTTTAGGACTGAATTCTTTTTTCCTTTTTGGAGAAAATCAAAAACTAGAAGTGAGTTTGAGTAAATTATACGAATACCGATATGGAGGAGAAATGGTAGACCTACCTGCCTACCAAGCGTTACAATCTGAAGAAAGAACGCATAACGTATGGATGGGAAGTGCCGATTATCAAGTTAATTTTAACGAAGACAAATCTTCTTTCATTGCCTATACCGGTTGGCAAAGAACAGAACGTGATCACTACACAGGAATTGTTCCGGATGAGGATAGTTTAATTACTCTTCACAACCTCAATCCTCCATACGGAACTTCACTTACAACAACTTTGCAAGGAGGTTTTCAACTGAATCATAAACTAATTAACACTCTAGGAATTGAAAACGTACTTACGTTTGGAGCAGAATATTTATTTGATGATGTAATGGATGAAATTCCTGCTTATTCTTATTTAATTGACCAAACGACTCGTAATATTGGACTTTTGGCACAAAGTGATTGGAAACTAACACAAAATTTAATTCTACTTACTGGAGTAAGAATGGATAAACACAACTTGGTAAACAATGCTGTTTTTAGTCCAAGAGGATCTTTGCTATATACAGTAAAGAAAAACACGCAATTTAGATTAAGCTACGGTTCTGGATTTAGAGCTCCACAGGCATTTGATACCGATTTACACATTGCATTTGCAGGTGGAGGAATATCAAGAGTTCAACTTTCGCCAAACCTAACCCCAGAAAATTCTCATAGTTTTAGTGCCTCTATGAATTACGACAAAATAAGCTCCAAATACATTGCTGGTTTTACCATTGAAGGATTTTATACAAGACTAAATAATGCATTTATCCTAAATCCAATAGGTGAAGATGAATTTGGAGAAGTATTTGAAAAAATAAATGGACAAGGTGCAACTGTCAAAGGAATTACTTTAGAACTTAGAGGAAATTACAACTCTACCGTACAATTAGAATCAGGTATTACTTTTCAATCTAGCCGATACGACAACAAAGTGAGCTATATTGATGAAGTGGCAGGAATAAATGAATTTATTAGAACGCCAGACCTTTATGGCTATGGAATTCTTACTCTATTTCCTTATTCCAAACTAAATGGAGTAATTAATTATGTGTACACAGGAAAAATGCTTGTACCCCATTTTGCTGGAGCTCCAAATCAATTGATAGATGAAATTGAGACGACTAGCTCATTTAATGAAGTTAGTTTTAAACTGAATTACCTTATTTCGGTTAAAAAAATAAAATCGAAATTGAATCTTTATGCAGGAGTAAGAAACATTACTAATTCTTACCAAACTAGATTTGATATTGGTAAAAACCGTGATAGCAATTATGTTTACGGATCTTCTCAGCCAAGAACATTTTATGTAGGAATAAAATTACTCTCATTATAACATAGTGTAATTATTGGAATAGAAATTTCTAACAACTTGTTTAAAACTTTGAACCCTTGAAATAGGTTTACTAAATGAAGCTAAGTAATTTTGTGGAAACAAATTTAAATTACAAAAAAGCTATGAAATTTTTTATCGATACTGCAAACCTAAAAGACATTAAAGACGCTAATGATTTAGGAATTCTTGATGGAGTAACTACAAACCCTTCGCTTATGGCAAAAGAAGGAATTGGAGGAACAGATAACGTTATGAAACACTACGTAGACATTTGCAACATTGTAGATGGACCTGTAAGTGCAGAAGTTATTTCTACTGATTTTGACGGAATGGTAAAAGAAGGATTGGCACTTGCCGAACTGCACGAAAACATTGTAGTAAAAGTTCCAATGATTACTGAAGGAATTAAAGCAATTAAATATTTTTCTGAAAAAGGAATTAAAACCAACTGTACTTTAATATTCTCTGCAGGACAAGCATTATTGGCTGCAAAAGCTGGAGCAACTTACGTTTCACCTTTTATCGGAAGATTGGATGATATCTCTACAGATGGATTGAACTTAATTGATGAAATCAGATTAATTTTTGATAACTACGGATTCCAAACTGAAATCCTTGCAGCTTCTGTACGTCACCCTATGCATATCATTAACTGTGCAAAAATTGGAGCAGATGTAATGACTGGACCATTAAGTGCAATCTTGGCATTAGCTAAGCACCCATTAACAACTAGTGGACTAGAAACTTTCTTGGCAGATCACGCTAAAGCAAACGCATAATACTTACCCTTTGGGATTGAAACTCCAATAAAAAAATCATTCTTTCACTAAGGATTGGTTAATTAAACGAGAATCAAATCCAAATAAAAAAATAAGAATCATGGCAGCAGAATTCCTTCCTATACATCCAGAAACTCCTGAACAAAGAAAAATTGCTCAGGCAGTGAAAGTATTACAAAAAGGAGGAATTATTGCTTACCCTACGGATTCTGTCTATAATTTTGGCTGTTCATTGGACAACAAAAGAGCTATCGAAAAATTAGCTAAATTGAAAGATATAAAACTCAAAAAAGCTAATTTTTCATTGGTTTGTCAAGACCTTAAGTCCATTGACGAATACACTGCTCCATTTAGTCGTACTATTTTTAAAGCGCTAAATAAAAACTTGCCTGGGCCATTTACTTTTATTTTAAATGCCAGCAACAAGATTCCAAAATTATTTGATACCAATAAAAAAGAAATAGGAATAAGAATTCCTGACAACAACATTACTTTACAATTGGTAGAAATGCTTGGAGTTCCTATGGTTACAACTTCTATTCATAACGAAGATGAAATAATAGAATACATAACCGATCCCGAACAAATATTTGAGCATTACCAAAATCAAATAGAAATGGTAATTGATGGAGGAATTGGAAACAATGAACCATCTACAGTGGTAGATTGCACCCAAGACGAACTAGATATTGTGAGACAAGGAATTGGAGAATTGGAGTATTAATTTTTCTTCTTTTTCCATTCTACTATCCAAATGACACTCCCCTATTTTTCTAACTTTAATAAGTTATTTATACTTACTAGTGCCAATTTTCAAATTAAAAGAAATTTTAATTCTAATCACAAAAACAAATAAATACTTGATTTTAAATTATCTAAAAGTGATTCGTTTTAACAATATAAAATTTATTTCAACTAAAACAGACAGGTCTGTCTATTGTTAAAATATTTGTTCTATATTTGTGCCATGAAACACTCCGAGGTAAAAAATAGAATCATTGAAACTGCTTCATTCTTATTTTATAAGAATGGGTATAATTCCACTGGAATCAATGAAATTATTTCGGAAGCTGGAATTGCCAAGGCTACTTTATACAATCATTTTAAATCTAAAGAAGAAATTTGCTTGGCTTACCTCCAATTTAAAAATGCTACTTTTCTTCAAGAACTAGAAAAATTCGTTACTTCCAAAGAAAACGGAAAACCTCAAATCTTGGGTATATTCGATTTTCTTGGCTTATTTTTTCAGGATAAAGATTTTAATGGCTGTTGGTGTATAAAAACGGTATCGGAAATACCGAAAGACAATGTAATTATTAGAAATGAAATACAAACTCATAAAAATAATTTTATTGATTTGATAACAGATCTTGTAACCAAAAACTTAGAAACAAAAGAAGAAGCGCAAACAAAATCTCTTGCCAGACAAATATACTTGCTGTATGAAAGTGCTGTGGGAGAAAGTCACCTACACCAAGCTGATTGGCCTATAGTAGAGACAAAAAATTTATGTGCTAGAATTATAGACTAAAAAAATTTAACTAAACTTAGACAGACTTGTCTGTCTATTTATAAAAACAAACAAACAAATAACAACATGAGAGAATCAGAAAACAAAGTAGCTTTAGTAATTGGAGGAACGAGCGGAATTGGACGTGCAACAACAGAAGCCTTATTGGCAGAAGGAGCAACAGTACACATTGTAGGTAGAAATACAGACAAAATAGCGGATGCACCTAACTTAATAAAGCACACAGTAAACATAGCTAATCAAAATGAAGTAGATGGATTAATTTCCAATATTGCTGCTTTAGATAACTTAGATTATTTAGTAAATGCTTCGGGGATTTTTGGACCAAAACCATTTTTAGACCATACACTCGAAGATTATAATTCTTACCTAGATTTAAACAGAGGATTTTTCTTTATTACACAAAGTGTGGCAAGAAAAATGAAAGAAACAAAAGGTGGATCTATCGTAAATGTAGGATCTATGTGGGCAAAACAAGCAATAAAAGCTACTCCATCTTCGGCATATTCTATGCAAAAAGCAGGATTACATTCATTAACTAAACACCTGGCAATGGAATTGGCTGAAGACAATATCCGTGTAAATGCAGTATCTCCTGCCTTGGTAAATACACCTGTGTATCACGGAGTATTTGGAAGTAAAGAAGCTGCAGATGAAGCATTGGT
This sequence comes from uncultured Flavobacteriales bacterium, assembly GCA_964021785.1. Taxonomy (GTDB): domain Bacteria; phylum Bacteroidota; class Bacteroidia; order Flavobacteriales_D; family CAJJDF01; genus CAJJDF01. The sequence continues at coordinate 29,973 of CAXIAX010000004.1, forward strand.
TGGTTTCAATGGATTTCACCCAATAGGAAGATTTGGAGAAGCAGATGACATTGCAAATAGCATCCTTTTCTTATTGTCAGAAAAAGCGGCATGGGTAACTGGAGCAATCTGGGATACTGATGGTGGTGTAATGGCAGGTAGAAACTAAAACAATACAGACATCTAAAAAAGCGATTGGAGAGTTATCTCCAATCGCTTTTTCTTTTTTATAAAACGTATCTTTATTTATAATAAATAATCGACTACAGTTTGCTACCAATAAAAAAATAAAACAACAATGAAACAATTAATTCTAGGTCTACTAATTATTACCTCAGCAGTGAGTTGTAAGAATACGACTAGCATAAAATCAAACGAAAAAGAATACTTCTTACCTCCAGCTACTACTCATAACTATGCAGTAATTGACGGAGTAAAACTATTTTATAGAGAAGCAGGAAACAAAGAAAACCCTACTCTTGTCTTATTGCACGGCTACCCTTCTTCTTCTCATTCCTACAGGAATTTAATTCCAATGTTGGCCACACATTATCATGTTATTGCTCCCGATAATCTTGGCTCAGGATATAGCGCTCATTTAGACCCTGCCACTACCCTTCACACTTTTGATTTATTGGCAGATTACACACAAAAACTAATAGATAAATTGGAAATAGGGAATTATGTGATGTACATGCAAGATTTTGGAGCGCCTGTGGGTTATAGAATGATGATGAAAAATCCTAAACGAATTGAGGCTTTAATTGTTCAGAATGCGAATGCATATTTGGATGGATTGACTCAGAAAAGACAAGATTTTTTTAGAACTGCACAAACAGATACCTCAGCACAAAAACACGATTTTTTGTATAGCTTAACTAGTGCAGAGGCCATTATTAACAAACAATATTTATTCGATTTAGATTCTTCAAACATAAATATTCAAAGTCCAGATGCTTGGACTCACGATTTGGCTTTTTTATCTACCGAGAAGGACAGAGAAATTCAAGTGCAATTGTTTCAGGATTACAACACCAATTTAATTCGATATCCTAAATGGCAAAAAATGCTGAAAGAAAATCAACCTAAAACTCTTATCGTTTGGGGAGGAAAAGATTTAAAATTTAATGCAAATGGAGCCAAAGCTTACTTGATAGACTTGCCAAATGCAGAGCTTCACTTATTGGATGCTGGCCACTTTGCAGCAGAAGAAAAAACAAGAGAGATTGCAGAACTTATGTTACAGTTTTTAAGTAAAAATGAAATAGAATAACTTTTCTTCTTTCAATAAATCGAGAAATTATTTCTCACAAAAAAAGAGCTGTGTATGATACACAGCTCTTTTTGTTTTTAAGAATAGTTGAATAGTAAAAAGCTTTAGCTTATTTCCATCCTCCACCTAATGCTTCGTATAAATCTACTACAGATACTAATTGCTGTAGTCTAGTATTTATGCTATTGATTTCTGCATTTAAGGCACTTTGTCTTGCCGTCAATAAATCCAAATAATTAGCATATCCACTTTTCAATAACTCTTCAGAGTTAAGCTCTGCAGTTCTCAATGCTTGCACTTCGTTTTCTCTAAACTCAATTTTTTTCGTTTCAGATTGATAAGAGTACAAAGCGTTAGAAACTTCATTTCCTGCGATAAGCAAAGTGTTTTTAAACTCCAATAAAGCTTGCTCTTGATTTGCCAAAGCCACTTCCTTTTCTGTTTTCAGTTTTCTTTGGTTCAATAAAGGCTGTGTTAATCCTCCCACAACTGTAGCAAACAATGAATTTACATTTAGTAATTTGTCTAGCTCCAAACTCTGAAAACCTCCCGAAGCAGTTAGCTTTAAAGAAGGATAAAAATTGGTTCTAGCAATGTTCGTTTGTTCAAAAGTTTGAATCAACTTATACTCTGCTGCCAATACATCTGGACGGTTACTCAATAAGGAAGCTGGAACACCTTGCTTAATCTCTTGTTCTATTTTTTGATCCGCCAAACTACTTCTTCCAAACTCTTGAGCTGGCTTTCCTAGTAAAATACTTAAGGTATTCTCTGTTTTGAAAATAGCTGTTTCAATATCTACTTGCAAAGCTCTTGCACTGTTGTATTGAGCTATATTTTGGTCTACGGCAACTTGCGTTACTTGCCCTGCATCTTTCAGAGCTTTTATAGTTTCTACACTGCTTTCTCTTGTTGCAATAGTTTTCTTGGTTACATCTAGCTGTGCATCCAATGCAAGTAAGTTGTAATAAGTATTGGCAATGCTAGAAATTAATCTAGTTTTCACTGCTTGATGTCCTGCATAACTTTGCAAATAGGCAGCTTGTGTAGCTCTTTTCTGACTACGAATTTTTCCCCATACATCAATTTCCCAAGATACATTTGCTGTGATGTCAAAACTGTTTAGTCCTCCACTAAAGATAGACCCAAACTGACTGTTTTTGGAAAACTCCTGACGAGTTGCGTTCACTCCCACATTGGCAGTTGGCAAGTAACCTGCTCTCCCTTGTTTTGCATAAGCTTCGGCAGCCATCAATTGTTGAATAGCGATACGCACATCCATGTTGTTTTGCAATCCTTCTTCTATGTAGTTTTGCAATGTTGTATCGGTAAATAGTGTTCTCCAAGATAAATCTGCAAGGGAAGCACTATCGGTAGGTAAATTATCTGTACGGTAAAGCGACTCGGTTACGGGCATTTCTGGCCTTTCGTAGTCTTTGGCTACAAAGCAACTTTGTAGGGTTGCAGCTAATACGAGTATAAAAATCGCTTTACTGATATATCTCTGTGTGATCATTGATTTCATTGTTATTTCTCTTCAATAGTTTGTACAGCTGGTTTACTAGATACTTTCTCTTGTAACCACTGAAATAATATAAATAAGATAGGAATTACAAAAACTCCTAAAATAGTACCGATAAGCAAACCTCCTACAGCACCAGTACCAATTGATTTATTTCCTTCCGAACCAACTCCTGCTGCTAATACCAAAGGCATTAATCCAAGAATAAAAGCAAATGAAGTCATCAAAATTGGTCGTAAACGTGTTTTTGCACCATTAATAGCTGCTTCTACAATTGTATCTCCTGCTTTTCGCTTTTGTAATGCAACCTCTACAATCAAAATGGCATTTTTTGCCAACAAACCAATAAGCATTATTAATGAAATTTGGAAATATATATTATTTTCTAATCCCAAACTATACGTACTAATATAGGCTCCAAATACCCCAAAAGGCAAGGATAGTATTACTGCAAAAGGCAATAAATAACTTTCGTATTGGGCACTCAACAAGAAAAACACAAATAAGATACTTAAGACAAAAATGAAAGTAGTTTGATTCCCTGCACTCACTTCTTCTCTTGTTAGTCCAGAGTAAGCCACTGTATAGTTACTCGGTAATTTTGCCATCTCTTCTTCTATTACAGCAATTGCATCTCCCGTACTAAATCCATCATTGGTAGCTCCTGTTATTTTTGTTGAGTTATACAGGTTAAATCGTGTTACCGATTGCGGTCCGTACACTCTTTTGAAACTGACAAACTGAGTAATAGGAGTCATTTCTCCTGTTCCTGTTTTTACATACATGCTATTCAAATCGTTTAGCCCTGCTCTATCATCTGGTAAAGCTTGGATATAAACTCTAAACTGCTTTCCAAATCGAGAAAAATCTGATGCATATACTCCTCCAATGTATCCTTGCAAGGTTGAGAAGATACTATTTACTGGTACTCCTTTTTCTTTTGCCAATGGTACATTTACTTCCATCTCATATTGCGGATAATTTGTACTAAATGAGGATTGAGCATATTTAATTTCGGGATGCTTAGATAAGGCTGCAGAAAATTCTTTGTTTGCAACATCCAAATCTTTAAACTCTCCTCCAAACTTATCCAATAAGTTTACTTCAAACCCTGACGAGTTTCCAAACCCACGAATACTTGGTGGAGAAAAGAAAATGATTTTTGCTTCATTGATAGAAGATACTATTCCAAATAATTTTTTGGTAATGGCATTGGCAGATAGTGACGGAGCTGTTCTTTCGCTCCAGTCTTCTAATTTTATAATTCCAAATCCATAATTACTTCCAGAACCGTTCAATAAACTTCTTCCTCTAATTAAGTTAACTCCAACAATACCATCCACTTCTGATATTTTATCGTACAAATCTTTGGCTACAGCACTTGTTCTATCCAAAGAAGCTCCTGCTGGCAATTCTATATTTGCAAAGATTATCCCTCTATCTTCATTGGGTACAAATCCTGAAGGTGTTACATTAGCCGCCCAAAATATTCCTGCCACTGCCAAAATAATTAACAAAGGAGAAATCCATTTTATTCGGTATAAAAAATGAAGCGATTTACCATATCTATGAATGGTTGCATTAAACCCTCTATTGAATAACGTATAAAAACGTTTTAATGGTCCTTTTCCTTTTAACTCCTCATCCTCTTTGTGTGTTTTTAATAATAAAGCACATAAGGCTGGACTCAGTGTAAGTGCATTAACTGCCGAGATAAGAATAGCAATAATTAAGGTAACCCCAAATTGCTCATAAAAAACTCCTGTTGGCCCTGTTACAAATGTTACGGGTACAAATACAGCTGCCATTACCAAAGTAATAGAAATAATAGCCCCAGAAATTTCATTCATTGCTACCAGTGTAGCCACTTTTGGATTTTTTTCTCCTTCATCCATTTTGGCATGAACTGCCTCTACTACCACAATGGCATCATCTACTACAATTCCTATCGCCAATACTAAAGCAAATAAGGTTAATAAATTTATCGAATACCCAAAAACTCCTAAAAAGAAGAATGTACCAATAATAGATACCGGTACTGCAATTGCAGGAATTAAAGTAGATCTAAAATCTTGTAAAAAGATAAATACTACTAAAAACACCAAAATAAATGCCTCTATCAAGGTATGGATTACTTTTTCAATGGAAGCATTCAAAAACAAACTGGTATCGTAAGGAACAAAAAAGCTTAACCCTTCTGGTAAATCCTTTTCTACAGTAGCCAAAGTTGACTTTATGTTTTCAATAATTACTTTGGCATTAGATCCTTTGGTCTGAAAAATTCCCATAAAAACTGCTGGATTTCCCAAACTCATTGCATTGGATGCATAAGATTGTGCATCTAGCTCTATGGTTGCAATGTCATTTAAACGAAGATATTCTCCATTTCCTAAAGCTTTTATCACAATATCTGCATATTGTTGTTCTTTCTTAAAACGACCACTGTAGGTTAAAGTATAAGAAAATGCTTCTCCATTGTTTTCTCCTAAAGCTCCTGCTGCTGCTTCTAGATTTTGCTCTTTTAAGGCAGCTGTTACATCCGAAGGAATTAAATTATAGGCAGCTAATTTTTCGGGTTTCAACCAAATACGCATGGCATAATCTTGCTGAGAGAATACACTCACGTCTCCCACACCACTAATTCTTTGCATAGCTGGAATTACATTTATTTTCAAGTAATTTTGAATAAATGTAGCGTCATACTGTTCGTTTTCCGAATACATGGCAGCAAACATCAAAGCACTTGTCTCTTGCTTTTTTGTAGTCACCCCTGTTTGAATTACCTCTGCTGGCAACAAAGGATTTGCTGCAGCTACACGATTTTGAACATTTACGGCTGCAATATTTGCATCCATTTCTTGGTCAAAATAAACTGTAATATCTGCTGTCCCATTATTGGATGCAGTAGAAGTAATATAAGTCATTCCCTCTACCCCATTAATTTGCTCTTCAATAGGAATAATTACACTTTCCAATACTGTTTCGGCATTGGCTCCAGGATAATTAGCAACTACCTTAATGGTAGGAGGTGCAATATCTGGATACTCTTCTATTGGTAGACTAGTAATGCTTATCGCACCCAGTACTACTATGATAATAGAAATCACGGTAGATAATACCGGTCTTTCAATAAATGTTTTTAACATAACTTTATAATTTTGTGTTATTTAGTTTTTAAATAAAGTCTCTATTGGTTTTATCACTTCATCAAAAGGAGTAACCTTAGGCGTAATTACCATATCGTTTTTTAGTTTCCCTACACCAGAAACTACAATTCTTTCGTTATCTGTCAATCCAGATTCTATCACATAAAGATTTCTTACTCTAGCTTTCACCTTCACCATAGTATTTGCAACTTTGTTCTCTGCATCTACCTTAAACAACATAATATTACCTTGCTGTTCATAGGTCGCTTCTTGAGGAATTACGATTGCATTTTCATACACAATAGGAATTTGAATTTTTCCACTGTTTCCATTGGTCAATAATTGGTTTGGGTTATCAAATACAGCTCTTAAACTTACAGTACCTGTTTGTTGGTTTATTTGTCCTGAACTTGTTTGTATTTTCCCTTTTTCTGAATAAGTACTTCCATTTGCAAGGATTAAATTCACTGAAGAAAAATTAGCTAACTTTTCTTCTAAGTTTTTCCCCTTTGCGTTTTGAAGAAAATCTAAATATTGAGTTTCATTTAAACTAAAGAAAGCATACACTTTGCTAATGTCACTTACTGTAGTAAGCGGACTAGGATCGCTAGGACTTACCAAAGAACCTTCTCTGTATTTTATTGTTCCCACATATCCATCTACAGGACTTCTTACGGTAGCATAACCAATACTAGCTGCAATACTGCTGTAATTGGCTTTGGCTTGTGCCAAGTTGGCTTTAGCCGTTTCTAATTGCACTGGACTTATTATGTTTTTCTCTACAAGCGGTATCAATTTATCTATTTCTACTTGAGCTACGTTTATACGAGCTTGAGCAGCACCAGCATCTTGGCTCAATGACTGAGTTTCTAACCTAAACAAAACTTGTCCTTTTCTCACCTTTTGCCCTTCGTCTACCAATACTTTTTGAATATAACCAGCTGTTTTTGCTCTTACATCACTGTTTACAATTCCCTCCAAACTTGTTGGGTATTCATCAAAACCTATTACTGTTTTCTTTTGAATTTGAGAAACTGAAAAAGTTGGAGTTTGAGCTGCTCCCTTTGGTTTCTCTTGTTCAGTGCCACAGCTCTGAAATACTAAAGCTACACCTAGTGCAAGTGTTGTAATTATTTTATTTTGTCTCATTGTTTTTCTTGGTTTATATTTCGAATTGTTTGTCTGTTAGTTTTGCTCTTAGTTCTTCTATTGAAGCAGTTGCTCCGTCTAGAAATTTTATGTAATCGTTATGAAAGTTTAAATCGAATTTTTCTTTTTCTTCTCCAATAAACTTGCTGTTCGCTACCTCTTTGTAATCTTTAATTTCTTTGTGCAAGCTTCTTACTTCACTCCACTCTTCCATTATAGCATCAATGTGGTGTACTATCATATCTTTGTCTATAACAAAGTATTTTTTTCTATCTCCTGTTTTTGTGAAATACTCAATTTTTTTTAAATCTTGTAAATGATTAAGATGTGTAGAAATAGTACTCTTACTAGCACAAAGTATATTTACCATATCTTCGAATGTGCTTCCTTTTTTTCCTGTAAGAATTACATAAGATAAGATACGTGCAGCTACTGGCGCCAGCTTCTCTCTTTTTTCCAAATGCACTCCTAGTCTTTCGACCAAGCCCATTTTTTCTTTGCAATTATTGTCTTCCATAATTTGTGGTTTTTACTTTGTTTTTGATGTCAATTTTTCTCATTTTTCACCTAAACAGAAACAAAGGTATAACTTTAGTTCGGAACAAACCGAACCAACCGAAGTTAAATTCTGTTAAATTTTAATTAACGGAATTTAACAGCCTAGAAATAGTAGAATTTAACCCTTCACTTCTTTAAGAAAACTACATGGTAATTGGAAAGAAAAAGTTCTATAATTAAAATGTAAATAATTAATTTAGTGCTAAATAAACCTATATCTCTACAGTACAGTCAAAACTCTATTTAAACAAAAATAAAACGAAATTTACCGAAGGATTAGAAATAAAATAAAGTCTAAAGAATAGTAACACATACTATTCTTTTAAACTAAAAAATTATGAAAAGAAACTTATTGGTGCTTATGCTAATGCTAAATTCTTTGCAATTCTTCGCTCACGAAGGTGGACATGGCAATGAATTAAAAAAATGGAATTTAAACAATGAAAAAACTACCATAAAAGCTGATTTTATTAAATATGAAAATAATAAAGTTTGGCTTATGGATAAAAATCATTCTGTAAAAAAGTACGACCTATCTAGCTTCAGTGCTATTGATCAAAAATTCATTCATTCAAAAACTGAATTCATTCAAACGATAAACAGTAAAGCGATACAAAAAGAGAATTCTAACCCTTCTTTTTATTTACAAATAGGCTTACTCCTATTTGGTGGATCGTTATTTATTTTATCTGTATACCAATTATCCAAAAGAAAAAAGGCAATGCATTTATCTTATGGATTCATTGGCGCAAGTATGATCTTAATTATTTCTTGCAAGAATGCGGAAATCGCAAAATATACCCAGCCTTCTACTCCTGCAAACAATGTAAGTTTGATGCAATCTTTCTTCGGAAAATTTGAAGGTGTGAACACTGAGTCGGATGAAGAGTTCTTATACATTTCTACAAATGGGCTACCTGCACACGAAATGATGGTAGGAATAACAAATTGGCAACAACAAGTTCCTATTAAGCAAAACTACACAGGTGAAAATAGCTGGGCAATACCAATAAAACCAAAATTTGCCGAGAACCCACTTTCTACCAAAACTAATCTATTGAAAGGTGCAATTGCTGTAGCTGTAAACGGAATTCCAATTTTTAATCCATTAAACAACAGAGGAGAAGATGCAAACGTTATTGGAGAATTGGACAAATGGGGAGGGCATTGTGGCCGTGCAGATGACTATCACTATCATTTACCTCCCTTGCACCTACAGGAGCAAGTGGGCCAAGGAAATCCTGTTGCTTATGCAGTAGATGGTTTTCCTGTATACGGAGAAACTACCGATTCGCTAGATCAATATTTAGGAATTACAAACCCTGATGGGTCCTACCAATATCATACAATTAAAGATTATCCCTATTTTATTGCAGGAATGAGAGGGGAAGTTAATCTTGATCCAAAAACAGAAGCTCCAGAAAATCAAGTTTATCCACAACCTAGAACACAAGAACTGAGACCTGCGCTAAGACCATTGAGAGGTGCAGAAATTATTGATTTTAAAATATTGGATAGTAATTCCTATTCTTTAACTTATCTTTTAGATTCTAAAAAATACAGTATTAATTACGGTTGGGATAGCGACAACAAATACACTTACCAATTCATAAACCCAGATGGGACAACTAGTGTAGAATCTTACACTCCTAGAAAACAAAAATAAATATGAAATTCTTACTCCCGCTTTTGGCTGTTTTTATTGTTTCTTGCAACAATAGCATCACCACAACAGTAAATCATGATGATTTCAAAACCATTAATTCTGACTTTATAATTTCTAGTAGCGCCATAGAAAATGGGGTTATATTAAATGATTATAAATGTGAAGAAAAAATAAACGACATTGAAAATTCTATTCCTCTTGCTTGGAAAAATGTACCAGAAGGAACAAAATCACTCGCGATTGTAATGTATCATTATCCAAAAAAAGACAATAAAACTGAAATAAATTCTTACTTATTACTGTGGGATATAGACCCAACTATTACAGAAATTCCATATAAAATGGCAAGCAATGGAGATTGGCACATGGGAGCAAATAAAGATAAAACTGCTGTTTCTTATACTTCTCCTTGTTCGCACGGAAAAAGCAAACACGAATATATAATTGCGCTTTACGCATTAGACGAAACACCTATTGATTTACCAAAAAACAATTCTATAGAAGTAGATTACAATGTATTTATGAATTCATTAGCTACTGTAAATATTATTGACAGAACAACATTGAGATTTTTTGACTCTAACTAAATAGCAACACTAAATTAACGAATAACATGAATAAAATAAACAACACCATACCTCTAGTTTCCATTTTAGTAATTGTACTGATGGCTTGTAATAACGGAAAGCAAGCGACACAAACTAATTGGGATAACTACAAAGGAACTGCAAGTGTATCGCAAGGTTCTGCCACTGTAATAATAGAGAACATATTTGAATGTGACCGAGGAAGAAAAGCTCCAATTGGTACTTCCATAGCTCACGATAGCAGCAGTTGGACTGTTCCCGCATTGGTGAACTTTAACGACAATAGTTTTCCTTTTGCTTCGGATTTATTTAACCCTTGTTCTCACGTAGAATACAACAATGCTTCTGAAGCAATACAAGCATTGGACGGATCGGATATTGTAGAAATAGATAAAGATGGCGAATTAATTACTGCTTTTATATTTGCCGATAATTATTTCGAAATGTATATAAATGGTATCCCTGTTGGGAAAGACAATGTTCCTTTTACTCAATTTAACTCTAACGTTATCCGTTTTAAAGTAAAAAAACCTTTTACAATAGCAATGAAACTTGTAGACTGGGAAGAAAATAGTGGATTAGGATCTGAAAGCAACAGAGGAAAAGAATTTCATGCTGGTGATGGCGGAATGGTAGCAGTGTTTAAAGATACGAGCAATGCAATAATTGCAACTACAAACTCCAATTGGAAAGCTCAAACATTTTATACTTCTCCGTTAAAAACTCTTTCTTGTGCTAAAGAAGAGGGAACCGTAAGATTATCACAAGACTGTAATACCGAAGATTCTGATGATGGAAGCTCATATTACGCATTACACTGGAAAACCCCAACAGATTGGCAAACTCAATCATTTGACGATAGCAATTGGCCAAACGCCAGTGAATATTCCAATGAAACTATTGGGGTAGATAATAAACCTGCTTACACCAATTTTGTAGATGTATTTGACAACAACCTAAATGATGCACAGTTTATTTGGTCTACCAATGTAATTCTAGACAATGAAGTAATTGTAAGATACACTGTGAAATAATTTATAGAAAAAGTTTTTTCACTTTAAACTAACCTGCAAATCTTTAATTTTTTATTACTTTGTTCTTCATACCAATTAGTATCTTTTATGACTACTGCAAAAACTAATAGGCAAATCATTCTTGAAAATGCCTTTGAACTTATTTATAAAAAAGGATATCAAACTACTAGTATTGATGAAATAATAGCTACAACCAAAGTTACAAAAGGGTCTTTTTATTACCATTTTAAAACAAAGGATAAAATGGGGATTGCCATGGTAAATGAAATAATAAAGCCTATTATTCAAGATACATTTGTTATTCCTCTATCAAATACCAAAAAGCCGCTAGAACAAATCTATCTAATGACAAAATCATTGCTTTTAGAAAATCCGTTTTTGAAACTAGAATATGGTTGCCCTGCAGGAAACCTAACACAGGAAATGACTCCATGGAATATTGAGTTTTCAAAAGCATTAAATGAAATAATTTTGGAATGGCAAACAGCCTTGGAAAATTGCCTCTCCAAAGCAAAAGATGATAAAATTATTCGTCAAAATGTAAATCCCAAACATGTTGCTCTATTTATTACTTCAGGATATTGGGGAATCAGAAATTTTGGTAAAATTTACAACAATAACGATTCTTATTACTCTTATTTAGAAGAACTTAAAATATATTTAGGAAATTTAAGGTGATTTTTTTTAATTGCACATACTAGTTAGTATGTTAAGTGTTATATTTGCATTATTATTTAACAAAACAATGATGTACTCTATACTTATTTCCTCTCATTCTGTTGCTCGTTGGCTAGTATTAATTAGTATCTTAATTGCAATATATACCGGAATAAAAGGTCAATTATATAAACTGAAATTTAGCAAAAAAGATGATCTCATAAGACATTGGACTGCAACCATTGCACATATTCAGCTTACAATCGGGATAATTTTATATACTCAAAGTCCTTTTGTTTCTTATTTCTGGAAAAACTTCAATAAAGCTATTTACCATTTAGATTCATTATTCTTCGGAATAATCCATATCCTTATTATGATAATCGCCATTGTAATAATCACAATTGGTTCTTCCATAGCTAAACGAAAACAGACAGACAAAGAAAAATTCAAAACAATATGGATTTTCTATTCCATTGCATTAATACTTATACTCATGGCCATACCTTGGCCCTTTTCACCTTTAGCAACTAGACCTTATATTCGATAATTATGAAAAATTTAATAAAAACAAAGATTGGAAGACTGCGCTTAATAGGTTTCCTTGAAGGCATATCATTATTAATACTTGTTTTCATTGCTGTACCAATGAAATATTTCTTTCAAAATCCATCCATTTCAATTTCTTTGGGGCCTATTCATGGTGCTTTATTCTTATTGTTTATCATCAACACCTTAAGTGTTGGTGTAGAATACAATTGGAAATTTAAAACAACTACCTGGAAAATAATCCTTGCTTGCTTTATTCCTTTTGGTACTTTCTATATTGATAAAACAATACTTAGTAAATTATAAAACAATACTATTCGAATTGATTGATTCGGTTAAAACTAAATGTGATCCAAACAAATTCTTGAAAAATCACTTACCCATTTAAAAGAATAAGAGATATTCCCTTTTTCGTTTCTTCACTACATTATTTTAAAAGAAATTTGCACTATTAATAAAAAAAGATTTACATTTGTATCGCGCACGACTTAAACGTGAACGACACTATTATGAGTACAACAATAAAAACAACAACATTACAGAATATATTTAGAATTCTACTAGCTGCATTTATGATATTTGCAGGGTATAGTCACCTTACTTTTAACAGAGTAGATTTTCAGGCACAAGTGCCAGACTGGGTACCTATGAGTAAAGATTTGGTTGTAATCTTATCGGGTATAGTAGAGCTATCACTAGGATTTGGATTGGCTTTATGGAAAAAACAAAGAGCAAATTTTGGTTGGGCATTAGCACTATTTTTCGTTTTGATATTTCCAGGAAACATTTCTCAATATTTAGATGCTAAAGATGCATTTGGAGTTTTAGATAATGATGGAGCAAGATTAAGAAGGTTGTTTTTTCAACCTCTTTTAATTGTTTGGGCTTTGTGGGCATCTGGAGCTTGGAAATCATGGAGAGCCAGTAAAAAAAGCAATTAATATGGATGATTCTCAATTACAATTAAGCAATCAAATTTGTTTCCCTCTATATTCGGTTTCTCGTTTGCTTACCAAAGCATATAAACCATTTTTAGATAAAATGGGAATCACTTACCCTCAGTACCTTGTTATGATGGTATTGTGGGAAAATGATGGAACTCCTGTTAATCAAATTTCTGAAAAACTTTTATTGAATACCAACACGCTTTCCCCCCTATTGAAAAGGATGGAAAAATCGGGATTCATAGAAAGAAATCGTTCTGAAGAGGACGAAAGAACAGTAATAATAAAATTAACCGAAAAAGGTAAACACCTTAAAACTGAAGCCGCACCCGTGCCAGATGAATTGGCTAAGATATTGGTTACAGAAAACATTAAACTTTCAGAGGTAATGCAATTAAAAGATCTATTAAACGAATGGATTAAAATGCTATCTGATGACAATAAAAAATAAATTAAACACATATAAAACAATTAAACAATGGAATTATTAGATAAATTAAATTGGCGATATGCTGCCAAAGCAATGAACGGAGAAAAAGTATCTGAAGAAAAAATAGCAAATATTATTGAAGCTATTTCTCTATCACCTACTTCTAGTGGATTACAACCTTTTGAAGTAATTGTAATCAAGAATCAAGCAGTAAAAGATGAAATCAAGCCTGTAGCTTGGAATCAATCTGTGATATCTGACTGTTCTCACCTATTTGTATTTGCTGCTTGGGATACTTACACAGCTGACAGAATCAACAAGCAATTTGATTTAACGAACACAGTTCGTGGATTTGAAAACGAAGGATGGGAAAACTACCGTCAAATGTTGTTGGGAAGTTACCCACAAAGAGATGCAGAAGAAAACTTTAACCATGCTGCAAAACAAGCTTACATTGCATTTGCTAATGCAGTAACTGCAGCAGCTTTTGAAGGAGTTGATGCTACACCACTTGAAGGGTTTGACCCAGAAGCAGTAGACAAAATTTTAGGATTGAAAGAAAAAGGTCTTAGAAGTTGTGTCATGTTACCTATAGGATACAGAGACGAAGAAAACGACTGGTTGGTAAAACTTGCAAAAGTTCGTAAACCAATTGATGAATTAGTAACTGTGATTGACTAATTACTAGTAAAACACACATCCAAAAACGGTTTGAGAATTATCTCAAACCGTTTTTTTTTGCTCTAAACTCAAAAAAATCACTTCCTTATTATAAATTAAAATTTATTATTTTTATCCAAGAGATTAAACCTTTTAAACTTATTGTTGTCAAAGTAATCTTACCAAACTATTAACTATAATTCTAGACCAATGAGAATAAAATTAAACCTGATTGCTTTCGCCCTATTGTTTCTTAACATCAATTACTATTCGCAAACAACCACCCAATTTGGCCCTGATGGCTATGTGAAAATAGAAAATGGATTTGGAGGTTTTGTTGCTTCCTTGGATCCTGGAGACAGATTTAGCCGAGATCATGATGTAATAGGTGATGTGGATAATGATGGTGTACTAGATTTAGTGGTGGGTGCTCGTTCGGATGATGATGGAGCAACAGATGCAGGTGCTGTTTATATTGTGTTTATGAATGCAAACGGGACGGTTAAATCCAATCAAAAAATATCTATGCTTGAAGGAGGATTTACAGATTCACTGTACTCTGGAAGTTTTTTTGGATATGGTGTGGCTGGAGTTGGTGATTACAACAATGATGGAATTCCTGACATTGCAGTTTCTGCCAATTCTGTTCCTACTAGTTCTATTTATATTATTCATTTGGATACCAATGGTACTGTGAAAAATTATGTGAAAAACCAAAATATAACTTCTCAGGGTCTTTCTGCAATTGGCGATATAAATGGTGATGGAAGAATAGATCTTGTTGCTTGTAACTCTGCTTCAAATGATGGAGGGACACAAAGAGGCGCAATACAAATCTTGTTTTTTAATAATAATTCAAGAGTAATTAATAGCAATACCGTGACTATAAGTTCTACACAAGGAGGATTTGGAACTGGCTTAGTAAACAATGATAGATTTGGAGGAAGAGAAGTTGCAATGCTTGGCGACATTAATAATGATGGAACAAAAGAACTAGCAGTTGGTGCATTTATGTCTGACGGTGGAAAAGGTGCAATTTGGATACTTTCTTTAGATTCTACTACATTCAATGTCACATCAAAAATTAAAATTACGGAAGGACTAAATGGATTTGCCGATACTTTGTATGATGGATTGAATGCCAATGGAACTTCTGGAGCAGCATTTGGACATGCACTTTGTGCTCCTGGAGATTTGAATGGAGATGGTGTACCTGATTTAATTACAGGTGCTAATCAACAAAATGAAGGGAATGGATATATCCTTTATTTAAACCCCAACAAAACAGTAAAAACTTATACAAGAATAAATAATTTGGATGGTGGATTTGGGTTAGTTTTAGCTTCAGATGAACGTTTTTCTCGTTCCATTTCATTTATTGGAGACTTAAGAGGAGACGGCACAATAGCAGTAAACATGGGCGGAGGAGCTGGAGGAACAGGAACACTTTACCTACTCTTTTTTAAACCTTGTGACTTTATTCAAGAGTCTGGTTTTAATCATTGGAATGGCGGAAATACATTATTTAGTAACTGGAACCATGCTTCTCAATCTCTCACAAGCGATTCTTTAACATTCGAACAATGTACTTTTAAAGCTTTTGAAACTGACGCAAGCTACATGACATACAATTATAATGACGGAAGATGTATCTGCATGGATAGCACTGCGACCTTAACCAATAGTACAGAATTAAGTACGGCATTTACAAACACCTGCTTTAGCGGTTTTGTAACCTCTGTAAATGAAAACATTGTTACGAAAAGTAACATAAACATTTATCCAAACCCTACTTCAAATTCAGTTTCATTATTTTCTTCTCAAACTATTTTTAATCAAAAAGATAAAGCAGATGTTTTCTCTATCACAGGAGAACTTTTGTCTTCCGTTCTTATTCAAAATCAAGAAACAAAAATAAACTTAGAACAATTTCCTTCAGGAATTTATTTAATTAAGGTTACAATAAATGAATCTAACTCTACCTACAAAGTGATAAAGGAATAAATGAATTTCATTATTTTCTAAAACGGTTTGAGAATTGTCTCAAACCGTTTTTTTTTTACAATAAATTAAGAGTTAAGCAAAGGAAGATTTAATTCAAGTTTTAATAAATTCTTAATCTCATTTCAACAACAGAAATTGAAAGTTTAGTAACTTTGAAGCGTTATTTCAAGGTAGAATATTACAAGGAATAAATTCAATAAAAAATCATAACAAATTATATAAATGGAAAAATTGACAAACAAAAAAGCCATCATTACAGGTGGAGGAAGAGGTTTAGGTAAAGCAACTGCCATTGCATTTGCCAAAGAAGGAATTGACATTGCAATTACTGGAAGAAACGAAGAGGTAATGAAAGCTACCGTAGCAGAATTGGAAACTTATGGAGTAAAAGCATTCTATTCGGTTTTTGATGTTAGTAATTACGAAGAAGTGCAAACTGGAATCAAAAAAATTATTGCTGACCTGGGATCAATAGATATATTGGTGAACAATGCAGGAATAGCAGCTTTTGGGACATTTAACGACATGGAAGTTAACCAATGGAGCCAAATTATACAAACCAATGTAATGGGAATGTATTATGTGACTAAAGAAGTTCTTCCTCACTTAATAGACCAAAATGAAGGTGATATTATCAATATTTCTTCTACAGCTGGATTGAATGGAAATGCAAATACATCTGCTTATTCTGCTTCAAAATTTGCTGTAATCGGTATGTCTGAGTCCTTGATGAAAGAAGTAAGAAAGAACAATATTAGAGTTTGTACATTAACTCCAAGTACTATCGCATCTGATATGTCTATAGAGTTAGGAATTGTAAACAAAGAAGAAAACGAATCGGTATTACAACCAGAAGATTTTGCTGAATTAGTAGTTGCTGGATTAAAATTACCAAGAAGAGCAATGCTTAAAGGTGCCGCTTTATGGTCTACTAATCCATAAATATCTGAGAATGAAAACAAGCATTTGAAATGCTTGTTTTCATTTTATATTTTTCTTTATTTAGAAAAAAAACAAATACAATTTTTATGCTTTTTTATTTAAAAAGCAACTCAAACCCTACTCCAATCCCTTTAAAAACAAGAATAATTAAAAATAAATGTATAAACCCTTTTTTATTACTAACCGATTGTTTAGCTTTGTAATGAATTAGAAATCTAATGGCTAGAAAAAAACAATATATAGAAGAAGAAGTTATCGCTAAAGCAATGAATTTGTTTTGGAGAAACGGCTATGAAAACACTTCTATGCAAATGCTCGAAAAAGAAATGGGCATTAATAAATTTTCTATCTACTCTAGTTTTGGGAATAAACATGGCGTTTTTGTTGAAAGCTTAAAAGCATACAAAAAGAACGTTCATAGCATTTTTGATAAATTTCAAAAAGGAACTAACGGAATAGAAGACATCAAGGAATTTTTCTATGATTCGATCTCTATTAGTTACCAAGAAGGAAACGAAAAAGGATGTTTAGTAACCAATACTTACAATGAGTTTTCTGAGACTGAAGATGAATTGATAAAAGAGCAAATGAATTCTTTTATGGATAATTTGAAGAAACTGATTATTGAAAAATTAAAAACTGACAAAACGAAAGATACAGAAACCGTGACAAAACAGGCTAATTATTTATTGCTTGCAAAACATGGACTGGCTGCAGCAGCTAGAGTTAATTCTACCAAAGAAATTGAGGATTACATTGAGTTAACCTTCAAAAACCTTTAACCTTTTTTTTACCTTTAAACTAAACGATTGTTTAGTTATTAAAATAAATAAAAACATATAAAACAAACAACAATGACAACATTAAAAATTCAAACAATGGAATCGGCTCCTGAAGCAAGTAAGCCACTTTTAGAACAATCTATCAAAGCAAACGGAATGATTCCTAACTTGCACGGAGTATTGGCAGGATCACCAGGATTATTTGAAACATACCAAACTATTCACAAATTATTCTCGTCTTCTTCTTTCAACAAAGAAGAAGTAACAGTAGTATGGCAAACGATAAATGTAGAGCACGAATGTCATTATTGCGTACCTGCTCACACAGCTATCGCAAACATGATGAAAGTAGATTCAGAAATTACCGAAGCATTGAGAAATGGAACTACTTTACCAAATGAAAAATTACAAGTACTACACGAATTCACATTAAAAGTTGTTCGTAACAGAGGTCACGTATCGCAAGAAGATTTAGAAATTTTCTATGCAGCAGGATATGAAGAAAGACAAGTATTGGATGTTATTTTGGGACTTTCTCAAAAAATAATCAGTAACTACACAAATCACATTGCAAATACACCAGTAGATGCACCATTCCAACCTTTTGCTTGGACTAAGTAATTAATAATTATCTTAAAAAATCGCCAGAAGAAATTCTGGCGTTTTATTTAAACCCAATTAAAATATTATTCTAAAAAAAACTTATATTATTTGGAATAATCATTCCAAATAATATATCTTTGTGAGGTGACTAAGAAAGAAAACATATTATCAGCTGCACTTTCACTCCTAACACAAAAAGGAGTTCATAATACACCCATGTCTGCTATTGCAAAATCTGCAGGAACTGGGATGGGTACTATTTACAATTATTTTCCAAACAAGGAATTATTGATTAATGAAATTTACGTTTCTATCAAAGAAAAGGAGAAATCTGTTATTCTAGCTTTTGATTCTTCTTCTCCTATCAAAACACAATTTGAAAATTATTTAAAATCTATGATAGGCTTTTTTATTAAAAATCCAATCTATTTTAAATTCATGGAGCAACTACAAGCCTCTCCAATGATTACAGAAGAAAGCAGAGAACAAGGAAGAATGGCCATTTCTCCTATTTTGGAATTGTTAGAAAAAGGAAAACAAGATCGAATCATAAAAAATATGGATATCAATGAGATTATGATGTTTACTGGTGGTGCAGTACTCTCTTTTCTTAGGTGGTATTTTGATAATAATGAATTGAAAAAATCGTCTATTGAGAATCATACCAAGATGGTTTGGGATGGAATTAAGGAGTAAAAAAATTTAACTACAAATTGGAATGAATATTCACTCCAATAAAACAAAACAACAATGAAAAACATTTTAATTACAGGAACTTCAACAGGAGTAGGAATGGAAAGCGCTATTTTATTTGCTAAGAACAACTATAAAGTATATGCTACAATGAGAAACTTAGCAAAAGCTACTTTGCTTAAAGAAAGAATTGAGGAAGAAAAATTGAACATTGAAATACTTCCTTTGGACGTAACGGATATAAAATCGATAAACAAAGCAGTAGCAACCATTATAGAAAAAGATGGAAGAATAGATACTCTATTGAACAATGCTGGAGCCGGCTTTGCAAAAACTACCGAACAATCTACAGAAGAAGAAATTAGATGGGTAACTGATGTAAATTACCATGGGGTAGCTTTTTGTACGCAAGCAGTTTTACCTTATATGCGTAAACAAAAATCTGGACATATAATTAGTATTACCTCAGTTGGTGGATTAGTTGGGCAACCATTTAATGAGTTATATTGCGGAGCTAAATTTGCTGTAGAAGGATTCATGGAAGGACTCGCAACTTATGTAACAGATGCTTTTAACATTAAGATTAGCTGTGTAGAACCAGGAGGAATAAGTACCGAGTTCATGAGTTCTGCCGTTGGAAAAACGGCTGTAGATGGACAGTTATCTTCTGGCGAATATTTACCAATATTCGAAAAATATATGGCAGGAAATCAACAAAGAGCAAACGAAAGTAAAGTACAAGTATATCAAACAGGAAAAGAAGTTGCCGAAGTTGTTTTAACCGTAGCACAAAATGAAAAGCCTCCATTGAGAATACGTACTTCTAAATGGGCTGAAGATTTTTGTGAATTAAAAACTCAAGCAGATCCCGATGGAAACAAAATAGTGGAGCAAATAAAAAATAGCTTTTTATAATCACTATGAGCGCATTATATTGGTCTACTACTTCAGTTATTTCTGTTTTTTTGTTGTTAAGTTCCTATAGTTACCTATTTATCAAACCTACCATTGAAGGGATTAAATCATTAGGATTTCCTGATTTTTTTATCTTGCAGTTAGCCATATTAAAACTTGTTGCTGCAGTTATATTACTTGTTCCGTTTGCCTCTCTACAAATCAAAGAATGGGCATATGCTGGTGTAGCTTTCTTTTTGATAACGGCATTTGTAGCTCATTTAAAACATAAAGACTCTATTGCAATTATGATACTTCTTATTATCCTTTTTGGAGTTCTAATAGTTTCTAATATTGAAATGAATAGAATCTAGAAATAATTGAAATACTCATATAAATTTCAAAACAAAAGCACGAATTTAATCGATTCGTGCTTTTTTATTTTTCTCCAAAAATAAGATTACAAACATTTTATCTTTTTTGAATTTACACCCAGAAATATCTATCTTAATTTACACTGTTCATATCCTCTAATATCGGTTGATAAAAATTAGAGAATTCATCCACTCACACTTTTTTGTAATTCTAAAAGCTGTACCTTTATAGTCTAATAAAAGGTTCAAAAAAATGGAAGACAACAAAATGATTACATACATAAAAGAAGTATTGAAAAACATGCCTGCAGGATGGTTGAGTACAACTACACATAGGCTTGATATTTATAACGAATCATTGGCTAAAACTGAGTTTTTAGATCAATTTGAAAACTTATATAAAAACAATAACTCGGAAGAGAAAGCGCTTAACGGATTACCTACAGCATACGATTACATTAGACTGGGTCATCCATTGTCTTGTGTTTTGGAATGGGGAATTGCAAACTTGCAAAACCTAAAAGCAGAAAACGTAATCAGTTTTTCATCTAAAACTGTTCCTGTATTAGCTGTGCTTAGAAAAAATTTATTAGAAAATAAAAACACTCAAATAAATTACACGGGTGAGCTTCCGGCTTGCTTTGATGCAGAAGCTGTAAAAAATGTTTACGGTTACAATTTCGAGCTTAAACAAGTTAATTCTGCCGAAGATATTACCGACTTTGACGGGAGCACAATCTTCCTTTCACAACAAGAAACAATTGGTAGTTTAAACCTAAATAATAAAGTAGATTTTTACATCAATATCTATTCTCACCTTGGGAGTATTTTGATTATTAATGGAGAACAAAACTCTCATTATGTTTCGGATATTCAACACGTGAGAAGAAGAGAAACAATTGCAATGACTCCTGCAAATTCTCTTACAGCATTGAATGCACTAGTTGCTCAATCGGCAATTGAAAACGATACACATTCTATAGAAGCTGACAAAGCAAGTGTTGTAAATTCTATTAATACAATAACCAATACTACTACTAAGGCTTTAGTTGCCTCTAGTGGTCTTTCTATACAATATGCTATCTTAATGGGATTGGTAGATAATGCTATTGAAAACCATAAAGGAAAAGCAATAAAAATTATTGTTCCTACCAATTGTTATGGTGGAACCAATGATCAAGCAAGAAGAGTTGCTGCCTGTTTGGATAATGTAGAAGTTGTAGATTTGGCTGTGGATGGCGATAACGACATGGTACAAAGCATAAATACAGTATTGGCTAAAGTTGCCAAAGAAGATGCTGTTCCTTATATCATTGCAGAAATTCCAACAAACCCAAGAGTAGAGGTTCCTGATTTGATTCAATTGAAAGAGGCATTGAGCATGGTTCGTAAAACTGAATCAGGTGAAACTGCTGTAGATCCTGTTTTTATTCTTGACCAAACATTTTGTCCAAACGTTCACTTTTTGGGTGACAATGACATTTTATCTGCTGTAAGAACAATTTCATTTGCTAGTGGATCTAAATTTCCAAGTGGAGGAAAATGTACTGCTGGTTATTGTGTAGGAAACAAAACAACCAATGCATTGATAGAAAAAATAGAAAAGCATTTAGCACTTTGTGATAATGAAGCTACTGCACTTCAATATGAAATATTGGCTAAACAAATGCCTTCTATGAACCAAAGAATAAGTGAAGCTTACACAAATACTCGTGATTTTGTAAACTTTATTCATGAGGCTTTACCTGGTGCAAAAATAAACTTTGTGTCCGAAGAATTAGCTCAGCAAGGATTCACTCCTTCGGTATTCTCATTGGATTTACCTACAAAAGGAGATACAGCTGAAGAAAAAGAAACTTATAAAAGAGAGTTAAATCACAGGTTGATAAACTTAATGATTACAGAGATACCTAACGAAAGTAAATACTGTGTGAGTTACGGACAATTGAAAGGTTGTTACTGGACAATACCTGCTACTTCTACACAAGGAACAACTAAAGAAGGAGACAAAGATTATATTGCTCGTGTTGCTTTATCTGCCAATATGGATTTGGATTTACACAAAAAAGTATTCTTGAAATTTGTTGAAAGCATCTAACTCTACTTTTCAAAAAAGAAACGGATTACTATACATTTAAATAAAAAGATACCATGTTAATTTCAGAAGACCACGAATTAGAAGGAATGAAAAAAATTAGTGAAGTTGTTGCAACTACACTAAAGCAAATGAGAGAATATGCAAAAATTGGTATGTCTACCAAAGAAATAGATGATTTTGGAGCAGAAATACTAAAAAGCTACGGAGCAAAATCTGCCCCTTACGAAACGTATAAATTTCCTGGTTACACTTGTATATGCTTAAATGAGGAAGCTGCACACGGAATTCCTTCGGATAAAAAAATATTAAAAGAAGGTGATTTAATAAATATTGATGTTTCAGCAGAATTAAATGGATTTTGGTCGGATAATGGAGGTTCTTTTGTAATTGGAGAAGACATTCACAACCACTTACCATTAGTTAACGCTTCGAAAGAAATTCTGAAAAAAGCGATAAACAGTATCAAACACGGTATGAAGATTGCCGACTTGGGAGATATTATAGAAACTGAAGCCATTAAAAGAGGATACATGGTTATTGAAAACTTGGCTGGTCACGGAGTTGGAAGAAGTTTACATGAAAAACCAGACCACATCCTAAACTACGCAGAAGATTCTAACAAGGAGAAATTCGAAAAAAATACTACGGTTGCAATAGAAACTTTTATTTCTACAAAATCGGAACTTGCAGTAGAAAACAGCAATGACGGATGGACAATGGTAGGAAACAGAGGTGGATTTGTAACTCAACACGAACACACAATTATGATTACAGAAGGTGCTCCAGTTATTTTGACTGCAGCAAACGATATCTGGAAATAAAACTGTATTTTACGCAGGTTAAAACAAGTTGATTTTTAACTTGCGTAAAACATTGTTTTCTCATTTATTGAAAACAACTAAATGAGACTGAGTTGAAAAAATTGGGAAATAATATGGAAAGTTTTACTGTTTGTCTAGACTGCAAAGGAAGGGGCAAAAAAAGGCAAAAGCTCCGTAAAAAAGTTCGTATTAAATACAAACAAGATTTAGCCCAATTTGAAAACTCGAATCACACAGGACCTATACCTGTAAAACCAAAAGGACATTTATTTTCATGCCCCACTTGCAGTGGATCAGGATTAATAAAATCGGAGAATACTCCCTTGCCCGACAAAGAAAACTATCCTCACATTGCTATAATTGGTGGTGGAATTGGCGGAGTTGCTCTTGCTGTAGCTTGTCTTCACAGAGAAATTCCTTACACCCTTTACGAACGAGATAGCGGATTTAATGCTAGGTCACAAGGCTACGGACTCACCCTACAACAAGCTAGTAAAGCGATAGAAGGATTTGGGATTTTTTCTCTAAAAGAAGGCGTGGTTTCTACCAGGCATTTGGTTCATACTACTGATGGAAAAATTATTGGAGAATGGGGAATGAGAAAATGGATAAAATCCGAAACTACTAAATCGCCAAAACGAACCAATATACACATTGCAAGGCAATCTTTGCGCCTTGAATTACTTGAGCAACTTGGAGATAAAAATTCGATAAAATGGAATCATCAATTGGTCGATTTCAAAGAAAATGAAGCAGGAACGGTTGATTTAAGTTTTGAGGTAGACGGAAAAATTATTCAAAACAAAGCCGATCTTGTAGTTGGTGCAGACGGAATTAGAAGCACAGTAAGAAAACTTCTAATTGGTGAAGAAACTACTCCCCTGCAATATTTAGGATGTATTGTAATTTTAGGGATTTGTCCGTTAGATAATTTAAAAAATGTAGAAAGTTCCTTGCTGGATTCTGCTACGGTTTTTCAGACGGTAAATGGCAAAGAACGAATTTATATGATGCCTTATGATGCTAACTCTATCATGTGGCAACTTAGTTATCCAATTTCTGAGCAAGAAGCAAAAGCACTGAGCGAGAAAGGAACAGAATTCTTAAAAAAAGAAGCCATTCGCAGTACCCAATGGCACTCTCCTATCCCTCAAATTATTGCTGCAACCCAAGAATCGCAAATATCTGGTTATCCCGTATACGACCGTGAGTTACTTTCTCCAGCATTATTGAACCAAGCAAAAAGAGTAACCTTATTAGGTGATGCAGCACACCCAATGAGCCCCTTTAAAGGACAAGGAGCCAATCAGGCATTGTTGGATGCACTTTCTCTTGCTAGAGGAATAAAGCAAGGATGTAGACCTAAATCCCAATGGCGAGAATCTGGAATTAGAAATACTGTATTGAACGAATTTGAACTGGAAATGCTTGAAAGAAGTGCCATAAAAGTAAAAGATTCTGCAGAGGCTGCACTGTTTTTACATTCGGAAACGGTATTGCGTGAAGCAAATGAACCAAGAGGGAGACATTTGAAAAGAAATAAAAAATAGTACTTTTACACGGATTAAAAACGAAAAAAAAACCTACTACCCTTACATGCAAATAGCGGATTACATAAGATCAAGAGTCGATTTTCCTGAGGAAGAATTAAAAGACATTATGTCTTATTTTCGCAAAGAAACTATTGCTAAGAACACGGTAATGCTGAATGAAGGAAGTATTTGCCAAAAATTATATTTCCTTGAAAAAGGAGTTGGTAGAAGTTATTATTTGAATAAAAATGGAAAATACGTGACCCAATGGTTTTTTGGTGAAGGAAATTTCATGACTAGTTTAGAAAGTTTTTTTCAAGAAAGTCCGAGCCTTAGTTTTATGGAAACTTTAGAAGATTCTGTGGTGTATTCCATTACTAAAGAAAATATAGATTATTTGTTTGAGAAATACCATAAGATGGAAAAATTTGGTAGAATAATATCTATCGATATGACAACCAAAATAAGTAATAAACTAAATGCCATTCAGTTTCAAACGGCTAGTGATCGATACAACTATATGCTCAAAGAATTCCCTAATATTTCTATGAGGGTGCCCTTGGGAGATATAGCTTCTTACCTTGGAATTACCCAAGAAACATTAAGCCGAATTAGAAAAAAACACTATTAATTTTCATTTTTTGATATAGGTCAAAAATAACCACATTTTACCGATATACATTTGTATTGTAATAAAACAAGCAATACAAATGAAAACAATATACAACAGTATCTTATTTATAATAATAGGAATACTGACACCAATTCTTACTCAAGCTCAAGAATTGGATCCCGCTTTAAAAGATTTAATTAATAAAGGAATTTCAAAAAACCATGAGGTAAAAAGGATTGATTTTGAATCGGACCAAGCCAAAATAGATCAAAATCTTGCTAAGTCAGTTTTCATTCCAAAAATAACTCTGAACGCTAGTTACACAAGACTCAATGACGATATCAAATTTGACGACAATACGCAGACTCTTTTAACAGGAACTCAAAAATTATTGATAAAAGAATATGCTGGAGTTCCATTTAATGTCCCCCTACCCGCTTCGGTTCCTTTGCAAGATGTTCCTAATATTCAAGATAAGAATATTCTAAAATCATCAGCAGATTTAAATTGGGTTCTATTTAGTGGATTTGAGGCCTACAATGCACTTGAGGCAAGTAAACACAAGCAAGCTTCTATTGATTATAAAGGAGAAATAGAGAAAGACAAAGTTGCTTTAACAATTATAGAAATATATGATAAACTAGCACTTTTAGCTAACTCTAGCAAAGTATTATTGTCTTCGGAAAAGTATTTGAAAAAACAAGAGGAATATGTACTAAAAGCTATAGAAAACGGACTTGCCACTCCTCTAGACAGAAAAAAAATAGAGATTGCTAAACAACAACTTATTGGTAAGCAATTGCAGTTTAAGAACAACAGAACTCTACTAATAGAAGTGTTACACCAACTAACAGGAGAGAACAAAGAGGTTTTAAATTCTATCGATTACAAACTTCAAACTTTCACTAATTCTACCACAAACGAAGCACAAATTAGAAACGAGATTAAGGCCTTGAAAGAAGCCGAAAAGGCAACTTTTTACAAAGCCAAAATGGAAAGAAATAATTTTATTCCTAAAGTAGCTTTGCAAGGTCATTACGAATTTATTGATCAAAATCTTTCTTTGCTTGATCCCAAATGGTATGTGGGAGTTGGAGTAAAATGGAATGTTTTCAATGGTTTTGAATCTCAATTGAAAAGTAACAAAACAAAAATTGATGCCTACAGATATCAAGAGCAAATAAAAGAAACAGAAGAATTGATTGCGCTTAGTATTATAAAAAGCCAATTGAATTACGAGACTACGATACAAAACACCTTGATAGTTCAAAAAGAAATAGAGCTATCAGACGAAACTTACGAACTAACCACAAAACAATACAAAAACGGATTGTCATCCATCAATGAGGTGCTAGATGCTTTGAACAATTTGGAGAAAGCCAATTTCAAAATTCAAACCTCTTATTTTAATGAACGTAGAGCTTTTATAGACCTACTTCATGCTAAAGGAATTTTCAATTATTAAAACAAAAAAATCAAAATGAAATTAATACAAACTCTATTCTTAGGAAGTTTCCTTGCAATTACTTTAGTCTCTTGCAGTGGTTCATCTAACGATACAATAACGGCTTACCGTGGTAAAGTGAAATTTGAAACTATATCGGTAAGTAGCAAACTTGGAGGAAGAATTCAAAAACTGTACATAAATGAAGGTGATAAAGTAAGCAAAGGAGATACTTTGGCTTGGATTTACATTCCCGAAGTAGATGCAAAAATGGCCCAAGTAGAAGGAGCAATTACTGCTGCAAAAGGACAATTAAATATGGCCAATAATGGAGCTACTAAAGAACAATTGGCACAAATAACTGGAAAATTAAATGCTAGTGAAGCTCAATTGAAGTATGCCGAAAAATCATTTGAAAGAGTAAAAGCAATGTACCAAGACTCATTGATAAGCAAACAAAAATATGATGAAGTAGAAATGAAATTATCTATGGCAAGAGCACAAGTAAATGCGGTTGAAGCCAAAAAAAATGAAGTGCTAAAAGGTGCAAGAGTGGAACAAATAGACCAAGCACAAGGAATGTTAAACAGAGCACTAGGTTCTGAACAAGAAGTAATTGCAGCTTCACAAGAAAAATACCTGCTTGCTCCTGCAGATATGTCTATAGAAACTGTGAGCCTTAAAGAAGGTGAATTATTAACCCCAGGATATACTTTGATAAACGGATATAAAAAAGACGAAATTTATTTTAGATTTACTATTCCAGAATCTAAAATTTATGAATTTGAATCGGGGCAAAATTTAACTCTTGTAAATCCTTATACAAAGAAAGAAACAGAGGCTAAAATTGCAACTATAAAGCAACTTACAAAATATGCCGACATCACAAGTTCTTCCCCTTTGTACAAATTATCCGAATCAATTTATGAGTTAAAAGTTGTTCCTACTAGTTCTATCTCAGATCAAGTTTTCTACATCAATTCTACCCTATTAATAAAATAAAAGTATGAAAACCTTTTTAAAATTACTGAGAGTAGAATTTAAACGAATATTCTCCAACAATGTGTTGCTTGCCATCTTTTTTGGCGCTCCCATCTTGTACGGAATTCTATTTGGAAACGTGTATACAAATGCCAAAGTTATTGATTTGCCAATTGTAATTATAGACGAAGATCAAAGTCCTATTTCTAATAAAATAATAGATGCATTTGACGATAATGAAGGATTAAAAATAAATGATGTGCGATACACAGCCGGTAATATAGAAGCAGAAATGCCTACCGAACAATATGCCGCAGTCATTACAATCCCCTCTAATTTTGAAGCCGATATTTTTCAAAAAAGACACCCAGAAATACGAGTAGATTTGAATATGGCCAATTTATTAAATGCCAATACTGCAAGTAAAAATATTCAATCGGTCTTGCTTACGCTAAATGCTGGGATAGAAATAGAAGGATTGAAAAAACAAGGAATGCACCAAGCGCAAGCCATAGAATCCTACGAAAGTTTTAAGATAAATTACAACAAACTGTATAACTCTACAGGGAACTACGTCACTTTTATGATGCCCGGATTATTAGGAGGAATTATGCAGCAAATTATATTTTTGGCAATGGCATTGGTGTTTGCAAGAGATTTTGAAGATGGGTATTTTAAGAAGTTAGCTCGAATAAATAAATTTTCGTTCTACCATGTACTGCTAAAATCTACGCCATTCTTTATTATGCTTCCTGTTATGTGGTTCATTGTAAGTTTGTTTATCCCATATTTCAAAATGGATATTTCTATTTTCAATTTCCCTATGCTTGTTTTAACGCTATTGCTTACACTCTCTTCTATGAGTATTGGGATGTTGTTTTCTATAGCCATTCCCAACCAGCTAAGAGCTACCGAAATGCTTATGGTAATTTCTACACCTGCTTTTATTCTTAGTGGATTTACTTGGCCCACGCTTGCAATCCCTGAGTCTATTGCCAATTTTTCTCAATACATTCCATTGACGCAATACTTAAGTGGTTTCAGAAAAGTAGCCTTTTATCACGGAGATCTCTCTTCTATAAATAAAGAAATTAGCTTGTTACTGCTTATCACAATGGTCTCATTTTTCAGTTTATTGATAATTCTTCAATACAAAATATATAAAAGCAGAAAAAAGGAAAGAGATTTACTAAACAGTAAAACTGCATAGTTAATAAATGGTTTGGTGGTTAGAGTTTTTTTATAGTTAATAATATCCACCAAATCTTTATTTTAAATGATTTTGCTAAACATTAATAACAAAAACGAGTTCTATTGTTTCTTATTAATTCTCCAAACCAAAATAGCAATACCTACTACAAAGTGAAGTATCACTATCCCGAATATGATATATGCTTTAGTCATAGTAGATATTATTATAAACTAAATTTCCTTTCCATACTCCAAGCCTCAGGCTTAGCACAAAAAAGAGGTTTTACAGTTTTCCAAACTTTCAAGAAAAGTTCTGAATCACGGTAAGCGGCTAAATCATCTTCGGATTTCCAGTAGCTGTATGTCATAACTACGTTAGAGTATCTTCCTTTTTCTTGTAATAATTCTAGCTTTTCACAACCTTCAAATCCTTTAATTAGTTCCATGTGCGATTCATAAACAGATTTAAACTCCTCTATTTTATCAGGTGAAATCGTCAGTTTTACTATTCTAATTAGCATTTTATTATTTATTAAAAGTTACAGTAACAATCTCGTCTTCCTTCATCCCTAGAAGAGAAGCCGCACTACCTCCATGCCCTACTGCACCCTTGTTTATTGCAATCTCTAGGTTTCCAGCAGTATTGAATAAGGCCAAGTGACTGGCATCAGAAACATCAGAATAATTATAACACAACTTGGTTACTTCATAATTTCTAAACCCAATTACATACCTTCTGTTTTTACCAATTTCTTCAAATAATTTTTTAGTAATGTTGGTAATTGAGTTTCCATAAGAGTCTACGTGAATTACAATTCCTTTTATAAAACTTTCTTGGGTTTGTGGTATTGGTTTTTGAAAAGAAGCTATTCTTTCTATTCTTTTTCCTATTACTTCTGGAGTACCTCCACGAGCAATATGACAAGCAGCTTTCGCAAATATATCACGTGTAGGAAAAGTAAGTACATTGGTATTAAAATCTATATTCAATTCGTATAAATTCTCTGGTGGGTAATCATAAATTAATGAAAATAGACCATTATCTGCTCCAATAAAATAATGCCCTTTATATTCCATAAGAATAGCTTGTCTAGAAATTGTGATTCCAGAGTCTACACCTATTATGTGAATAGTTCCTTTAGGAAAATTTTCGAATGCATTTTTAATTGTATAAGCCGCATCTCTCACATCAAATATGTTTATTTGATTAGAAATATCTACGATAGTTACCTCATTATTCAACTCTTTGAGAATAGTCCCTTTAACAGCAGAGACATAATAGTCTTTTACTCCCAAATCTGTTGTTAAAGTTATGATTGCCATTTCAGGTTGTTTTACAAATAATTGTTGTTACTTTGATTATCAAAATTAAGAATTTAATGTAGGTTTCAATTAATTTTAGTTGAAATTATTTATATTTATTAAAACAAGTAGTTATAATTAAAATAACCCAAATTTGACAGAAAGAAATATAACCATAACCGAAATAGAGCCAGTTGATTTATTGGGGGTTAATAACAGTATTTTAAAATACATACAATCAAGATTTCCAAATTTGAAAATAGTTTCGAGAGGAAGAAATCTTAAATTCAGTGGAGAAGAAATAGAGTTAGATTTATTTGAAGAAAAAATAAATTTGATGATTAATTACTTTAAAAAATACAAAACTTTGAGCGAAGGAGATTTAGAAAATATCATGGGTGAAAACGGAAATGAAACTGTCAAAAATACGGTGGGCGATCAAGTTATTGTGCACGGTAATAATGGAAAAAAAATATCTGCCAGAACTCATAACCAAAGAAAATTAGTAGAATCTAGTTTTGAAAACGATATGGTGTTTGCAGTAGGACCTGCAGGAACAGGAAAAACTTACACAGCCGTAGCGCTAGCTGTAAGAGCACTTAAAAACAAAGAAGTAAAGAAAATAATTCTTACTAGACCTGCTGTAGAAGCTGGAGAAAATTTAGGTTTTTTACCTGGAGATTTAAAAGAAAAACTAGATCCATATTTGCAACCTTTGTATGATGGATTAAGAGATATGATACCGGCAGAAAAGCTAGAAGAACACATTGAGAACAACATTATTCAGATTGCACCTTTGGCATTTATGAGAGGAAGAACTCTTGATAATGCATTTGTTATCTTGGATGAAGCACAAAATGCGACCGAGAGTCAAATAAAAATGTTCTTGACAAGAATGGGTAAAAGTGCTAAGTTTATCATAAACGGAGATCCTTCGCAAATAGATTTGCCAAGAAATCAAAACTCTGGATTAATAAAAGCATTGACAGTACTGAAAGACATTGAAGGAATAGGAATAGTAGAGCTGGATGAGAATGACGTTATCAGACACAAATTAGTAAAACGAATTATTAAAGCATTTAAATAGACAAGATGAAGATTGAAAGTACCCACACAGAAATAGCAAGTTCTCAAGAAAACATTTACAATTACCTTATGGATTTGAATAATGTAAAAGAATTATTGCCAGAAGGAAAATATACAGAATGGAAAGGAGAATACGACTCTTGTTCATTCAAAATGATGGGATTTGGACTTACACTTGTCAAAGATTCGTCTACTCCGTTTAATGAAATAAAATTGGTTTCTGGAGAAGATTCTCCTATTGATTTTGATTTAATAATTTCTATCAATGACCTAGAAAATGGAAAGTGTGACGCATTCTTAAATTGCGAAGCAAGAGTAAATGCTTTTCTTAAAATGATGATAGACAAACCTCTTACTAGCTTATTTAATCACATGAGTGAAAAATTGAGCCGAGTAGATTTGACTAAATAAAAGTCTAATTAAGGCTTTTTTATAAAATTACTTCTTTGTTCTTTGTTCAGAATTAAAGATTTGTATCCTTTGTCGTAGGTTCCAAAAATTCTATCCCAAATTACGGTAGTGTTTCCATAATTCTTTTTCCAGTTTTTGTGATGATGATGCAAGTGATACAATTGCATTTTTTTCAAATATCCTATTTTATATTCCTTATAATGAATAAGGTAATGTACGTTTTCATATAAAAAATAATACGATAAAAAACCAAGACTTATCCAAGCAGAATTCACAACATCTCCAGTTAAAAGAAGAAAAACTCCCCAAATGATAATTGCCAATGGATACATCAAAAACAATCCTGCATTAAGCACTCTGTAGTCTTTGGGAGTATTGTGATGATACAGATGAAAGGTATCCAATAACCATTTTAGATTCTTGTTTTTAATTTTTTTGTGGTAAATCCATCTATGTGTGATATACTCAAAAAGGCTCCAGCAGGCAATTCCTATCGCAAAATACAATAAGTTCCAGTCGGCCTTGGCAGACACCAATAGATAAACCAACCCTCCAATAATTGGCAAAAGTTTTAACAAAACCATCCAAGGATTTTTGGATGCAAAAAAAGCAAGCAACTTAGGGCTTGTGGTGGCCATATTATACATTATCTATAGATTTTGGGTTAATAAAATAAGAGTTCAGTACTTTAAAAAACTCAGAAAAATGCAATCCGTCCATTATTCTGTGGTCAAAAGTGAAACCCAATGAGATTACTTTTTTTATTTTAATTTCTTGGTTAATCACAACTGGTTTTTCTTCTATTTTTCCTACAGAAGCAACCATAGGCACTTTGGTATAAGGTGCAATAGGACAAAATGCTCTAGAGATTCCCAAACTACCAATGGAAGTAATCATTACACTCCCAAATGAGTTTTTCTTAGATTTAAATAAAGCTAGATTTAAGTTTAACGTATAAGAAATGAAACTATATAAATTCAATATGGGTTTGGTGAAAAAAGAAGGGGTAGCATTTGTGATTTTCTTCGACTCGGTAAAGTCATTTAATCCCTCTTTGCTGTCCTTTACTTTTACAGAGTATTCTTCGTCTAAATCCTTCATTTTCTTGTCTTGTCCTTCTTCTATTACAATTCCGCTCAAGTCGTCTTTTCTCGAATTTAGAATTGTGTGAAAGAACACGCTAATTGGTTTTCTTCTATAAAGCTTTCCCCATCTAATAGTGCTATTTATTGTAGGCTCCTTGTGTATTGCATTAGAAAATGCTTTAATAATAAAAGAATGCAAATTGATAGAATTTGTTTTGCAATAATCCAATAAGGGGTCTGCAATTATTTCTTCAAAACAGTAACAAGCAGAATCGCCTGTAGGTTTCCAAGAGGCCAAAGAGATTTTTCTCCAAGGCGACATTTTTGTTTTGGGATAGTAATTAATATTCTTCATGCTGTGTATTTTTATTTACACAGTAAAATTGAACAAATAAAAATGAGACTGAAAAGGAGTTTTTCAATTAAACTGACATTGTTTCTTCTAAAAACATCAGATTATATTTAGTTATAAAGTTTTATTACAAGTATTTAAGTTGAAAATAAAACTTACATTAACTGACATCTAAAGATTAGTCCACAACAAATAAATCACTAGCAATTCCGTCTGCTAATAATTTTCCTTCTTGCGAGAGAATAAAATGAGTTCCGTTTTGCAAGAGTGAATTTGCAATCACAAATTGCTTACTTTCTTTAATGAAATGAGAGACAAAAGAGGAATCAAAATTTTGTTTTAAGAAATCTAAATCTATCCCCCAACTTGTTCTTAACGAAGTCATAATGTATTCATTATATCGTGTTTTTTCATCTAAAACTTCTTCCTCTGCCACCCAGTTATCTTCGTTAGCACCTTTTATATACCTCCCATTATTGGATACATTCCAATGTCTCGTTTTTCCATTAAATGAATGGGCAGACGGACCAACTCCCAAGAAATGTTTTTGTTTCCAGTACGAAGAATTGTGCTTAGAATTATGACCTATTTTACTAAAATTGGATATTTCGTATTGTTCAAATCCATTTTCTTGCAGGGTAGAAACCAATACATGAAACTGTTCGGAAGTAATGTCATCCTTAGGCAATTGATATTTACCTTTTTCAATGTCATGATGCATTGCTGTTCTCTCTTCAGAAGTCAAACAATAAGCCGAAATATGGTTTACCTCAAGAGCCAAAGCTTTCTCAATGTTTCTCTTCCATTCGGTTTGTGTCAAATTAGGAATCCCATAAATAAGATCAATCGTAATGTTATCAAACCCCAATTTCTTTGCATCAGCTACAGAGTCTACCGCTTGTTTTATCGTGTGAGAACGATTCATAAACAGTAAATCTCGACCTATAAAAGATTGAATACCGATACTCAATCGGTTTATTCCACAAGATTTTAATTCTTCTAATTTTTCAAAAGTCAAATCATCAGGATTTGCCTCCAATGTTATTTCTGCATCTGGAGCTACAATAAATTCTTTGCGTATTGTTTCTAGAATATTTTCTAATTCTTGTTTTTCTAATAAACTAGGAGTTCCTCCACCAAAATATATGGTTTCTATATGGCTCGTTTCCAAATACTCTTTTCTCGTTTTTAATTCTTTACGAATACATTCTACCAGTTCGCTTTTATTTTTCATGGAAGTAGAAAAATGAAAATCGCAGTAAACACATGCTTTTTTACAGAAAGGGATATGTATGTAGATTCCAGCCAAAGGATTGATTATTTTTTTTCAAATTTAGGGCTTATTAGATTAATATGGGCTTAATTTTCTTCTTTCTTAGGGTAGCTCCCTTTAGAGATTTTATCTCAACCAATTTAATTTAAAATAAAAAACAAAAAATGATATAAATCATCTTATTTTTATTTGGAATGAATAAGAATAAGAAGTAGTTTTGTTTAGAATAAATCTAAATAACAAATTATGTCCATTTCAATTAAATCTGTTAAAACAGGTGTTTTTTCATTTCTTATTGTGTTACTCCTTATGCCTATTGGCCACGCGCTTATGGTATTAAACGAAAAATTAATTCCAGATCACAAATTTATTGGCGCAGGAATTATTGGGTTTATCGGGTTATTTTTATTCTTTCTTGGAATAAGAAAAAACAAAAAACCACTTACTGCCACCATTCTAGGCTTAATTGCCGGAGTACTTATCTGGACAGGTTGGGTGGAGTTTTCGTTTGTATGGATTGCAGAAAAACTGCAAGTAGCTCCACTTATTGAAAACGGAGAAATTGCTACAAAACCAGAATACCTAGTAATGTTATCCTCTGTAGGATTACTTTCTACCATTCTTATCATGTATATTTTCAAACAATCAAGCTGTACTTTCTTCAATTGGTTTCAAAGATTAGGAGGGTTAAAATTTGATAAAATAAAAGCACAGGACAAAGTTTGGGCGGGAATTACATTTATAGAAACCATTATCATCCTATGGACTTTTTACATTTTACTATTATTAGTATACGACAAAGACATTGCTGGTGACCGTCATCCTCTCACCTACTTTGTAGCCTTTGGTTCATTATTTTGGTCTGCATTCTTATGCATTAAATTGATTAAAATAAAAAAGTTTGACTACGCCATTCGTTATGCAATTCCTACAGTTATTATCTTTTGGAATTTTATAGAAGTTACAGGACGTTGGGATTTATTCAAAGAAATTTGGGTTCACCCATTCGAACATTGGATAGAAAACTCTATCATATTTGGATTGTTAATTGCGTTTATCGTCTATTATTTTGTGGATAATAACTCTAGATTGAGAGACAAGAAAAACCAGTTGGAATTAAAAAAAACGGCTAAAGCAAAAACAAATACTGCTTCATAATTTGATTAAACCCTGCATTTGTTCTCGATACTATTTCAGTTTTACTATCTTAAACTGAAATCACTCGAACTGACAAATACATTAATCTTTTTAGAAACAAAGGTTATGAAAAACTTATAACAGAAATCAAACCTTGTCAATTCGAGTGGTCCCGATTTCTCGGGATTGTATCGAGAATTATTTTTTTTAAGGTTCGCATCTATTCATCTGTCATTCTGAACTTGATTCAGAATCTCACAGAGAATATTTCACTTTTTCTTCTTTTTGTCTTAACACAAAAAAAAGTCAAGACTGATTGAAATTGACTAAAAATAACCTCTTATTTCTGAAACAAAAAGAACTCGTTCATTTCATTTACTTTAAACGACCTAACTCATCTTGAACTCAAACAGATTTTTGTTTTTAACCGAAATAAAAGCTCATTTTCTTAACGTAAATTTCAAAAGGTCAATTACTTCAAATGAAACTCATTAATGAACCCGAACTTTTCGTCAGTGTGGTACAAAGCTGAAAATAATTACATAAATAATTCTAGTCCATGGTGGGAAAAAGTAATAAATACCACAAAAGCTTCTCGGAAAACCTCAGAAAATTCTAGATTTTTTTGGTTCGTTTTTTCATCAATGGAAAAAATGAACGAAAGTTGATTAAATGAGATGGACTTAATGATTATCTTTTCTTCCTTTTTTAGGGTATAATTTTTGCTTCCTTTTCATCTGCCATTCTGAACTTGATTCAGAATCTCACAGAGAATATTTCACTTTTTCTTCTTTTTGTCTTAACACAAAAAAAGAAACAAAAAAAAGTCAAGACTTCTTGAAATTGACTAAAAATAACCTCTTATTTCTGAAACAAAAAGAACTCGTTCATT